>CAVCRS010000045.1:0-24904 GCA_963604635.1 Faecalibacillus sp.
ACGCCATCAAGGAAGACATCAAGTGGCTTGGCTTCCAGTGGGAGAAGGAACTCTACGCATCTGACTATTTCGATCAGCTTTACGAGTGGGCTGAGCAGCTGATACAGAGAGGTTTGGCTTATGTCGATGACCAGACTCAGGAGCAGATGCGCGAGAACCGAGGCACAGTCGAGGTTCCCGGAAAGAACAGTCCGTGGAGAGACCGCACCCCTGAGGAGAATCTGAAGCTCTTCCGCGAGATGAGGGACGGCAAATACGCTGACGGCGAGAAGGTTCTGCGCGCGAAGATAGATATGGCGCATCCGAATATGCTCTTCCGCGACCCTATCCTTTACAGAATCAAGCACGCGAGCCATCACCGCACGGGTGACAAGTGGTGCATCTACCCGATGTATGACTACACCCACGGACAGTGTGACTCCATCGAACATATCACACATTCCATCTGTACCCTCGAATTCGACGTTCACCGTCCTCTGTATGACTGGTTTATCCAGACTCTCGGCATCTTCCCGAGCCATCAGTACGAGTTCGCGCGCCTGAATCTCACCTATACCCTTATGTCGAAGCGCAAGCTTCTCGAGCTCGTCCAGAAGGGCTATGTGGCCGGCTGGGATGACCCGCGTATGCCTACGCTCTGCGGAGTGCGCCGCCGCGGCTATACCCCTGAGGCTCTGAAGATGTTCTGCGAGAAGATTGGCGTGAGCAAGCGCGACCAGCTTATGGACATCCAGCTTCTGGAGTGGTGCGTGCGTCAGGACCTGAACGCCCGCTCGAACCGCTATATGGTTGTGGGTGAGGATCCTATAAAGGTTACTTTGACCAATTACCCTGAGGGCCAGGTCGAGTGGTTCGACTGTCCTCTGAATCCTGCGGAGCCGGAAGGCGCCACCCGCAAGGTGCCGTTCAGCCGCGAGATGTATATCGACCGCGCAGACTTTATGGAGGATGCTCCTAAGAAGTACTTCCGTCTGAAACCGGAAGGCGAGGTCCGTCTCAAATACACTTATATCATCAAGTGCGAGGAGGTTGTGAAGGACGCTGACGGCAAGGTAGTTGAGCTTCGCTGCACCTACGATCCTTCCACCCGTCCGGGAAGCGGCGAATGGCGCTCCGTGAAGGGAACCATCCATTGGGTGTCCATCCCTCACGCAAAGGAGGTCGAACTTCGCAACTACGACCGTCTGTTCACTCTCGCCGATATGAGTCAGGTGCCGGAGGACAAGGACTATAAGAATTTCCTGAACCCTGAGTCCCTTATCGTGACGAAGGGTTACGCCGAGCCTGCTCTTCTCGAGGACCGGAGCGGCCTCGCAGTGCAGTTCGAGCGCATCGGCTACTACTTCCGCGACAAGGACAGCACCGCCGACCGCGTGATCTTCAACAAGACCACCGCGCTCAAGGATTCGTACAAGGTCGAGTAATTACATTAACCCCAGCAGTTTGCTGCGGCTCAGCAGGCAGTTTCCGACGGAGGCCGCCTGTCGGTCCAGTTCGGAGAAGCGGATGGAGGTGTCGGAACTTACCCGGTTCAGAGAGAGCTTGTTCACGGCCGTCTTGATAGGGAAGAGCAGGTAGTCGCGGCCCACTATGAGGCGCCCGCCGATGACCACGAGCCCCGGATTGAAGATGTTGATAAGCCCCGCGATGCCGCGTCCCAGAGTCTTGCCGACCTCCTCGATGCCGTCGATGGCCAGCACATCCTCCTCCTCCACGGCCTGCAGGATTTCATCCAGGGTTACGTCTTTATTCTGGGCGTAAATCTTTGACAGAGAAGATATTCTGCCCTCGGCGAGCTTCTCCACGATCATATCGTGAAGGGCCGAGCCGGAAGCCCCGGTCTCCAGACAGCCCACCTTGCCGCAGCGGCAGATCTTGTCGTTGTCCAGAAGAGGAAAGTGCCCTATCTCCCCTGAGAATCCGGACTTTCCGTAGAACAGTTTACCGTTCAGGATCATACCCATTCCCAGACCCCAACTCAGATTTATGAAGAGCATATTCTGCTCCCTGTTTTTTGTGGAAGTCAGATACTCGCCGTAAGTCATCGCCCTCGAATCGTTCTCGATGGTCACCGGAATCCCGAGCTCCTGTTCCAGGAAGGACCTCAGAGGCAGGTCCTCGCTTACGAAATAGGACAGGCTGTAGCCCTTCTCCGGATTCACGCGCCCGGACAGGCTGACTCCCACGCCGAGAACCTTGTCCCAATTCACACCTGCCGCCACGACTGAGTTCTTCACCAGCGCGCAGAGGGTTCTGAACGAATCGGCGGAGGCTTCCAGCACGAATTCGATGTCCTGTACGAATTTCTTCAGCTCGCCGCTGAAATCCGCGATGGCGATATGGAAATGCTGGCGGGAGATGTCCACGCCTATGAAATATCCGGCCTCCGGATTCAGGCCGTAAATGCTCGGGCGGCGTCCTCCGGCCGTACCCTGCTTGCCCAGGTCCTGGATGAAGCCCTCATCCATAAGTTCTCCGACAAACTTGGTCACTGTAGGAACGCTCGTGTTCGTGTCTCTGCTGAGATCGGCGATGCTGTAGCCGCCTTTAATTATGCACAGGCGTAAAATTTCTCTTTTCAGGGTAGAATTTTTACTATCCGGGTCGCTTAGAAAATTAGTACTCATACTTATTGGGGTTAGTAGGGCAAATATAAGAAAATAATTTAGAAATAGCAAGCGGAATATTAATAATTTTACCGGATGAAAATCAGTTATGGACTATTCACAATTATTGTCTATATTTGCTATTTGTAAAATAGGTGTATTTTGGGAAAGACTGTAAAAATATTGTCCGCAAAACTCGGCATCAGAATCAAGCTCGGTCTCAGCCTGAGCGCCATCGCGGCAATGCTTCTGGTGTCCAGCATCATATCGGTGATGATGTATGTGCGGATGAGCAACTACGTGACTGGCCTTATGGCTGACAATATCCAGTGTATCAACACTTCCCAGAGGCTGGCGGCCATCATCGGCTCCGACCATCTGGACATCCTCGCCGTAATCGGCGACGATATCGCGGTCGATATTCCGGACCTCAGGGAAACGCAGTTCCTGGAGCATTGTGACAGCCTCAGTCAGGCTCTCAAATCCCCGGCATCGATTGCCTATGTCGATACCGCAAGACAGTCCTTCGCCCGCTATTCGCTTACCTGTCAGGAACTTGCGAATGTACTCCAGTCCGACTTCATAGACACCCGCTCCTGGTATTTCGAGCGCCTCCAGCCTGTCTATAATGACCTCCGGGCGGACATCGACGCTCTGGACGCTTCCATCTACGATGACCTTAACAGAAATGCCGGGACTTTCGAGCGCGGATTCTACCGCAGCATCATCCCCGCCATCGTGGCCGTGGGAGTGGGGCTGCTTCTCATCGTGATGCTCTTCTTCTTCCTGAACGCCTATTACGTATCGCCTTTATACAGAATGCTCGGCGCACTGAAGAACTACCGGGATATGGGCAAGCGCTACAGCGTGGAATTTGACGGGGACGACCAGCTTTCCGAACTCAATACCGGCATAACCGATGTCGCTTCCGAGAACCAGCAGCTGCGCAAACGCCTCAATGCGATGCGTCAGAATCTGACTCAGCAGAACAAACAATAGGATGAATATCAAGGCTATAAGTAGAAATGTGGGCTTCGCCCTGCTCGTGAGCGCACTGTTCATGCTGCTTTCCGTGCTGGTTTCCGTGGCGAACGGGAACGACAGCGCCCTCACCGCTCTGCTCATATCCTTCACCATCACGTTCATAGTGGGGATCTTCCCGTTCATATTCGTGCGCAAATCCCCGTCCATCACCCTGCGCGACGGCTTTATGATCATCGTGCTCTCCTGGCTGCTGTCTTTCATCTTCGGGATGCTTCCGTATGCCCTCTGGGGCGGCCCGTTCACCGTGGCCAACGCCTGGTTCGAGAGCGTTTCCGGCTACACCACCACGGGCGCGACCATACTGGACAATGTGGAGATGCTCCCGGATTCCCTGCTCTTCTGGCGCAGCTCCACCCATTTCATCGGCGGTCTCGGAGTCGTGGTGTTCCTGCTTCTGATCATTCCGAATTCGAGCCCGGTGAGACTCCGTCTCACCAATATGGAACTCTCGTCCCTCTCCAGGGAGGGCTACTCGACCCACGCGAACAAGATTGTGAAGATGTTCGCGGCAGTCTATCTGATAATGAACGCCGCCGCATTCTTTGCGTATTGGGCGGCAGGAATGACGCCCTTCGAGGCTGTGAACCACGCCTTCAGCGTGTGCGCCTCGGGCGGATTCAGTACGCGCGCGACCTCCATCGCATCGTTTGACTCGCGCTGGATCGAAGCCATTTCGATGTTCTTCATGCTGCTGACCTCCGTGCATTTCGGTATGCTGTACCTGGTCTTCGCGACCCGCTCGCTCAAACCGCTGAAGAGTCCGGTGCTGAAGTTCTACCTGCTCTCGCTGCTGCTCTTCATTCTGGTGATGACCTGTCTGCTGAGAGCGGACGGCTGCGCTGAGTCCTGGGGCAAATCCCTGTGGATAAGTACATTCCAGATACTGAGTACCGCCTCGACCACGGGATTCTCGCTGACGGACAACGCTTCCTGGCCGATAACTGTAGGGGTCGTTATGCTCTTCGCGGGACTTATGTGCGGCTGCGCGGGCTCGACCTCCGGTGGCGTTAAGGCGGACCGCGTGCTGGTGTTCTTCAAGGCTGTGCAGCATCGTGTGCTTCAGGTGGTTCACCCTTCGTCGGTCACTGACGTCAAACTCGGCGAACACGTCATCAAGCAGGAGGACATCTCTGCGCAGATGCTGTATCTGACGCTCTACTGCCTCTTCGTCGTGCTCTCCATCTTCATAAGTCTGCTGCTCGGTGTAGATTCTCTCAACGCATTCGCCGCCAGCGTGATGAGTATGGGCAACGTGGGCCCGGCGCTCGGCGATCTGGGCAATATGGGCTCGTTCAATTCCATTTCCGCCGCCGCGAAATTCCTCTATTCGATGGATATGTTCTTCGGACGCATCGAGATCTATCCGATTCTCGCCGTGCTCGCGATGATCTTCTCCCGCAAAGCAAAGTAGGCAGCGATGGACAGGGCGGAACATTTCTACAAGCATTTTCTCTCGCATCTGAGCTTCGAGCCCACTGCCTGCCAGGACAGCCTGCTGCGCTCGGTAGGGAGTTTTCTCGCGGGCGACGACGCGGACATAATGGTGGTCAACGGCTATGCGGGCACGGGCAAGACCACCGCGCTCGCCGCCATCATCGACGGTCTGGCGGAGCTGCAGCTCAATACCGTGCTCCTCGCTCCGACCGGCCGCGCCGCCAAAGTGCTCTCGCTGTATGCACACCGTCCGGCCTTCACCGTCCACAAGCATATCTACCGCCAGAAAAGCGTCGGGGCGGACGGTTTCGGCCAATTCTCCCTCGCCCCGAACAAGTCGAAATCGACTCTCTTCGTAGTCGACGAAGTGTCGCTCATAGGAAGCGATTCCGCTCAGCAGCAGTCCATTGCGAGCTTCGGCTCGGGCAATCTGCTCGAAGACCTCGTGAGCTTCGTGCGTGCGGGAACCGACTGCCGTCTGATTCTGGTCGGCGACGCGGCGCAGCTCCCCCCGGTGGGCCTCGACTGCAGTCCCGCGCTGTCGCAGGATTATATGCGCCTGTTCGGGGGAGTCTGCCACGCGGAGCTGCACACGGTAGTCCGACAGGCTGCCGAAAGCGGCATCCTGTCCAATGCCACCCTGATCCGTGAGATGATATCCTCCGGCGGGAATTACGGGGATTTCTCCGCTTTCAGGCTGGATGTCAGGGGAATGAAGGACATAGAGCGGATTGGCGGCGGGGACCTGATAGAGAAAATCACCGATGCGTATTCGCAATATGGTGAGGATGAGACTATTATCCTGTGCCGCTCGAACAAGCGGGCCATCCGTTACAACCTCGGAATCCGCGGAGCGGTCCAGTACAAGGAGGAGGCTTTGGAGAGGGGGGACAAACTGATGATAGTGAAGAACTGCTATCAGTTCGTGGAGGATATAAAGGGAATGGACTACATTGCGAATGGAGATATAGTAAAGCTTTGCAGCATAAATCATTATGTCGAACGCTACGGGCTGCATTTCGCGGATGCGCGGATCAGTTTCCCTGACTATGACGACCGGGAGACGGTCGTGAAGGTCTGTCTGGACACCCTGAACTCCGAGTCCGCCGCCCTGACCTACGAGCAGCAGAACGCTCTGTATCAGGGAGTTTCTGCGGACTATGCGCATATCACATCGAAAAAGAAGCGTTACGATGCAGTCCGGGAGGACCCGTTCTACAACGCCCTTCAGATAAAATACGCGAACGCCATCACCTGCCACAAGTCCCAGGGCGGCCAGTGGGGGTGCGTGTTCATAGACAATCCTTTCTGGGCAGAGGAAATGACTCCGGACGATATGAAATGGCTCTATACCGCGCTTACCCGCGCTACGGAAAAGGTGTATCTGGTGAACTTCCCGGACCGTATGTTTATGAAATGAAATTAAAGATTTGTAGCCGTTTTTAAGATTTGTATATAAGATTTGAATAAATATTGAATAATTATGATAAAAAGATTGCTAGGCGTTGCGGCCCTGCTGCTCGGGATGAGCACCGTGGCGGGAGCTTCAGAGTTCAATGACATCCCTTTCCTCTGGAAGTGGGTTTCAAATGAGAGGGTGGTTTTCACTTACGACGGCAGTTTCAAGGATGAGAAGGCCTTCGCGGTGGATACCCGCTATTACGAAGTTATCGAAGGAGTTCAGGCTCCGGCGAAGTATTCACGGATGCCCCTCTCCCCGGAAGGGGCTGTGAACAGGCGCTATTCCCCTGATTCCACGATGATTGCATTCACCCGTGACAATGACCTCTGGGTGGCTGACATCGCAAGCGGGGCTGAAAGGCGGCTGACTTTCGACGGGTCCGACCTGATTCTGAACGGCTATGCGTCCTGGGTCTATTACGAGGAGATTCTCGGAAGGGCCTCGAACTACTGCGCCTTCTGGTGGTCTCCGGACTCCAGGAAAATAGGATTCTACCGTTTCGACAACAGCGAAGTCCCGATGTTTCCTATCTATTCCCCTGTGGGACAGGACGGTAAGCTGAGCCGTACCCGCTATCCGAAGGCGGGCGAGCCCAACCCTGAAGTACAGATAGGAATGGTCGATATCAGCGGGGCATTCTCAACCGAGGGCTGGAAGCCCGAAACTGTCTGGGCCGATTTCGACCCGAAAGAGGACCAGTATTTCGGCATCCCTTTCTGGAGCGGGGACAGCCGGTATTTCTACATAGCCCGCGAGCCGCGTCTGCAGCACGATCTGAACCTCTATGCCGTTTCCGCCGAGGACGGAAGCAAGACCGAGGTCTATTCGGAGCACTATGACACCTGGCTGGACTGGATCGAGGAGGTCATCTTCACAGAGAGAGGCCTGTATATGGCCCGCAGTTTCGAGACGGGTTACGAGCAGATATATTTCCTCTCCTATGACGGCAAGACCCTCCGACGCCTCACCGACGGACACAATCTGAACATCTCGCTGCTGCGCGTCGATGGGGATGACGTGTATTTCAGCGCCACCCGCGACGTGTTCGCGAAGAAGGCGGTCTATAAGGTCAATGCGAAGGGGGAGATTTCCACCCTCACTGACCCTTCCCTCAATGCCTCGCTGGTGTCTTTCTCTCCTGACGGAAAACATTTCGTGGTGTCCCTTTCCTCTTTCGATACCCCTACCCAGATCTGGATATATGAGACCGCCCGCGCCGAAAGAGCCTGGAAGACCCGCAAACTGCTGGCTTCTTCCGAGTCTAGAGGCAGGAGAATCGACCAGAGATACGCCAAGACCTGCTTCCGCGTTGCAGACAGGAGGGGAGATGATTACGATCCGGCCAAATATGCTCTGCCTCAGCTGATTACTATGACCGCCGAGGACGGCTTCGAGCTCCCTGCGCAGATAGTCTATCCGAAGAATTTCGACCCTGCGAAGAAGTATCCGGTTCATTTCGAGATCTATGGCGGCCCTGGAACCGCCTATGTGCGCGACCGCTGGATCACTCCGAACGGGGACAACCAGTGGTGGAGCGACCACGGCATCATCCATATCGTGGCCGACTCCCGTGTGGCCGGTCATCACGGACGCAGGGGAACCGATGAGGATTTCCGCAATCTGACCGCCGCTCCGGTGAAGGATTTCGTGGCCTGGGGCGAGTATATGAAGGCCCAGCCCTATGTCGATGGGGATAAGATCGGCATCGAGGGTTTCTCTTTCGGCGGTTCGATGACGGCCCTGCTGCTTTTCGAGCATTCGGACGTGTTCCATTACGGAATTGCCGGCGGCGGCGTTTATGACTGGATGCTCTATGATTCGCATTATACCGAGCGCTTTATGGAGACTCCGCAGGCAAACCCGGACGGTTACGCGGCTTCGCGCGTTATGAGTTCAGTTTCTTCATATCCTGTGACTTACGAGAACAATGACGGCTCGGTGATGCTGAAACTCACTCACGGAACGGGCGATGACAACGTGCATTTCCAGAATACTCTCCAGCTCGTGGATGAACTCCAGAAGCAGGGGAAGTGTTTCGAACTGATGATCTATCCTGACGGTATGCACGGCTATCGCGGCGCTCAGGGACGGCACTCCACGGCCGCGGACCACGATTTCTGGCTGAAGTATTTAGTCCGCAAGTAAAATTTATCGGGGTGAAAAAATAACTTTTTTCACCCCCCCCCTTATTTTTATTTTCTATTCGCGAGACATCATCTCGCAGGCGAGGGCGAAGGCGGAGGCGGTGAGAGCTTTGGCATTGGACTGAGCCGCAGGGTCAGGCCGCAGAGTATCAAGCTTCTGCATTATGCGGGTGATCGCGACGCGCGAGTCCAGACTCAGCATCTTCGGGCCGCTGGCGCCGATCGCCTGACGCGAGAATTTCTCCTCGCTGCGCACCTCGAACGCATCGGAAATGTCCACGATGCGGTCCGCCTTGCCCAGACGGGCGAGAGTCTTGCGCGCGCGCGGCTCGAAGCAGAGCGCCACGAACGGAACGTCATTGTTAATCGCGAATACAGTGCTGTGCAGGCTTCCGCCAATCACGAAACGGGCGTCCCTGTAGATGGCCTGGTGTATGTCCGAGCTGCACTCGTCCGAGATTACGACCACCCTCTCATCCTTCACGGTATCAGCGACATCCTGGAAGAATTTCATATCGCGCCCCAGATAGCTGGAGCCGTTGAACAGCTGCGGGAGGAGCACGATGCGGATGTCAGGGAATTTCTCCAGAGTGTCCCGGAGCAGCTCGGCGTAGAATTCGCGGATGGCTGTCGGGGAGACTTTCGAGCGGAGCTCCGGGTACTGCACGAGATAGTTCGGGACCACGATGGCGTAGTCCTCCCCGGTCTTCTCGCGGATGACTGAAGGAATCTGGGCGAGGGGAGTGCCGAGGAAGGAAAGGTCGTAGGTGGACTGGAACTTCAGACCGAGTCCGGCGGCGATTTCTTCAGATTCCACGTCGCGCAGCGAAATGAAGTCCAGCTTACGCAATGCCTTTATGGACAGACTGTTGAATCTTCTGACCATAGGGCTTCCGTCAGGGAACGGGCCTATGGAGCGCCCGAGGTAGGCGATGCGGGCGCCGGCCATCTGGGCCAGTTTCAGAAGGAAGAGATGGTCCCAGTCATAACGGGCTCCCAGGCTTGCGTCGCCGGGCGATGAGATGACCCATTCCGCGCTGCGGTACTTCGCGAAAATCTTCCTCGGGGTCTTCATCACGAACCAGCGCCACAGCAGACCGGTCTTCAGGATGCGGATATAGGAATTCCTGAAAAAGTCCGAGACCGGGAGATTCGTATATTCCACGCGTGGGTCCGTTATGTAGAAATCCTCCAGGGCACGGGGATCCCTGCCTACGAAAAGCACCTCGATGCTGCAGTCTGGAAACTTCAACAACAGGTTATATACCAATGCCTTGTGGGCGGATTCATCGCCTCTGTTGAAGAGGGCCTGGTTAATGAGCACGAATTTCATAAGTCTGCACTTTTCCGCTTCCTCAGGGCTCCCGGCGTCGTAAATAAACGCCTCCGAATCCCATAATCTCGGAAAATCGGCTCAAGTTAATAAAAAATCACTATATTTGCACTGCTTCATCGCGGGATTAGCACATCGGTAGTGCATTGGCTTCCCAAGCCAAGGAGGCGGGTCCGACTCCCGTATCCCGCTCGAAAGGTACTGACTGAAAAGCCGGTACCTTTTTTTGTGCCCGCTAACTGCCCTCTGTGTCTGAATAAATGGAAAAGCCGCCGGGTGAGCTGGGAAAAGTCCTGCGCACTCGGCGGGTTCAGTTATTTTTCAGGAGTCACTTACCTCTGCAGAATGAAACATCTTTGAATATAATTGCATATATTTGCGGATATGTCACTGAGTCTTTCGACCATACTGTCCATTCTCTTCCTGCTCATACTGGTGGGAACGGTGGTTGTCATACTCACTGATGAAAAGAGTTCCTCCCAGAAACTCGTCTGGATCCTGCTCATCGCAGCCATCCCGGTAGTGGGTCTGCTGCTCTACATCCTGCTCGGCATAGATTTCCGCCGACCGGGGTACATCCAGCGGAACCACAAGAAATTTTTCTCCGTCCTGCAGAATTCCGAGGAACCGTACCTGAAGAATTTCGTCAGCTCCGAATGCTCCGGCACAGAAATCGACCCTGAATATCAGCCGCTTGTAAAGCTCCTGCGCCGTGGAATGGCATCTCCGGTATCTGATGCGGAGGACCTGAAGATCTTCACCAGCGGCCAGGAAAAGCTCGAATCCCTGATGGCGGACATCCGCGCGGCACGCAAATATGTCCATATGGAGTATTTCTACTTCCGCAAGGGCCGTATGGGCACGGCATTCCGCGAACTCCTGATGCAGAAGGCCCGCGAAGGCGTGAAAGTCCGCTTCATCCGCGAGAACATCGCCAACTTCGACATAAGCCCGTCCTACTACAACGAGATGAAAAAGGCCGGGGTCGAGGTCGTGAAGTTCACTCCGACATTCAGCAATCTGCTGGGGCTCGCGGCCAAGCTCAACTACCGCGACCACCGCAAGATAGTGGTCATCGACGGCGAGATCGCCTACACCGGCGGAATGAACATCAGCGACGACTACTACGACGGCTGGCGGGACACCCACCTCCGCTTCACTGGCAAGGCCGTCGCCGCCCTGCAGATGTACTTTCTCGACGCTTTCATCACCTCCGGCGGCAAGATCGACGCTCCGTTCAGCGAGCTCTTCCCGACCGTCGCTCCAATGCAACTTCTTGATACTCCGGGGCCTGACGGCCAATCATCCACTTGGCCTGACGGCCAATCCGGCCCTGCACCAGCCGCCTGCGGGCAGCCGGGGAAAAGCGCGCACACTGTTCCCGTGCAGCTTGTCCCCGGCGATCCGGACACGAGCTGGCCTTTCCTCACTCTCGGGCTCGTGTGGATTCTGAACCACGCGAAAAAGTACGTCTGGCTGCAGTCCCCGTACTTTATGCCGCCGGAGTCGCTGCTCGACGCCATCAAGTCCGCTGCGCTGCGCGGTGTGGATGTGCGCGTAATGATGCCGCGCAAGGCCGACATAGGCCTCCTGACTCCTATAAACCGCTCCTATTATCTGGAACTTCTGCGCGCCGGCGTGCGCCTGTTCCGCAATGACGGTCCGTTCATCCATTCCAAGACTTTCGTGTCGGACGACTACGTCTCGATGGTCGGCTCCTGCAATCTCGACTACCGCAGTCTTGAGCTCAGCTACGAGATGAATACCTATATGTACGGCCCCGAGACGGCCGCGCACAGCCGCGAAATCTTCGAGCACGATATGGAACTCTGCACGGAAATCTTCCATGAGGACATCGAGGGCAAGCATCATCTGCGCCATCTCTGGGATTCCATCATACGTCTGCTCGCCCCGCTCTTATAATCTGCTGAAACGATGGGCTGTCTGAAGGATGACATACAATTTCTGCCGGGCGTGGGGCCGAAAAGAGCGGAGATGCTGAAGAAGGAGTTGGATATCAATACCTTCGAGGATCTCCTGCACTTCTATCCTTTCCGCTACACCGACCGCAGCCAGGTCCGGGCAATCGCGAGCCTCGACTCCTCGGAAGCCCAGGTCCAGGTCATCGCAAGCATAGTCAGCGTCAGCCTCTACGGCCCGCAGAACTCGCTTTTCTACCAGATCGGCCCGGCCGGCGAGGTGAACAATTTCCCCGTTGACCCCAAGACCGGAGCCCGCGCCATCCGTTTCAACGCCGTCAAGCGCCTTACTCTTGTTGTGGCGGACAGCAGCGGCCGGATGGAAATGGTCTTCTTCAAAGGCATAAAATGGAGTTTCTCCCGCTACCGCGCAGGCGGGACCTTCATATTCTTCGGCCGCCCGCAGAGCTACAACGGCCGTTTCAGTATGGTCCACCCCGAGGTCGATCCGCTGCCTGCCGGAATGACGCATCAGCCTGATGCTCAGGAATCTTCGCGGCCTGCGGCCAATCCTGTCCCTCCGGCCCAGTCTGCGGTCGCCGAACCTGTCGAGGTGTCTAGGCAGACTTCCACCTCTATCCCCGGAGGAACCCTCACGGGAGTCTATACCAGCACTGAAAAACTCAAGACCGCCGGCATCACCAACAAGGTGATGACCCGCCTGATAGACGCCGCTCTCTCTCGCGCCCTTCCGGAAGTCAGGGAGACCCTCCCCGAGTATGTCCTGAAAGAAAAAGGGCTCGTGCCGCTTCGCTACGCCATCCGAAATATACATTTTCCGACGGACAATGACGCCCTCGCCCGGGCCCGTTACCGCCTGAAATTCGAGGAACTGTTCTTTCTGCAGCTGTCGCTTCTGAAACAGAAGTACATACACAGCCGCGCCGAGAACGGCATCCGGATGCCGAAGGTGGGAGAGGCTTTCAATGCCTGCTATAACGCTCTGCCTTACGCCCTTACGGGAGCCCAGAAGAAGGTGATAAAGGAAATCCGTTCGGATATGATGTCCGGCCATCAGATGAACCGCCTCCTGCAGGGGGATGTGGGCTCCGGAAAGACTATGGTGGCGGTGCTCAGCTGTCTCATCGCGGTCGGGAACGGCTATCAGGCCTGCATTATGGCCCCGACCGAAGTGCTTGCCCAGCAGCATTTTGCGAATGTTTCCAAATATCTGAAGCCTACCGGTGTCCGCTGTGCCCTGCTCACCGGAAGCAGCACCGCGAAGGAAAGGCGTGAAATCCACGCCGGACTCGAGGACGGCAGCATAGGAATAATAATAGGTACCCACGCCCTCATCGAGGATGACGTGAAATTCCTGCGCCTGGGCCTTTCGGTAATAGATGAGCAGCACCGCTTCGGAGTCGATCAGAGATCCAGACTGTGGGCCAAGGGGCCGGGCAGGGCCGCATTGGACGGCTTGCCGGCCGTGGAAGTTCTGGACGCGTGCGGACTGCAGACGCTGCCGCCGCACGTGCTGGTGATGACCGCGACGCCGATTCCGCGCACGCTGGCGATGACGCTGTACGGCGACCTCGACGTGTCGGTAATCGATGAGATGCCGCCGGGACGTAAACCGGTGCAGACCATACAGATAGGTCAGAACCGGCGGGCCGCTCTGCATAAGTTCATGCGTGATGAGATCGCGAAGGGACGGCAGGTTTTCGTGGTGTATCCGCTGATTTTCGAGAGCGAGAAGATGGATCTGAAGAACCTCGAGCAGGGTTACGAGGACATCGTGCAGGCTTTCCCGCTGCCTCAGTACAAGGTGGCGATAGTCCACGGACAGCAGAGCGCCGAGGAGAAGAATTTCAATATGTCCGCCTTCGCCGCTGGACGCGCTAACATATTGGTTTCCACCACGGTGATCGAAGTGGGGGTCGATGTACCGAACGCTTCGCTTATGGTGATTGAAAGCGCCCAGAGATTCGGGCTCAGCCAGCTGCATCAGCTTCGCGGACGGGTCGGGCGCGGCGCGGAGAAGTCCTACTGCATTCTGGTGCGGGATGAAAAGCTTTCGAAGGAAAGCAGACGCCGGCTGGATCTGATGTGCGCTACCGAGAACGGTTTCGAGATAGCGGAGGAGGATATGAAGATGCGTGGACCTGGCGATCTGGACGGCACGATGCAGAGCGGTCTGCCGGTCAGTCTGAAGATAGCCTCGATCGCCGCCGACGGAGAGCTGCTCGGGCAGGCGCGGAGCTATGCCGAAATGGTTCTGGGCCGTGACCCGACGCTCACGCGGCCGGAGAACGCGCTTCTCGCAGCGGGCGTTAGCGACGGGGTAAAAGATTATAGCAAAATAAGTTAACTATATGAAGATTAAAACTATCATCTGTGTGCTGGGATGCGCACTTGCAGTTATGGCTTGCAGAAATGAACAGAATGATACGGGCTATATAGGCCCGTCAGACGTCAATGTCGACGGCGGAGTGATGACTCCTGAAATAATGCTTAACCTCGGACGCCTTTCCGATCCTCAGCTGTCGCCGGACGGGACGAAGATTCTCTACGGCGTAAGTTACACTTCCATTGAGGAGAACCGCTCGTGCCGCAACCTTTTCGTCTGCAGCCCTGACGGAAGCGGCAAGGTTCAGCTCACACGTTTCGGAAAGAGCGTCAGCTGCGCCCGCTGGAACGTGGATGGCAAGTCCATTCTCTATATTCAGGGCGGACAGATCTGGCAGGCTCCTTTCGAGGGCGACAAGCTTGGAAAGGCCGTGCAGATGAGCGATGTTCCGGCAGGAATCAGCGAGTTTAAGCTCTCTCCTGACGGCTCCAACATTCTCTATGTCAGCTCGATACCTGGTCCTGTGAAGACTGCGGAGAGCGTGGATTCACGCCTCACGAAGGCCGGGGCCTATATCGCAGAGGATCTGATGTACAGGCACTGGGACCACTGGGTTACCAGCACTCCGAGGACTTTCGTGGCTCCGTTCGCGGGCGCAAAGGTCACTCCGGACAATTCCTTCGATATCCTGGGAACGGAGGAACTTTATGAGCTTCCTACAGAGCCTTTCTCCGGAATCGAGCAGCTCTGCTGGAGCCCTGACGGAAGGTTCGTGGCGTACAGCTGCCGCAAGAAGACCGGCAAGGACTACGCTTTCTCCACCGATACCGAAATCTATGTATATTGCATACTGACAGGCGAATGCAAGAGAATCGAAATGGACGGCGGCTATGACACCGACCCTGTATGGAGCCCTGACGGACGCTATATCGCCTGGATAAGTATGGAGCGCGAGGGATATGAGGCTGACAAGACCCGCCTTATGGTTCAGGAAGTGAATTACGGAGAGGGAAGCGAGTTCAGTTTCGGCCAGAGAAAGGAACTCACCGGGGACTTCCCTTACTTCGCAGCAGGCCCGGTATGGGCGGACAATTCCAAGACCGTCTATTTCAACGCATTGGCCGAAGGCCTGCAGGCTCTCTGGGCTGCGGACGTGGACGGTGGAATCAGGCGTCTGACGGAGGACGGCTGGTGGTATGACTTCAGCTCGCCTTTCGGGATTTCTGAAATCGGCAGCGCAGTGCATTTATATACAACATATTGCGATATGCAGATGCCTACGGAGATCGTGGATGTTATGATCGACGGTGAGAAAGTGGATTACAGGCAGGTTTCTTCCGAGAATGCGCATATTCTGGACGCTCTCGCCCCTTGCAAGACCGAGATGCGTCACGTGGAGACCGTGGACGGCAAGCAGATGCTGACCTGGGTCATCTTCCCTCCGGAGTTCGATGAGAGCAAGCAGTATCCTGCCATCGAAATGTGCCTCGGAGGCCCTCAGGGCACTCTCAGCCAGAGCTGGTCCTACAGATGGAACTACTATCTGATGGCTTCGCAGGGTTATGTGGTCGTGCTTCCTAACCGTCGCGGCACCACAGCTTTCGGACCGCAGTGGTGCGAGCAGATTTCGGGAGACTACATCGGCCTGAATATGCAGGACTATCTGAGCGCCGCGAGAATGATAAAGTCTGAGCCTTATGTGAACGGAGTTGCAGCCGTGGGAGCTTCATACGGCGGATATTCGGTTTACTATCTCGCAGGCATTCACGAGAATATGTATGACTGCTTCATCGCCCACGCGGGCATTTTCGATGAGGCGGGACTCTATTACACGACCGAGGAGATGTGGTTCCCTGAGTGGGACAACGGCGGTCTGGGAAGAGGGTATCTGAGCGGTTCGCCGTGGAGCAAATATGCCGAGGCTCAGAGGCATTACTCGAATTCGCCTCTTAAGAACGTCCGGAAGTGGAACACTCCTATTCTCTGCACCCACGGCGGTATGGATTTCCGTATCCCTTATACTCAGGCACTTGCGGCCTTCAACTGTGCGCAGATGATGGGCGTGCCGTCGAAACTGGTGATCTTCCCGGATGAGAACCACTGGATCCTCCAGCCTCAGAACGCCCTGTGCTGGCACGACGTGTATTTCGACTGGCTTGACAAATGGATGAAAAACAAATAGCTATGAAAAAGATACTTATTGCTGCGGCACTGCTTGCCGCTATGGTTTCCTGCTCTCCGAAGCAGACTGATCCTCTGGAGCAGGCCCTGATAGACAATATCCTGCAGTCAGTGGGGGAGGAGGGGAAGATCAAGGTCTATTCGATGGAGAAGATCGATTCCACGACTTTCCGCACTGAGCTTGAACGCAAGTTCAAGATCTACAATCTCAAGATAGAGCAGAACGAGAAGTTCTACTATACATACATAAAGGAGGGCAAGCCTAAGAATGCCGAGCTCAAGAGTCAGGCTATTCTGAAGGACCAGGCCATCCTGAAAGGTCTGGAGACCATTCAGGAGAGCCTGGGTGACCGGCTCGATGAGGTCGCGTATTATGACTACAAGTTCTCGGCAAGCGGGAATTTCAAGACCTGCAAGGCTACCTATAACGGTTACTTCTGCGCCATCACCCCTTCGGGCGAGGTGCTCGGCGTCAATTCCGACCAGAACACCGTCCACAAGGGAACTTCCTCAGTGATCCCGGGTTACCGGGAGCTGCTGGACAGCGCCGGCGGGGAGGAAGCCGGCGAGTAGAGATTCCCAGCGTCTCGATTATAAGCTCCGGTACGGTGGAACTTCGCCGGAGTCGATGAGAGTCCTCAGGACTTCGGGCCAGTCGTCACTCCCGAATTGGTCGGCGAAAGCCGACTTCAGATCGCTGAGGGTGTATTGGCCGCCGAGGCCGGCGATAATCATTTTAAGCCGCTGCGCAGTGTCCCTGCGGGCGGTTTTTCGTTTGCGGCACACGTCGCACCCGCCGCAGTCGGCGCTCTCGGTCTGCCCGAAGTAGGCGAGAAGGTAGCGCGAGCGGCAGGTGTCATCTTCGGTCGCGTAGTCCCGCATCGCGCAGAGCCGCGCGTGGAAAGTCTCGCGGAGCATCGCGTACTTTTTCGGCGAGAGGGTCAGGTCGCCCGGGCGGATGCGGTCGTGGTGCAGGCGTATGACGTCCGAGCGCGTGCAGGGGATGTAGCGGATGACGTGCTCCAGGCTGAGCCGATAGAGCTCCGTGCGCAGCATCTTGACGCTCAGTCCGCAGGCCGCGGCGACCCGCTCCTCGTCGATAGGCACTGAGAATGAGAAGATTCCGGGGTAATTGCGCATCAGGGTCTCGAGCACGGGGGCCATCTTTTCGGAAGGCAGCTCGATGTCGTAGAGGGCCTTGCGCTCCGCCTCGATCTTTATTCTGGTGGCGATGTCGATGTCTTCGCTGAATGATATATGATCCTCACGCTCAAGGTATTTCAGCGCGTAGTGTACGAGCGGCCGGTTCAGACTGAAATGCTTGCAGAACTCCTCCAGGTCGAAACGCAGCTCCCTTCCCATCCCGTTCTCGTAGATGATTCCGAAGAATATGTGCAGCTTCTGATAGACGTCTTCGATGAATTCGAGCGAGGGGAAGCTCACCCTCTCTATCTGGCTGAGTCTCTGCAGGTCCGTGCTGTTCCAGAGCAGCACGGCGTATGACCTGAGCCCGTCGCGGCCCGCGCGTCCCGCCTCCTGGAAGTACGCCTCGGGGCTCTCCGGCAGATCCATATGCAGCACCAGACGCACGTCAGGCTTGTCGATGCCCATTCCGAAAGCGTTGGTACACACCATAATGCGCGTCTTGCCGCTCTTCCAGTCCGCCTGCCGGGCGCTGCGGGTGAGGCTGTCGAGCCCGGCGTGGTAGAACGAGGCGCTCTCGCCGCCGCTCTGCAGAAAAGCCGCGATTTCCTCGCACTTGCGGCGGTTGCGCATATAGATGATGCCCGTGCCCGGCACCGCGCGGCAGATCGAGAGCATCTGAGCGTATTTGTCGTCCGCTCGGCGGACAATATAGTTGAGGTTTTCCCGCTCGAACCCGCTTTTCAGCAGGGTGAAGCCGCAGCAGCCGCTCTGCTTCGGCGGCGTGCCGTCTTCATTTTGCTCAGCCTTCGGCCAATCCTGCCCTGACTTTCCGTCCGGCTCCGCCGGTCGGACGGCCTGCTCCGCTTTCAGCTGTTCCGGCCGGGCGAGCCGCGCCATTATGTCCTCGCAGACCTGCGGGGTGGCGGTGGCGGTGAGGGCTATCACGCTGGCATCCAGCTTCTCGCGCAGTTTGCCTATCTTAAGGTAGTCAGGCCTGAAATCGTAGCCCCACTGCGAGATGCAATGGGCTTCATCGACCACTATGTAATTGACATCCAGGACTTCCAGATAGGAATTGAAGAGTCTGGTGGAGAGTCTTTCGGGGGAGATGTACAGGAATTTGAAGTCCCCGTAGGCGGCGTTGTTAAGGGCCAGATCGACTTCGCGGCGTGACATTCCCGCATAGACGGCGAGAGCCTTGATGCCCCTTGCCTCCAGATTCTGCACCTGGTCCTTCATCAGGGCGATGAGCGGGGTGATCACGAGCGCAAGGCCCTCCTTCATCATCGCCGGCACCTGGAAACAGATGGATTTTCCGCCTCCGGTCGGCAGCACCGCCAACACGTCACGCCCGTCCAGCGCAGCCGAGATGATCTCCTCCTGCGCAGGTCTGAAACTCTCGTACCCCCAATATTCCTTCAGTGTCTCAAGTGCCGTCATTGTTCTTTCCTTATATCCTTACAAAGTTAAGTAAATCCCGCATAAATCCACCAAGTTATTTTCCCGCCATAACCGGTTTTCTTTCTCAAAAATCCTGATAATGAATAATTTTTATGCGAATAATTTGGTAAGTCGGAATCTTTGCCATAACTTTGCGCCTTAGTGTGCGTCATTTACGAACGTAACGACAGTAAAGTTAAGTATAGATATATTGGTGAAAAACACAAATCTTATTATGAAGAAACCCGTATTATTTGCAATTGCGGCGCTTGCGCTTCTCGCAAGCTGCGCCAAGACTGAGGTTGTCCCTGTCCAGAACGATGGAGACCAGCCGGTCTCTTTCCAGACAGCCGTAAGCCGTCAGGGCACCAGAGCTGATGAGCTGATCAACGGCACCACCTACCCGGTTGATGAAACTTTCGGAACTTTCGCCTATTTCAATGCTGCAAATACAACTTTCCCTACAGAATCAGGTCTTTATATTCCTGAAAGCGAGGTGAAGTTCAAGTCTTCTGCCGCTACCGCCTACTGGGCAACTGATACCCCATACTACTGGCCTAAGCAGGGCTCGCTGACTTTCTTCTCATACAGCCCTTATGATGAACTGAATGCAGTTACTGACTGTAACATTACCGACGGTATCCGGATCTCATCCTGGGATGTGGACGCAAAGCAGAAAGTGGATATCCTCGTGGCTGATGTCAGAAAGGGAGAAACAAAGAATACCGCCGGCACTTATAACGGCGTTCCTACGGTTTTCCGTCACAAGCTCGCCCAGGTTGTCAATGTTTCATTCAAAACCGAATATGATTACTGCGGCGGCCGTACAGAGGCTGCCGCCAATGTAGGCGACAAGTTCTTCTATGTGAATACCGTGAAGATTAACAATATCCAGTACAAGGGCAGCTACAGGAGCGGAAATGATGTCGATGGCACTAACCTCGGTGCCTGGACTGTTGATGCTGACGCGCAGAGCTATACCTGGTATGATGTACAGCCTACAGCTGCGAATCCGACAGCCGGAACGGCTTTCGGTGTGACTGCAGTCGCAGTGGATCCTGCCGCGAAGCTTACGAACAGCTATCTTCTCGTTATGCCTCAGGAGTTTGCAAAGCCTGCTGATATGAACAGTCTGGCCTCTGAAAAGACTATCCAGATTTCCTATACCATCAGAACCTGTACTGGTGTGAACGGATCTGACAGAACTTTCTCTACTGAGAATGTCAAGGACGTAGTCATTCCTCTCTGGCAGATTCAGGGCGGCAAGGATGCTGACGCCGTCGCCGGCACTGCAGCCGTTGACGCCACTCCGTGGAATATGAACAAGAAGCTCAGCTACACTTTCATCATCGGTCTCGACCAGATCCTCTGGGATCCTTCAGTTGTCGACTGGGAGCTTCAGTCCGCTTTCGAGCAGACCGTCAAATAGTTTTCACCCTGCCCCGCCGGGCACGAAATACAAATTGACCGCTCAGGGAAGATCCTTTCTTCCCTGAGCGTTTTTTTGCACAGACATCATTCTCTCGCTCGCCGGCGAGCCCTATCATAATTTGTTGGTATTAAATTGTTTTGCATCGGCGCGCCGATATAAAATGCGTTGCTAATATGACAGAAAAAGCATATATTTGCACGATGTTTGAAGCGTAGAACGAGGCCGGATTTGAGGAGGTGGACTGCTGCGGAAAACATCACCGGAGTGGAGTGAAAGATTATTAATAAACTCATTAATTAAATTATAATTATGTCAAAAATTAATTTGAGCAAGTACGGAATCAAGAGTGTGAAGGAAGTCCTTTACAATCCTACTTACGAAGTTCTCTACAACGAAGAGACAAGACCAGAACTTGAGGGTTACGAGAAAGGTCAGGTAACTGAACTCGGCGCCATCAACGTAATGACAGGTGTTTTCACCGGACGTTCTCCTAAGGACAAGTACATCGTAATGGACAAGAACTCCAAGGATACCGTATGGTGGAATACTCCAGAGTACCCTAATGACAACCACGAGATGTCAGAGAAGGTATGGAAGCAGGTAAAGGCTATCGCTCAGAAGCAGCTCTCAGGCAAGAGACTCTTCGTAGTCGACGGTTTCTGCGGCACACACAAGGACACCCGTATGAAGGTCCGCTTCATTATGGAAGTCGCTTGGCAGGCTCATTTTGTCACCAATATGTTCATCCGTCCGAAGAACGAGGCTGAGTTCGAGCAGGAGCCTGATTTCGTAGTTTACTGCGCATCCAAGGCCAAGGTCGAGAACTATGCAGAGCTCGGTCTCCGCAGCGATACCTGTGTAGCGTTCAACGTTACCAGCAAGGAGCAGGTTATCCTCAACACCTGGTACGGCGGTGAGATGAAGAAGGGTATGTTCTCAATGATGAACTACTACCTCCCTCTCAAGGGCATCGCAGCAATGCACTGCTCAGCGAATACCGATATGAACGGCGAGAACACCGCCATCTTCTTCGGTCTCTCCGGAACCGGCAAGACCACCCTTTCCACTGACCCTAAGCGCCTCCTGATCGGCGATGACGAGCACGGCTGGGACAACAAGGGCGTCTTCAACTTCGAAGGCGGCTGCTATGCCAAGGTCATCAAGCTCGACAAGGAGTCTGAGCCGGATATCTACAACGCCATCCACCGCGACGCTCTCCTCGAGAATGTAACGGTAGATGAGAAGGGCGTCATCGATTTCAACGACAAGAGCGTTACCGAGAACACCCGCGTTTCCTATCCTATCTATCACATCCAGAACATCGTCCGTCCGGACTCTCACGGCCCTGCAGCAAAGCAGGTCATCTTCCTGTCCGCTGACGCATTCGGAGTTCTTCCTCCGGTATCCATCCTGACCCCTGAGCAGACCAAGTACTACTTCCTCTCAGGCTTTACCGCCAAGCTTGCGGGTACAGAGCGCGGTATCACCGAGCCTACTCCTACATTCTCCGCCTGCTTCGGCCAGGCATTCCTCGAGCTGCATCCTACGAAGTATGCTGAGGAGCTTGTGAAGAAGATGAAGAAGAGCGGTGCGAAGGCATATCTCGTCAACACAGGCTGGAACGGAACAGGCAAGCGTATCTCCATCCGCGACACCCGCGGCATCATCGACGCTATCCTCGACCACTCAATCGACGCAGCTCCTACCAAGCAGATTCCTTACTTCAACTTCACCGTTCCTACATCCCTTCAGGGCGTAGATCCTGCTATCCTTGATCCTCGCGACACTTACGCTGAGGCAAGCCAGTGGGAGGAGAAGGCGAAGGATCTTGCAGCAAGGTTCATCAAGAACTTCAAGAAGTACGAGTCGAACCGCGCCGGCAAGGCATTGGTTAAAGCTGGTCCGCAGCTGTAAAGCTGCGAGCAGCTTTTACAGCTGCGCTTCGCTTGTCTATCACTGGGGGACGTATCCCCCAGACCCCCTAGGTCGCGCAAGCGCTCCTTAGGAGCTTCGAAACGACAAAGTGACAACTCTAAATAATAGAATTGGCCGGATGGGTTCCCATCCGGCCAATTATTTTGTTCCAATGTTGTCGTCAGCGCCTGCCGGGGCGCGGCGAGGGGGCTGATTGCTAGTCGGCGAAGTCGAGTTCGGAGAGAAGGGCCCCGGCGCCGCAGACCTTGTCTACGACGAAGAGCAGGTAGCGGATGTCGAGGCAGATGTTGCGGCAGAACTCCGGGTCGAAGGCGATGTCGCTCATCGTGCCCTCCCAGACGCGGTCGAAGTTGATGCCAATCAGGTTGCCGTCGGCATTGATTACAGGACTGCCGGAATTGCCTCCGGTGGTGTGGTTGTCGGCGATGAAGCAGACAGGGGTGTCGCTGTATTGTCCTGTGGCATAGAGGTCGCGAAGGCTCTGCGGGATGTTGTAGTCATAGATCTCCGGGTTGTCCTTCTCCATTATGCCTTGGACGGTGGAGACGTGCCTGTAGCGGATGCCGTCCGAAGGCTCGTAGGCTCCGACTTTGCCGTAAGCTACTCTCAGAGTGAGGTTTGCGTCAGGATAGAAGGCTTTCCCCGGCTCGAACTCCATCTGGCCGCGCATATAGTCGTGGTAGAGGGCGGTGATTTCGCCCATAAGACGGCGGTACTCCGGCAGCAGGACCTCATTGTACTGCTTTACGAATGCCTTTCTGAAAGCGTAGGCCGGGGTGTTTTCGATGCCCTCTGTCACGCCCTTGCAGATGTCTCCGGAGAAGATTTCATCGGCCCAGGCCTCGACGCTGCCGAGGCGCTCCATCGATGTGAAATAATATTCGGGCTTGAAAGCGTCATCGACGCCTTCGGCATAGGCTTTCATAACTGCGATGAAGGATTCCTTGTCGATGTCGAGGTTCCAGTCCTTGAAGAAATTATCGGCTGCAGACTTGGCTGCGGCCTCATCCTTTGCGTTGACGCAGGCCGTGGCGAACTGGGGCAGTTCCACGGTCAGAGCCGTTTCGGAGGTGTATTCGCGGGCGAAATTGTACGGCTCGAGCAGGGTGTAGAGGGAGTCGAGCTTCTCGAGAACGCCCTCGTATTGGCCGCCTGCGGCCCACTCCTTAAACGCCTTCTCGTATGCCTGCTTGCTTGCGACGGTGTGCATCTTGCGGATGCCGCGCATTTCTCCCTGCCACTTTTTCCAGGCGTTGGCGACGTTCGCGTTTTTCGAGGCGTACTGTATGCGCACGGCCTGGCTCGCGTTCATATACTTTCTCTGGATGTCGAGTCGCAGGGTGCGGAGCGCAATCTTTGTCGGGTCGGAAATCTCTGATATATAGCGTACTGCATCGGACGTGACGTATTCCTGAGTGCTGCCCGGGAAGCCGTAGATGAAGGTGAAGTCGCCTTCGTTGACGCCTGCGCGGGAGATTTTGAAGTGGCGCTTCGGGGTGAACGGGACGTTGGCTTCGCTGTAGTCGGCAGGCTCGTTGTCCGGACCGGCATAGACGCGGAAGATGGAGAAGTCACCGGTGTGGCGCGGCCACATCCAGTTGTCTGTGTCGCCTCCGAACTTGCCTATGGACGATGGCGGTGCGCCGACGAGGCGGACGTCTGTATAGACTTTATAGACAAAGAGATAGTATTTGTTGCCGTAGTAGAGGCTCTCGACGCTGGCTCTCACGCCCTTGCGGCCTTCGAGTGCCCTTTCTTTTATCTGCTTTATGGCTTCCTGTCTGTCGGGGGCCGCAGTGACTTCTTCCGTGACGTCCTGCATATAGTCGAGGAAGCTGACGCTAAGGCCGGGGTTCGGGAGCTCTTTGTCGCGGGTCAGGGCCCAGAAGCCGTCTTTGAGATAGTCGTGCTCGACGCTGCTGTGCTTCTGGATGAAGCTGAATCCGCAGTGGTGGTTCGTCAGAAGCAGGCCTTCATCGGATACGAGTTCGCCGGTGCAGCCGGTGCCGAAGAGGACGACGGCGTCTTTGAGGGATGCCTGGTTGATGCTGTAGATGTCTTCGGCGCTGAGGCGGAAGCCTTTGGACTGCATGTCGCCGATGCGCTGCGAGATGAGCGCCGGGAGCCACATCCCTTCATCCGCCGCTGCCGTGAGCGCCGTGAGTGCCGCCAGGACGATAGCTGAGAGTAATTTTTTCATATGCTTTAATAATTTGTTTGCTTTGCGCTGTCGTTGGAGTCTGCCATTTTATTTTTTACATCGGCAGAGTCTGGGGAGTGGTTGCAGAAGGCCTTCCGCGCTTCGCGCTCCATCCCGGTTTTCGCTACGCTCAAACCACCCACTCACTAGCCGTGGGCGGCTAGGGCCTCTGCAACCACTCCCCAGACATCTGCAAGCAGAGAATTCGAGAATTATGCAGAAATGTACTTTCTGGAGAAAATACGCAGGAGCCGAGCATAAGCGCGGCGACCCAGGGGGTC
>CAVCRS010000046.1:0-69841 GCA_963604635.1 Faecalibacillus sp.
TCTGAACCAGGACGGTATCGCCTACGGTTCCAGCTTCGAGCGCTACAACCTCCGCGCAAACATCGATATCAACGCCCGCAAATGGCTCAAGATCGGTGCCAGCGTAGCCGTCAGCCACTCTCTCCAGAACGTCAACTCCCTCGCGGGAAATTCTGAAGGTCTCATCCAGGTGGCTCTCAAGCAGTCCCCTGCCGTAGCCGCCCACTCCATCGACGGAGGCTATGACGGACCTGAAGACGCCAACTTCGCGCAGAGCAACCCTATCGGTCTCGCCAACCTGCTCGAGAACAACAACAACAAATCCGGTGTACGCTCGAATGTATATATGGACTTCAGCCTTTTCAAGGGCCTGAACTTCAGAACCGAATTCTCCAGCGACATCAATTTCACGAACGCATACCAGTTCACACCTACCTATAAGTTCGGCTCCATCTACAACAGCGAGAACAGCCGTCAGGAGCAGAAGAACTGGTCTATGTACTATGCCTGGAGAAATCTCCTCACCTACAACAACACATTCGGAAAGCACAGCGTGAATGTTATGCTCGGTCAGGAAATCACTTCCAGCCACTGGGAGTACATCCTCGCCAAGAGACTCGACGGTCCGGACAATCTGCACGACATCAGCGCGGGTGACCAGACCACAAGCACCACCGGCGGAAGCAGCGGCGACACCAAATTCGCCTCATTCTTCGGCAGAGTGTTCTATTCCTATGATGAAAAATACCTTCTCACCGCCACGGTACGTGCCGACGGTTCCTCGAACTTCGCAAGAGGTCACAGATGGGGCATCTTCCCTTCCGCAGCCCTCGCCTGGCGCATTTCCGAGGAGAATTTCATAAAGGACAACGTCTCCTGGATCGATGACCTCAAACTCCGTCTGGGTTACGGTGAAGTAGGTAACTCCAACGTGCCTTCGATGGCCTGGCAGGCTACCCTGAACACCGTCACCACTAACTGGGGCAACGGTTACCTCACGGGACGCATTCCTAACGAGTACCTCACCTGGGAGTCCACACGCTCGCTGAACGCCGGTCTCGACGTCAGCCTCTTCAAGGACAGGGTGAACGTAGTGTTCGATGTCTATAACAAGTACACCGACAACCTGCTTATGGAAGCCGTGCTTCCTGCTTATGTAGGAACCGAAGGACAGGGCTCCGCAGCGGCGCCTTACGGCAATATGGGAGCCATCTCCAACAGAGGTTTCGAATTCACCGTGAATACAGTGAATGTCAGCAAGCCTCACTTCAGCTGGACCGGCAGCTTCGTATTCTCGCTGAACCGCAACCGCGTGGAGGCTCTCAACACTGAGGACGGCGTCATCGACAAGACCTATCAGGTCAGCGGCACGAACACCGTCGTCACCCGCACGAAGGTCGGCTCATCCATCGGCGACTTCTACGGATATAAGGTCATCGGCCGCATTATGGATGCCAACGACATCTATGACAGCGAAGGAAACATAAAAGTTGCGCTACCTACCACCGTGATCAACAAGGATACGGGCGTATGGGTCGGCGACTGGCTCTACGAGGACGTGAACGGAGATATGACCATAGACGAGAACGACCGCGTGAACCTCGGCAGCCCGCTTCCTAAGTTCACCGGCGGATTCGGCAACACCTTCACCTGGAAGAACTGGGATTTCAACGTTTACCTCACCTATTCTTACGGCAACAAGGTAATGAACTGGCTGAGAGTCACTATGGACAACCCTAACTCCACCACGAACAAGTTCGCGAGAGTCAAGGATTACGCCCGGATAGGCCTGATCAACGAGAAAAAGGGCGATGATGACATCTGGAACGTATACGTGAAGAGCGCGAACAGCTGGGTTCCGAGAATGAGCTCCGGCGACGTGAACGACAACGACCGCGTATCCTCCCTCTACGTAGAGGATGCCTCCTACATCCGCGTCCAGAACGTCTCCCTCGCATACAAGCTTCCTTACGACATCGTGGAGAAGATGCATATCGCCTCCCTGCGCCTGTCGCTGAACATCCAGAACCTCTACACCTTCACGAAGTACTCCGGCTACGATCCTGAAATCGGTATGACCACCGACCAGTACTCAACTTCAGGCCAGAGCGCTCTTATGAACGGTATCGATACGGGACGTTATCCTAGTCCTAGAATCTACACCCTGGGAATAAGCGTCGGATTTTAATTGTAAATGAAAATGAAAAGGATATTAAGCATTATATGTCTGGGTACCGCCCTGCTCTCCTTCTCCTCCTGCGAGAACTGGCTTGACGTTCAGTCCGAGTCCCAGACTACCCTCGACACCTTCTTCCAGAGCGAGAGCGACTGCCGCAACTCGACCTCCCCTCTCTACAACAAGGTGTGGTTCGACTTCAACAACAACTTCGGCTTCGGCTTTATGGACGGACGCGCCAACAACGTGTTCGGTCCGTGGTCAGCCTACATCTACCCTTATGTGAATCTCACGGAGACCACTTCCACCGCCAACCTCTACAGCGCCTGGCAGAGCCTCTTCGTGATTGTGACACAGTCCGACTATACGATTAACAACCTCGACCGCGCCCTCGAGCACGGAGTCAGCGAGGAGGTCGTAAACGAATGCAAGGCCGAGTGCCGCTTCATGAGAGGCATCGCCTACTGGTATCTTGCGATGTCCTGGGGCAATGTCCCGATCATCGAGGACCCTCAGCAGCTCATAAATGACCCGAAAGTGAACACCAACCCTATCGAGGACGTGCTCGCATTCGCCATCAGGGATATGGAATTCGCAGCCAAGTACCTTCCTGAGACTCCATACCAGACCGGTCGCGTATTCCAGGCATCAGCCTACGGTATGCTCGCACGCTTCTACAACACCGCGGCGGCATTCGTTCGCGGCGGAAAGGGCAGCACGGGATCCCTCGGCAAGAGCGCTTCCGAGTACTACGCAGCGGCAAAGGATGCGGCCCTCAAGGTCATCAACAACAGCAGCGTAGGGCTCCTCGAGAACTACGAGGACCTCTTCAAGGTTCAGAACAACAATAACAAGGAGGTTCTCTTCTCCCTGCAGTGGGTACCGAACTCCGACTACGGCACGACAAACTTCTCAGACGCATATCTCGCACTCAGCAGCACCTGCGTGGGCGGCCGTTCAGCCTGGGGCAACGCGACCTACGGTTCCGGCGAGCTCGTCAAGCTCTTCAGCGACAGAAAAGACCTTATCCGTCTGAAAGCCACATACTTCACCGAGGGGTGCTACTATGACTACATCCGCTCCGACGAAGGCGGCTACCTCGTAGGCACCGGCACAGGTTCATACGATGCGGAAGGCAACTTCGTGCTCGTTTCCAAAGACGAGTACTCCGACATCATGGCCTGGATCAAGAAGGGCGTGGTAGGTTCAAGCGAGGATACGGGCGGTCTTGCGACCAATCAGAACTCCTGTTTCGACACTCCTCTGCTCCGCGTAGCCGACGTAATGCTCCACTACTGCGAGGCGTGCATCGGCGAGGGCACATCCACGACAGATCCTACTGCCCTGGATATCTTCAACAGGATTCGCGCACGTGCCGGACTCGAGCCTGTCAGCGAGATCGCTATGGATGGCGACAACGGCCTCTGGAACGAGCGCCGCTGCGAACTCGCCATCGAATACGTGGCCTGGCCGGATTTCGTCCGCAGAGCTTACTACCAGCAGGACTGGGTTCTCAATTTCATGAAAAACCAGAACCGCAACGCCTCCTTCTCCTACAAGTGGGAAACAAACACTTTCGAGTGGAAGCTCAACGATGACGGCACGGTCGAAAAGACCGGAAGCAACGACGAGGAGACCCCTTCGGCAAGCCGTCTGCTCCTCCCTTATCCGGAATCAGAGCTTATCAAGAACCAGCTTCTCAAGGCTGATCCTGTTCCTTACACATTCAGCGAAGAATAATACAGACGCTATATGAAAAAGATAATAAGCATAATCACAGTGCTCGGCGCCGCCGCCCTTCTTCTCTGTTCCTGCAACAAGGAGGAGACCACCGACAAGGCATACGGTCCGGTCAAAGTGACTAAAGTATTCAAAAACACTGTCAAGTCTCTCGACGAGATCGACCCTACCGTGGGCGTACGTCTCGGTACGATGATCCGCCTCGAAGGACAGAACTTCCTCGGGATCAAGAAGATCACTTGCAACGGTTCCCAGGCTTACATAAACCCTAATCTCCTCACGGAGAACTCCGTGGTCTTCCGTATTCCTACGAAGGACTCCGACAATGTCGATACCCCTACGGGAACCGACTGCGACGAGGCGCTGCGCGACAAGATCATAATCAGCTCCACAGGCAACCCTGACTACGAATTCAGCTTCAAGATTATGGGTTCCACCCCGAGCATCTCTTCCGTCAGCCACACCCTTCCGAACGAAGGCTCCTGGGTGACAGTGAAGGGTTCCCAGCTCAAGGGCGTCAAAAACGTTTCTTTCTGCAATGACCTCAATGAAGTCGTAGCCACCACAGAAGCGATCAGAAATGAGGACGCAAAGGGTCTGAGCTTCCAGTTCCAGACTCCTGCATTCCCTGAGGATTATGAGGGCGGTTATCTGCTTGTCGACACCGACAACGGCCAGGCGGCATCCCCGAACTACTTCTGGAGAGTGAAGAACATCTTCCTGAGCAAGTTCTACAGCGAGGATGAAGACGGCCTGTACAAGTACAACCCGAGCTCGACCCACGATTCATACTATGCCTGGGGCTCCGGCACATCCGGAAATATGCCGGATGCTGAAGCCTATCCTGACATTCCTGAGGTATTCCCTGCAGAGGGAGACGGTCCGAAGAACCCGTCCATCTTCAGGTCTATGCCTGACTATCCCGGAGCGGCGGTATCCGTACTGGCCTTGAGCGACGGCAAACACTCAGCTGACGGCGGCGCCTGCATAGCACGTGCCTGCTTCAACTCCGACGCCTGCTCAGGCCGCGCCCTCGGAATGGCCCAGACCCTGGACATCGGCGTGGAGCTCTTCACGACCGCCACGGCCTGCGAGAGTCTCGCGTTCCAGTTCGACTACTTCATCCCGGGGCCGTGGGACAGCGGCCGCATCGCAGTCACTTTCGTGGACAACGGCATCGACTGGATGGCTAACTACTATCCGTGGACCACGGATCCAGACACCTACGCGAATGGTATGACAGAGTGGATGACAGCCACAATTCCGCTCTCCGACTTCCCTAACTTCGCAGGTCAGACCTACGGCTACGTCCTCAAGAACACCATCAAGGGTGTGAACGGAGACTACGCCTGTCAGGGTATGATTGCTTTCTACAATGATGAATGCGACGGTCACGCGGCCCACGCCTATGACAACTTCATCATGTACTGGAACAACCTCCGCGTCGTTCCTATGTCCACCATAGAAATCGAGGATGAATAGTCCCCGACATTGACAGAGGGAGGAGAGCACTCCCCTCCCTCTGTCATTTTATAAAATTCAAATGAAAAAATCCCTGCACATCCTGACAGCACTCCTGCTTCTGCTGGCCGTTCCCGCTCTCTCGAACGCCCAGACAGCCCGTCTGTACACCTCGGAGGAAGGTCTTCCGAGCAGCCAGATCAATGACATCTACCAGGACAGCAAGGGATTCATCTGGATCTCCACGGAGAACGGCCTCGCCCTCTTCGACGGAATGGAGATGCACAGCATACAGTCCCGTTCGGAAAGCGACGCAGCCCTCGCCAGCAACCTTGTCCTCACCACTTTCGAGGACCGCGACGGCACATTCTGGGTCGGCACCTCGAAGGGGCTCCAGATCTATGACATAGAATCCGGCAGTTTCAGCACGGTCGATCTCGAAGACCTCGAAGTTCCGGGGTCCACCCAGCACATCTCCTCCATCATCGAAGTCAGCAAAGCCGACGGGAGTTTCGAAATCTGGGTCGGCACATCCCAGCACGGAATCTATATCATTGACGGAAAGACACATAAGCCCGACGCCGCCAGACAGAACGCCATAAACGAGCTGCTCCCGTCCCTCTTCGTGAACCGTCTGTTCACCGACTCGAAGGGGCGGATGTGGATAGCCTGCGAAACCGGCGGTCTGAGCGTCATCAGCCTGAAAGACCGACGCAACCTGCTCGAAGAAATGTGGACAGATGAGACCCGAAGCATCTGCTCCACCGTCCTCGTCACCGACTTCGCGGAAGACGGCGAGAGCGGTGACGTCATCATCAGCAGCTCCAACTGCGGGCTGCTTGTCGCAGCCAATTCCACTCTGCGCCGGCCTTCGGCCAATTCGGCCCGCAACTGCAGCGCAATGGCCCTGCTTCGCGACCGGATGTTCAGCCGCGCAGGAGACCGGACCTTCCTGGTGGGACTGGAAGACGGCGGATACAAACTCTACGACCTGGACAGCGACAGCCTGCGGGACGTCTATGCGGGCAATATCCTCTTCGATACCTCCGGCTGGAAAATCCACAGCCTTATGGAGGACAACCAGGGCAACGTATGGATGGGCGCCTTCCTCAAGGGAGTTATGGTAGTGCCCAAATCGATGTACGGTTTCGATTATCTTAACCTTAACGTACTCAAGGAACCGGACTCCAAATCCTTCGGCTGCGTGACATCCATCTACGAAGATGAAAAGGATAATTCCCTCTGGGTCGGAACGGACGGCAGCGGAATAGTCAGAATCACGGCTGCAGGAGTCAGAACAATTTACAATTCAGGGAATTCCGGGCTTGGCAGCGATGCTGTCATGGCTTTGGAGAAAGACGGTAACGGAGTTCTCTGGATTGCCACTTATCAGGGAGGCCTCTACAAATACAGCGGCGGGGTCATAAGGGCCTTCACTGACAATGCCGGCATCGGCACCGCCAAAACCGTGGACCTCGCATGGGACAGCACGCGAAGCCTCCTGTTCGTGGGCACCCACGGAGCGGGACTCAGCATCATAGACCCTGCCTCCGACAGAGTGATAAAGAACATCGCCGAAGACCTTAACAAATGGGTCAGCGCCCTATATATGGACCGCAGCGGTATGCTCTGGGTCGGAACCTTCAACGGCCCGTTCTGTTACAACCACACCACAGGCAAGATGGTCCGCTACGATGTGGGCGACCGCAACATGAATTCCCGCGTTTACAGTTTCTGTGAAGGCAGGGACGGAAAAATGTGGATCGGCACGGGCGAAGGCCTGCTATCTTATGACAAGGCAAACGCAAAGACCGTAAGCTATAGAGAAAGTGACGGACTTTCCAGCAACGTGGTCTGCGGAATCCTGGAAAGTGAAGACGGAAACATCTGGATATCAACATTCCGGGGACTTAACCGCCTCACGCCTTCCACGGGACGCTTCACCCGCTATTTCGCCTATGACGGGCTTCAGGAGAATGAATTCCACTACCGCGCGGCCTTCCGCTGCGCCGACGGCCAGATGATTTTCGGCGGAATAAACGGCCTGAGCCTTTTCTATCCTCAGATGATAGACCAGAAGATCCACGATGTGCCGCCTGTCTATTTCACAGCCCTGAACGTGAACAACCGGGAAGTCGAATACGGTTCCGCCCAGGACAAGGGAATCCTCGACAAGCACATTCTGGAGGCCACTTCCGTCACTCTCCCCCACTCCCGCAACAGTTTCAGCGTGGAATATGCCGTCCTGGAATATACCAACCCCCAGAAGATGGTCTATTCCCACAAGATGGAGAAATTCGACCGCACCTGGCAGTCCGGATCGCCATATCTCCGGGCGGCGACCTACACGAACCTCCCTGCCGGCCGCTACACCCTGAAAGTCAGGGCAAGCTTCGAGAACGATGACAGCAATTTCTCTGAAAGAAGCATAACCATAAGAATACGCCGTCCGTGGTACCGCAGCATTTGGGCATACATCCAGTACCTGCTGGCGACTTTGGGCATCATCCTTCTGATAGGCAAGAACATACGAAAGGAAAAGGCACACGAGGAGGAGCGCCGTGAATCCGAAGTGAAGGAAATGAAGCTCGAAATGTTCAGCGGAATCTCCCAGGAAATCCGTACCCCGATGACTCTGGTGATGTCCCCTCTGAAGGAATTCAGGGAGGCCGAGACCGATCCGCGCCGCAAGGACCTCTACAACCTTATGTACCGCAACTGCCACCGCGTACTGAGACTCGTGAACCAGATGGTGGACATCCGCAAGCTGGACAGCGGCGAACTCCAGTTCCATTTCCGCGAGACGGACATCGTGTTCTTCATAAAGGATATCGTCCACTCGTTCGAGACCCTCGCGCAGAGCCGCAAGATCAGCCTCCAGATGCACTCCGATGAGGAAGTGGTGATGATGTGGATAGACCAGGGCCATTTCGACAAGGTCATCTTCAACCTGCTTTCGAACTCCTTCAAATACACCCCTGAGGGCGGCCACATCGAAGTCAACATCTCCGGTCCGTCGCTGAACAACGGCGAGTTCCAGAGCCGCATAGACAGTTTCCTCCGCATAGACATATTCAATTCCGGAGAGGCCGCCGCAGACGGCGGTGAGAACGGCGAGAAACTCTTCACCGATGACGGCCAGGCATCCGGTCCGGGACTCTATCTGGCGAAGAAACTCACTGAGCGCCAGCACGGTATTCTGAAAGCGGAGGACTCCGAAGAGGGAATGACCTTTTCCATCCTGCTGCCTTGCGGAAGAGCCCATCTGACAGATGAGGAGATGACTCCGACTGAACTACATAAAGACCTGTACACCAGGTACTCGGCCGACAGCATAGCCTCTTCAGAGACCTCCGCCCAGAGCGATGCGCCGAAAGACAGCAAGACCAAAAAGGACATCGTAATTGTCGATGCCGACAGCGAGATGCGCTCATATCTGCGGATGGAACTGAGCAAGACCTACAACGTAAAGAGCTGTGCCAACGGCAAATCCGCCTGGGGCATCATCTCCACGACCATCCCTGACGCAGTCATCACCGACCTGTCCATCGAAGGGATGAACGGCACGGAACTCTGCAGCCGCATCAAGCGCAATCCGGGCACGAACCACATTCCGGTCATCATAATGAGCACCAGCACCGATGAGGCGAGCGAGCAGAAATCCAGCGAGAGCGGGGCGGACACCTTTCTGACCAAACCTCTGTCCATCGAGCTCCTGAAGAGCTCGCTGTCCAATGCCATAGCGACCCGCGATACCCTGCGCGGCAAGTTCACCGCCGACATACAGTACAATTACGATGACATGAAGATGACTGTCCGCGGCTCGGGACAGGTTATGGACACGGTTATGGATGTGATAAGAAAGAATCTCGACAATCCTGATTTCAGCGTCGAGACTCTCAGCAAGGAGGTGGGAATGAGCCGCGTGCATCTGAACCGCAAACTCAAGGAAAGTATGAACATTTCGCCTAGCGACCTGATCCGCTCGATGCGCCTCAAACAGGCCGCCTGGCTGCTCATCCACAACGAAGCGAACGTGTCCGAGGTATCCTACAGGATAGGATTCTCCTCCCCTTCATATTTCTCGAACTCTTTCCACAAGTATTTCGGAATGTCCCCGAAAGAATTCCTCGCCAAATACCGCGACTGTGAGGACGAAGAGACATTGAACAGGATTTTCGGCACTAACCCTGAACGTACAGATGAAAATTAGAGCATTCATACTCAAAGTATTGGCCACAGCGGCCGCAATGATGGCGGCAGCAGCCCTGCTTCCGGCCGGAGTGTCCTGCACGCAGCGCGCGGAGGTGAGTCTGCACGCGCTGCTTAGCGACCACGCCGTTCTGCAGCGCGGCCGGCAGATTACGCTCGAAGGCCACAGCTCGCCTGACGCGAAGGTCAAGGCACGCTGGCGCGGCAAGACTTACTCCGTCCTTGCGGACAATGAGGGTCTTTTCTGCCTCCGCTTCCCGTCGGGCGAAGCGGGAGGGCCTTTCACGCTGAAAGTAGGAAATCAGAAAGTGGAAGACATTCTGGTGGGCGATGTGTATCTCTGCAGCGGTCAGTCGAATGTGGAACTGCCTGTAAAGCGCTGTCTGGATGCCGTCGGAGAGGATATAAAGGGGTATTCCAACGAATTCATCCGCTATTATGCGGTGCCGATGGCCTACTCTTTCGGGAAACAGCCTGATGACATTTCAGGAGGAAAGTGGGAAGTGCTTGATTCTGAACAGACTGTCCTGTCGTGGAGCGCGCTCTGCTATTTCACGGCCCGTTCTCTCTACGAGAAGACCGGAATACCGGTGGGAATGATCCGCTCCGCAGTGGGAGGCTCCCCTATCGAAGCCTGGATGGGAGAGGACATACTTCCGGGCTATGCCCTGGAGCAGCTGGAGCCGTTGAAAAGCCCCGATTATGTGGACAGTCTGAAGACTGCAGCCGCTAAAGTATACAGCGACTGGGGCGCGAAATACAATGCCCTTCCTGCCGTGGACACCCTCTGGAAAGACGTGGACGTATTCTCGGAGGACTGGGCAGTGAACAATGACGGGGAGTCATACATCGGAGGGCATCTTCTTCGCAAAGCCCTGATTCTCAGCAAGGGAGAAGCTTCAGGGGATGCAACCCTGCATCTCGGGGCGATAGTGGATGCGGATTCGGTGTTCGTGAACGGGACTTATGTGGGCAACACCGCCTACAGATACCCTCCGCGCCACTACAAGGTCCCCGCCGGGACCCTTCACGAGGGGCGGAACCTGATCGAAGTGCATCTCTATGTCTATGGTCACGAGGGACTTGCGCGATTCGTAAAGGACAAGAGATATTCCCTGGAGACAGTTTCCGGCGACATTCCCCTTGCGGACGGCTGGCAGCACGGCTACGGCAAGAGAATGCCGGCGCGCGAGCGCGAAATCTTCCTTCAGTACCAGCCTTCTGGACTTTTCAACGCAATGATTGCCCCTCTGGCATCTTACAGCACCTGCGGAGTCGTCTGGTACCAGGGAGAAAGCAATGAAGGGAACGCAGACATATACGGCAGCCTCCTCGAGAAGATGATAAACTACTGGAGATCAGTTATGGGCGAAGATAGCCTTCCGTTCTACGTAGTGGAACTTGCTGATTACCAGCACTCGGAGCTCCCGGGCAGCGACACCGGCTGGAACCGCGTGCAGAGGGCCCAGAGAGCCGTAGCGGAAAAGATGGAGGACGTTCATTTCGTAAAGAACGCGGATCTCGGAGAATGGAATGACATACACCCCCAGGACAAGAAGACCCTCGGGGAGAGAATATCGGATGAAATAATAAATCAAAACCTATAATTTATGGCACAAGGCACAAACGAAGCGAAAGGCTTCTACAAACTCAGCTGGATGCAGCGCATAGGATTCGGTGCCGGAGATATGGCGCAGAACCTTATCTACCAGACGATAAGCATGTGGCTGCTGTTCTTCTATACGAATGTGTTCGGGCTCGATCCCGCGGTCGCCGCAGTGATGTTCCTGGTAGTCCGCATCGTGGACGTGATCTGGGACCCGATAGTGGGCACATTCGTGGACAAGCACAATCCTAAACTCGGAAAATACCGCGCCTACCTCATTCTGGGCGGCATTCCGCTCACAGCCTTCGCCATCCTCTGCTTCTGGAACGGCTTCTCGGGCTCGCTCCTCTACGCCTACATCACCTATGTGGGAATGTCGATGTGCTACACCTTCGTGAATGTGCCTTACGGAGCCCTGAATTCCTCCCTCACACGCGACACGAACGAAATCACCGTGCTGACCTCCACCCGTATGTTTATGGCGAACCTGGGCGGTCTGGCGGTGTCTATGGGAATTCCGGCCTGCGTCAAGCTCTTCGCGAAAGGGTCCGAACTCGTGGGTGAGCAGGCAATGCCTGCCGACGGCCACGCCTGGTTTATGACTATGCTCGTCTATTCGCTCGCGGGCCTGGCTTTCCTCTTCTTCTGCTTCAGCCAGACTAAAGAGAGGGTCGTAATGGACGAGAAGGAGACCGCAAACGTGAAGGTTTCCGACCTCTGGACCGAGTTCGGCAGGAATCGGCCTCTGCGCGTTCTCGCGTTCTTCTTTATCACCGCTTTCGCGATGATGTCCGTCAGCAACGCCGCCGGATCCTACTATATGCAGTACAATATGCACTCCACGACCGCCCAGATGTCCATCTTTATGGGCCTCGGCTCCATCCCTGCATTCATCTTTATGCCACTGGTCCCTGCCATAAAGAAGCTGGTGGGCAAAAAGAATATGTTCTACATCTTCCTCTCCGTCGCAATGTTCGGAATGATAGTGCTCTACCTCGTCTCCGTCATCCCTGCGCTCAGGTCGCAGATGTGGATAGTCTATATCGCGCAGTTCGTGAAATCCGCAGGCGTCATCGTAGCCACCGGATATATGTGGGCGCTTGTGCCTGAGGTGGTTGCGTTCGGCGAATACACCACCGGACGCCGCATCGCGGGCATCGTGAACGCACTCACCGGCATCTTCTTCAAGGCGGGTATGGCGCTCGGCGGAGTCGTTCCGGGACTCGTTCTCTCATTGGTCGGCTTTGCAGCCGACCAATCGAATCAGACACCTCTGGCCGAGCAGGGCATCCTCTGGCTGGTGTGCGTGATTCCGGCTCTGCTGCTGCTGCTTGCGATGTTCATCATCAGCAAGTACGAATTGAGCGATGAGCGAATGGATGAAATAAACAAGGCAATCGAAAGTAAATCATAGCTTTATGAAAACTCTGAAAAGATACATCTGGCCTGCGGACTATATGGCAGACCCGTCCGTTCACGTTTTTGACGGCAAAATCTACATCTATCCTTCGCACGACTGGGAGTCGGGCATTCCGGATGACGACGACGGTGCGGAGTACGATATGAAGGACTATCACGTGCTCTCGATCGAAGGTCCGGACCCTATGACTTCGCCGGTGGTGGACCACGGAATGGTTCTGAGCCGCGAGCAGATTCCGTGGGCGGGACGCCAGCTCTGGGACAACGACGTGGTTTGTAAAAACGGTCGGTATTATATGTATTTCCCTATGAAGGACCGCAACGACGTATTCCATATCGGAGTGGCCACAAGTGATTCTCCGACAGGACCTTTCACGCCTGAGAGCGACCCGATCCGCGGGAGCTACTCGATGGATATCTGCGTGTTCGAGGAGAAGGGGGAATATTATATGTATTTCGGCGGTATCTGGGGCGGACAGCTTCAGAGATATCGCAATAACAAGGCGCTTGACCGCGGCAGCGTGCTTCCGGAAGGAGACGAGCCTGCCCTCTGCGGCAAGGTCGCGAAGCTTTCGGAGGATATGCTCCAGTTCGGGGAGGCGCCGCGCGATGTGGTGATATTGGATGAAAACGGCAAGCCTCTTACCGCCGCGGACAATTCCCGCCGCTTTTTCGAGGCGAGCTGGATGCACAAATACAAGGGCAAATACTATTTCAGCTATTCCACGGGCGACACTCACCTGCTCTGCTATGCCGTGGGCGACAACCCTTACGGTCCGTTCACTTATAAGGGCGTGATACTCACCCCGGTAGTGGGCTGGACGACCCATCACAGCATCATCGGATTCGGCGGCAAATGGTGGCTGTTCCACCACGACAGCGTGCCTTCGGGCGGCGTGAACTGCCTGCGCAGCCTCAAGGTCTGCGAGCTGAAGTATGACTCAGAAGGAAACATCATCACCATAGACGGCAAAGATGAATAACTCACTGAACCTGAACCGCATTGCCCGGGGCATCGCCGCCCTGGGCATTATTGCATTGGCCGCCGCGTGCGGCGCGCCGTCCAATGACTCCCTCTGGCTCGAAGGCGATGTGCCACTTCGCGGCACTCCGGCGTACGAGTACCGCATCCTGGACCACTGGGACAATCTGGATGACAGCGTGGAGCGGGGCTATGCGGGAGCTTCGATCTGGGCCTGGACCGACTCCGTGCTGCCGTCGGAGCGCATCGAGACTTACGCCCGGCTGAACGAGAAAATCGGCATCAACGGAGCTGTTCTGAACAATGTCAATACGAATCCGGCTATTCTTCGCCCTGAATATCTCTCCCGCGTGGCTGCGATTGCGGACATTCTGCGCGAGCACGGGATGCGGACCTTTCTCTCTGTGAATTTCGCCAGCCCTTCGGCGCTGGGGGATTTATCTACTTCTGATCCGCTTGATTCTCAGGTGATTTTCTGGTGGAAGGATAAGGTAGCGGAGATTTATAAGCTGATTCCTGATTTCGGAGGGTTTCTCGTGAAGGCGAGCAGCGAGGGGCAGCCGGGGCCTCAGGATTACGGGCGCACGCACGCGGACGGGGCCAATATGCTGGCGGACGCTCTCGCGCCTTACGGCGGCATCGTGATGTGGAGGGCTTTCGTGTACGCATCCACGAGCCCTGACCGGGCGATGCAGGCCGTCGAGGAGTTCGTGCCTTTCGACGGGAAGTTCCGGGACAATGTGACCGTACAGATCAAGAACGGGCCTATAGATTTCCAGCCGCGCGAGCCTTTCAGTCCGCTTTTCGGGGCTCTCAGGCATACTTCTATGACGCCCGAGCTGCAGATTACGCAGGAGTATCTGGGGCAGAGCAGGAATCTGGTCTTTACGGCCCCTATGTGGGAGGAATGTCTGTCTTCGGACACTTACCGGGACGGAGCGGGTTCTACGGTGGCTGCAGTGACCACTTCCGGGGCTGTCAAGGCTATAGCGGGCGTGGCGAATACCGGGCAGTCCCCCGACTGGTGCGGAAGCATCTTCGCGCAGGCTAACTGGTATGCTTTCGGGCGTCTGGCCTGGGACCCTACGCTTTCTTCTTCACAAATCGCCGAGGAGTGGCTCAGACTCACATTCCCTAAGCCGTGGTATGTATCCGCGAAGCGTTTTACGCGGGAATTCATCGAGCCTGTAAGGGATATGATGCTCTCCTCGCGCGAGGCGTGTGTGGATTATATGATGCCGCTGGGCCTGCATCATCTCTTCGCCCGCGACCATCATTACGGGCCGGAGCCGTGGTGCTATGTAGAGGGTTTCCGTCCCGACTGGCTGCCGTCGTACTATCACAAGGCGGACAGCATCGGGCTCGGCTTCGACCGCACACTTTCCGGGAGCGGGGCTGTCGCCCAATACAATGAGCCTCTGGCATCCCTGTATGGCGGCCCTGACTGCCCTGAGGAATATCTTCTGTGGTTCCATCACGTGCCGTGGGATTACAAGATGAAGTCAGGGAATATTTTGTGGGATGAGCTTTGTCTTCATTATGACCGCGGAGTGAAAACCGTGCGCGGGTACAGGGCTTTATGGTCGAAGATGAAACCGTTCGTGGACAGAGAAAGGTACGAGTCAGTAGCCGAAACCCTTGAGACTCAGGAGCACGACGCCGTCTGGTGGCGCGACGCCTGCGTCCAGTACTTCGCCACCTTCTCCCGCCTCCCACTCTCCCCCGCCTTCGAGTCCCCAATAACTCCTTTGGATTCACTTATGAGGTAAACGCTTTTGGCCGCTCCGCATCGGCAGACTCTGCGCAAGCAATCTTTTTCCTCGGCCGGCTTCGCCGACCAATGCTTGCTCAGAGTCTGCCGCTGTCTCCGCGGCACAACATTTTGTCTAGAAGCTCCTAAGGAGCGAAGCGACACAAGGGGTCTGGGGAGTCAGCTCCCCAGTAAATTAACAGGGCCTGCTTCACAGCAGGCCCTGTTACTAAATAAACACCAAATTCTAACACAATAACTAAAACTAAATGTTGTATAAAAAATAAGTTTAATTTAACGTATGAAGAAAATTATCACAGTTGAATAGGTATGAGTGTATATGAGTATTCATAATGTTGAGAGTCAAGGATGTACGGCTTGTGAGGAGGACGTCCCCAGCTGTCATCGCCACCGAGGCCCCGCTGAGCGAGATCGACATTAAGCCAGATCCGCGTCCTGTCGTGATGGATGTCATCGATATGCCTCTGCCCCTTCGAAAGCCCCGGGTCCACGCTCGCCATATCTATATCCACAGCGGTGAAATTCAGAGCCTTGTCCTCAGCGACCACAGCGAGTCCGAAGCCGTCCCCGTCAGTAAGGGTCACCCAGCGAACATCGCTTCTGTTGCCCGACTCCTGAGGACGGACATAAGGGAAGAACATATCCCGCACTGAAGCTGACCAGAGCCCGAGAAAACTTGCGGTATTGCGGTCCGAGTAATTCTCCCACGGCCCGCGCCCGTACCAGCTGACATTCCCGAAAGCGGAAGGCAGAACCATCCTCTGACCGAAACGCAGCATCTCGCTAAGGCCCGGACCGCCTGTCCACGAAGCGCTTACACGTACAGCTCCGGAAGGCAGAACTGTATAGACATTTTCATAGACGCTGCCCACATCCCCGAGATGCCACACCACGCGGACCTGCACCGCTCCCCCGTCAGTCTCCGCCACATCGAAAGACTTAAGTGTCCTGTTCTGCGAAGCGCAGCGCCACTGATTGCAGCGGATCTGAGCCCCGTTGCCCCAGTCGTTGTCCGTCGGAGCACGCCAGAAAGACGGCTCCGGACCGCTCTGAAGCAGAGTCCGGCCATCGGAAGTCAGAGAGAGAAGGTTTCCGTTGGACGCATCGAAGCGCAAGCTGAGATCGGCCGAAGAAACGATATGCACTCTGCCGTCCACCCAGTGCGAAACGGAGCTCGCGGACGCAGGCAGAAAGTCCGACGCGAGCTGCGAGAAATCGCTCAACTCGCTGAGGATAAACTGCTCACGCGCGATTTCAAAGTCCTCAGGCAGAAGTCCTTCAGCCGACGCCGTGCGAAGCGAGAGTGTCAGCGTGCAGTCGCCCTCCACGCACTCAGGCAGCGGGAAAGTCTCCACCGCCGAAGCTCCGGGAGCAATGTCGAGCACCCGCTCGCCGCCACTGACCTCGCGGCCGTTCCGCTGGAACGTCCAATACAGAATGTATTCACTGAGAGGAGTATAAGCGAAGTTGTTCTCGATTCTGACCTCTCCTTTCGAAAGATCCGCAGCCTTGAAAATCACGTCCTGACAGACCTTTTTCACCTCGTTCAGACCCGGGTGCGGAGTGCGGTCCGGGAGCACCAGGCCGTTTATGCAGAAATTCTCGTCGTGGGTGTAGCGGAAGCCCTCGAAATCACCTCCGTAGCTCCAGTAATATCCGTTGTCGACGGCTACCCCGTGGTCTTCGCCCACGAGCTGCCCCTTATATGAGAGCAGTCCCTGATCGACCCAGTCCCAGATGAATCCGCCCTGCATATGAGGACTGCGGGCTATGATGTCGAAATACTCCTGAAAATTGCCCGTGGAATTGCCCATTGCGTGGGCGTACTCGCACATAATGTACGGACGGTCGGGCGAAGGCCGCGAGGCGTATTCCGCCATAGACTCGACCGACGGGTACATCGGGCAGACGATGTCGGTGTTCCGCATCTCCCCCGCCTGCTCGAACTGGACCGGACGGGAGGTATCGCGAGACTTTATCCAGTCGTATGCCGCCTGGAAATTGTCACCGTTGCCGCATTCGTTACCCATACTCCAGATGATTACGCTCGGGTGATTCTTGTCGCGTTCCACCAGAGAATGCTGTCTGTCAAGGATTTGCGCCTTCCAGTCAGGATGGGCGGCAGGATGCCGGGGGCTGTTGTACTCCAGCCCCTGGAACATCGCTCCCATACCGTGTATTTCGATGTTCGCCTCATCCACGAGATACAGGCCGTAGCGGTCGCAGAGATCGTACCAGAGCGGAGTCTGAGGATAGTGGCACATACGCACGGCGTTGATATTGTGCTTCTTCATCATGATGATGTCCTTCATCATAGTCTCCTCGTCCACCACGTGCCCGCGGGTCTGGCTGTGCTCGTGCATATTCACGCCGTGCACCATAATCCGCTTCCCGTTCACTTTCAGCACTCCGTCGGAAACCTCCACAGTGCGGAAACCCGTCCGGCAGGACGTGGCCTCGATGACCTTTCCGGAAGCGTCCCTAAGAGTCAGAACGAGGGTGTAAAGCTGCGGAGTCTCGCAGCTCCAGGGCTTTATGCCCTGGAGAACAGCCTTTCTGAAAACCACGGAAGTATTTCCTTCCGAAGCCTTTACAGACTGCCTGCTCTTCCAGATGGTCTTGCCGCCGTCGAGGATTTCGGCCTCGAGGCTGCACGCAGTCCGGCCGGAGCCATAATTCTGAAGTTCGGCACTGAGTTCAAGCACGCCGTTGCGGCAGGCCTTGTCCAGGCCCGCATCGGCGAAATAGTCTCGGATACGTAGCGGAGCGGTGCAGTACAGACTGACGCTGCGGTCCAGTCCCGAGAGTCTCCAGAAATCCTGGTCCTCGAGATAAGACCCGTCAGTCCAGCGCAGGGCCTTGACTGCCAGGCAGTTCTCCCCTGCCTTCACGAGGTCCGTGACTCGGAACTCGCTCGGGCTCTTGCTGTTCTGGGCGTAGCCGGCATAGGTCCCGTTCACCCAGACATACATTCCGGCTGTGCTTCCGCCGAAATGCAGGAATACTTCCCTGCCGTCCCAGGAGGACGGAAGAGTGAAACTGCGTCTGTAACAACCTGTAGGGTTGTCATCGTGAGGCACGTGAGGCGGATTCTTCTGGAAAGGATAGGTTATGTTCGTATAGATAGGAGTTCCGTAGCCCTCCGTCTCCCAGTTCGAAGGCACCCGGATTTCATCCCAGGCGGAGGTGTCGAAGGCAGTTTCGTAGAAGTTGTCATCCGCCTCGGACGGATTCGCGCTGAAGCGGAATTTCCAAAGGCCGTCCAGACTCATCACATAAGGGGACGTTTCGCCTGAAAGAGCCTCCTCTCGCGACGGGAAAGGCAGAGAAGTCGCGCGGGGATACTCGGTTCCGACGGCAAACACATTGGGGTCCTCCCATTCGGAGCCGGTCGGAGCGACCGGTCTCGGCTGGGAGTAAGCTATGGTGCATAAAAGCAGCAGCAGTGATGCTGCGAAGCTATTTCTGATATACTCTGACATAATCGACATAGTATTTGAGCGGGAAGAAGGAAGTGTCCGGAGTGCCTCCGTTGCTTCCGATGGCAAGATTCAGAAGGATGTAGTGTCCGAAGCCCTCCACGTCGTTGCTGAACGGGTTCTCGAAATTGCCCTGCCATCCGGCGTTGCGCGTATGTGAGAGGTTCACTTCATTCAGGAGTTCATCATCGAGATAGAGGCGGATGAAGCTCTCATCCCAGTCCATCCTCCAGATATGGTACTGCAGATCCCAGTCGTCGGCTGCAGCCGTAAAATGGGTGTAAGGGGTCACGGACTCGTCCCAGACTGCGGTCCAGGCTTGGGCGGAGCCCCAGCAGGCATTGGCGAGGATCGACGGGCCTCCGTTCTTGATGTAGAACTCCATAATGTCGATCTCGCCGTTGTTCGGCCAGTCCCACATATTGCCGAGCGTCCAGATGGCGGGCCAGGCTCCGGAGGTCACAGGAATCTTCGCGCGGACCTCCATCCGGCCGTAGCGGAAGTGGAAACTGTTCTGCGTAGTGATGCAGGAAGAGGTATATTGCGCATTCTGACGGTTCCTGCGCCAGTCGCTGTCGGAAGGGCTGTAATTCGGATTCGGAACGGTCTCGCGCCGGCCCTCGATGATGAGGGTGCCGCCGGAGACGCTCGCGTTGTCCTCCTGGTACCACTGCAGCTCGTTGTTGCGCTGGAAACCTTTCTCGTAGCTCCATTCATTGGACGGCTTGCCGTCCGCATCAAACTCGTCGTGCCAGACCAGGCGATAGCCGTCGTGTTCGGTCGGAGCGCTGCCCTTTGCGAGCGCGTAATACTCCTGGTCTGTGCCGAGAGTGCGGGCGGTGCGGACGCTGCCATAGAAGACAGAACCGTCTGTATCAAGCACATACGGACGAACATAGTAGAGCGTCTGCGGCTCGAGGGAAGTCAGCGTAAGGCTCTGCTCGCTGTCTACAACTGGCTTTGCGAGCGAGGTTCTCTGAGCCTCAACGGTCGGGAGAGAATTGGTCGAAGACCAGCAGACTCCCATTTCCGTGATGTACTCCCCGTTTCCGATGTTGGAACCGGAAACGGAAAGTGTGCACCCGGCTTCGCTGCTGCTGAACGCCGGAAGGACCCTTATCGACAGGTCATAGGACCTCACGGGAGCCTTCGGCGTCCTGCTGCAGGCAATGGCGCTCGCGGAAAAGGCCGCAAGCGCCGTAAGCAGTATGATTATTCTCCTCCCCACAACGCGTTCTGTACAAGTTCTTTATTGCTGTCGATCTCGCTCTGCGGCAGAGGCCATACGTACTCCTGAGGACCGCGGAAGTGGCGGGTCTCGTAGTTGAAGCCGTAGCGGGTCTTCTCGGCGTTGATTCTATCGACAGCATCCTTGAGAAGTTCCCAGCGGTATAGATCGTAGAGACGCAGGCCTTCGAATGCCAGCTCCACGCGTCTTTCGTGGCGTACCACCTCGCGGAGAGCTGCGGACGTGCCGGCCTTCTCCACGCTCCCGACCGAAGGCATACCCACGCGTGCGCGGACCTGATCGATAAGCGAAACCGCCTCGGTGAGTTTGGTACCCTTCTCGATGTAAGCCTCTGCAAGAGAGAGAAGTACCTCGGCATAGCGCACTACGTAGAAATCCTTGCCGGAATCCCAGGAAGTGGAGGAATTCTCATCGGCCGTGAAATACTTCTGGACATAGACGGTGGAAAGGGACGCCGCAGCGCCGCCGTAGAGCCAGTTCTTGGAACCCCAGGCCATTCCCGGGACGAAGAGAGTTGCGTACAGGCGCGGGTCGCGGTCCTCGTATCTGTCGGTTCTGACATTCCAGAGGTCTTTGGATGCCGGGTCATTGTAGATCTCGTCATCTGCGTATTTCAGACCCGTGGACTTCACATAGTACTGGTCCGCGAGATCGACCGTGCCGTTCATGGCCTCCAGAGGAGTGTCCCAGTGCGCGGCGATGGAGTTGCCCTCGCTTACGCCCGGACCTTCATAGCGGATGGAGAATATGATTTCGGAGCAGGTCTCGTTCGCTGCTGAGAAGAGGGTGGAATAGTCGCCGAAGAGGCTGTATCTGCCCATTGAAACCACCTGCTCGTAGGCTGAGATTGCTTCATCCCACTTCTGGTTGTAGAGAGCGATGCGGCCCAGAATCGAAAGGGCGGCGCCTTTGGTCATACGGCCGAATTCCACATCGTCCGGGAGGTCGGCGACAGCTGCCTTCACATCATTGACAAGGTCCGCGACTATCTCTGCGCGCGCAGTCTTCGGGCAGTTGGCGTTGGTGATGCTCTGCTCGCCCTTGAGATAAGGGACATCATTGTAGGTCATCGTGAGTTCGTTGTACATCAGAGCCCTGATGACGGTGGCCTCGGCCTTGTACTGAGCCTTGAGCGCCTCGGACATTTCGCATCTGTCCACATTGGAAATCAGCTTGTTGCAGCGTTTGATGACCTCGTAACGAGCCTTCCAGAAATCGCTTACGAGCCAGGATGACGCGGAGTGGATGCCGTTGCAGATGTCATAGCCGGCCATCCAGCCGCTCCAGTTGAAGTGGCCGCCGTTGTCGGTCATGCAGTCCAGATTCAGAGGGCCGCAGTTCCACGGGCCTCCGTTGTAGATATAGCTGCTCTGCATTCCGTCATAGCAGGCGGTCAGGGCGCTGTGGGCATCCTCTTCGGTCTGCCAGAATGTACCGCTGGAAATGGCGACAAGCGAGTCCTTCTGAAGGAAACTGTCGGAGCAGCCTGTAAGGATGGTCGCTCCCATCGCGATGGTTCCGAATATCTTGTATATGGTTTTCATTTTGTTCAGCAGATTAGAAGTTAATGTTTACACCTACGGAAACGGTCTTGGTATTAGGGTGGACATCACCTCTGGTGTCACCGCTGCTCTTCTCCGGATCGTAGTCTTTCAGAGGAGTGAAAGTCAGGAGGTTGGTACCCTGGAGATAGACTCTGGCGTTTTCGCATCCGATCTTTTCGAGCAGTTTGCCCGCGAAAGTATAGCCGAGTTCGATGTTCTTCAGGCGCAGGTAGTCAGCCTTGCCGAGCCAGAATGTGGAGTAGGTGCTGTTGTAGTCGTGGCCCTCTCCCATAGCCGGCATCGAACCGTCAGTGTTTGTGGAAGAATACCTGTCGAGCCAGCGCTTTGTCATATTTCCTCCGTTGGAGATGGTGGTCTGCTCCCAGTTGTAGCGGTAAACGCCTGCCACTCCCTGCCAGAAGGTATTGAAATCCAGATTCTTCCAGGTGAATCCGAGGCTGAAGGAATAAGCGAGCTTCGGGAACGGGTTGCCGATGATCTGGCGGTCGTTGGCGTCAATGTTGCCGTCACCGTTGAAATCCTCGTAGATGATGTTTCCGAGTACCGGAGCTGCGCCGTTCGTGGTGACGATGCGTCCCTCGCTGTCGGTCTTGGTGAGGTCAGCCTCGGTTCTGTACATTCCGATGGCCTTCAGGCCGTAGTAGGAACCGATAGGATTGCCCTCGCGGTTGATGGTGTTGCCGGAGATGGTCTCGATGCCGCCGTTATCCACGATGGTGTTCTTCACAGCAGAGAGCTGCACGTTGGCGTTCCAGCTCCAGTCGCCTGCCCTGTCGTTATAGGAAGCGGAGAATTCCCATCCGCGGTTGCGCACCTTTCCGACATTCTGGTAAGGGGAACCGAGGGTCCCGAGGAAGGAGGACGGAAGAGGAAGCTTGAGGAGGATGTCCGAAGTGAGCTTGTCGAACCAGTCGAAGGTCGCGCTGATCTTGCCGTTCCATACTGTCACGTCGAAACCGAGGTCGGTCATCGTGGTGGTCTCCCAGCGGATGTCATCGTTCGCCACGATATTGTCCGCCAGACCGATGCTCTTCGATGAGCCGAAGTAATAGTTGTAGCTTGCGGCCATGGTGGCGGCGTAAGGATAGTTTCCGATCTCCTGGTTTCCGAGCTTACCCCAGCTGGCGCGGAGCTTCAGATGGTTTATGAAGTCCACATTGCTGAAGAAATCCTCGTTGGCTATGTTCCAGCCGGCCGAGAATGAAGGGAAGGTCGCATATCTGTGGCTTGAAGGCATACGGGATGACCCGTCGTGACGGATGTTCATCTCGAAGAGATAGCGGTTGTCATAGATATAGCCCACGCGGCCGAAAAAGGACTGGAGAGCGTATTCCTCGGCGCTGCCGGCTACCTTGTCGTTCGATGTGCCGGCATTGAACTCATAGAGATTGTCCGAAGCGAAGTCCTGCTTGGTACCGTTTTCAGTGTCATACCTGTACTGGATGGTGGAATGTCCGAGGAGAACGTTGAAATCGTGCTTCTCATTCAGGGTCCTGTTCCAGGTGAGGAGGTTCTCGTTCGTGAGATTCTTCGACATCCACATATATTTGTAGAGGCTGTTGGTCTCGTTGCGGTACAGAAGATTCCCTTCCGCATCATACTTGGAGCTCTTCTGCGAATAGCTGGAAGCGGTATTCAGATATGTGCTGTACGCGAGGCTGGTCTTGAGCTTGATGCCCTGCCAGATATCGACCTCGGCGAACACCTTGCCGTCGAAATGGTAGCCGTGATTCGTTCTGTGGCCCTCCGCCATGGTCTGGAGAGGATTCTTGAACACGGTATGGCTGATGTCGGTGCCATCAACGCAGCCGTAGTAGCCGTTCGAATAGACTGCCGGAACCGTCGGACGGGTGAACCAGGTGAGCATACGCATCACTCCGTTCTCTCCGCCCACTCCGCCGCCAGGTTCGGCGGTGTCATCATATGAGCCCGCGAGATTGAGTCCGAAAGTGAAACGGCCGCGGGTCGCATCGACGTTCGACCGAAAATTATATCTCTTGTAGCCCGAGTATTTCAGGATGCCCTCCTGGTCGAGATAGCCTGCTGAAACCGCATAGTGAGCATTCTTCGAGCCGCCTCTTACAGAGAGGTTGTGCTGGTGCATCGGGGCTGTTCTGAACATCTCGGAAACCCAGTCGGTGTTCGCGAAATGGTCCGGGTCCGAGCCGTTCCTGAGCTTCGCGAGCATATCTGCCGTATAGATGTCAGTATTCTTGCTCTCATTGTACATCAGGGCCCAGTCATAGGAATCCACGTAGTCTGGCATAATGGCTGCTTTCTGGAGAGTGAAGTTGCCGGAATAGTTCACCTTCGGAGCGGACTCGAAACCTCTTTTGGTAGTGATGAGGATGACTCCGTTCGCAGCTCTCACACCGTAAATCGCGGCCGAAGCGGCATCCTTGAGGACGGACACGTTGTCAATGTCCGCCGCCGCGATCTGGCGGATGTCATCCACGCCTGCTTCGATACCGTCTATGATGACCATAGGATTGTTGTTTCCGGAGAGAGTTCCGACACCGCGGACGCGAATCTCGGGGTTGTCCTTACCGGCCTGTCCGCCGTTGCTGGTGAGCACGACGCCCGGAAGACGTCCCTGCAGCAGCGAAGCTGCGTTCGCAGCCGGAATGTCTTCGATGTCGCGGCTCGAGACGGATGCCACCGAACCCGTCAGGTTCGCTTTCTTCTGCGTGCCGTAGCCCACGACCACGACACCTTCGAGCAGGTCGACGTCATCTTCGAGGACTGCGTCCAATGTTTCTCCGCTCACGGTCATCTCCACCGTCTTGTAGCCCACGCAGGAGAACTGCAGGACAGCTCCGGCAGGAACAGAGATGGAGTATGTTCCGTCTTCGGCGGTGGAAATACCGTTCGCGGTACCTTTCTGAACGACTGCGGCGCCAATGACAGGATCGCCCCAGCTGTCCTTGACAGTACCGCTTACCTTGTTCTGCGCAAACGCCGTCTGCGGCAGAATGAGCAGGCCTGCGGCCAATACCGCAAGCGCTTGCCTGAATAGAGATTTGTTTTTCATCTGAAACTTTTTTGGTTAGTCAAGTGTTACCTTTTCAACTGACCGCAAAGTTACTTTTGGGGATTTCCGCAAACGAGTCGGGAACGGACAAACTAGGACATTATTCGGACTTTTCGCCCTTCAGGGCTTGTCTAGGCGTGATTCCGAACTCCTCGGCGAAGCACTTGGAGAAATAAGAGGTGTTGCTGTAGCCGACCATATACATCACCTCCGAAACGGCGAAACTGCCCTGGGAGAGCAGCGCTGAAGCCTTGCGAAGGCGCAGCTTTCTTATGTAATTGACCGGAGTCTCTCCGGTCAATTGCTTGACTCTGCGGTAGAGTGTCTTGCTCTCGATGCCGGCGAGGGACGAAAGCATGCTCACGCCGAACTGCTCATTCTCCATATTCTCCTCGATGATGGACGTCAGATTTTCGAGCAGGAGTTCGTCGGGCGACTTGGTCTTGTCCACCTCCGGGCTGCGGGAGATGATTTCCTCGAGCCCCTCGCGGCGGCTGCGGTTCTCTCCCCGGGAGAAGATCTGGGCGATGCGCAGCTGCAGCTTATGCAGGCTGAACGGCTTCGGGAAGAATGCGTCGATGCCCGCGCGGATGCTCTCGAGTTCGGTCTGCTCATCATCTTTCGCTGTAAGCATAATCACCGGGAGATCAGAGAATTTCACTTCCTTGCGAAGCGTTTTCACAAAGTCCAGTCCGCTCATTCCGGGCATCATATAATCCACGATGACCAGGTCCACGGTTTCCTTCTGAAGGATTTCGAGAGCGGACTCCCCGTCATAGGCCTTCAGGCAGGAATAATGGTCGGAAAGGGCATCTGCGAGGAAGGCGACGATTTCCAGATTGTCATCCACCACGAGTACGCGCTTTCTTCCGCCGTCAGTTATGACTTCCTCTTTATCCATGGGTTCAGCCACATTCTCTCCGACGAGCGGCAGGCTCACGTCAGCGAGCAGCCCGCCGTCATTTCGCAGCGTTATGCTTCCCCCGTGCAGCTCCACGTATTTCTTTACCATATAAAGGCCTATCCCCGAGCCCCTGGCGGAAGTCGCCGCAGGCTGGCTGCCCTGATAGAAACGAATGAATACCAGCGGGATATCGGATTCCTTTATGCCTTCGCCATTGTCCTTTACGATGATATGGGCGCTGCCGCCGTCCTTTTTGAGACGGACTCTTATCTGCGGGCTTTCGGCCGGGACGTGCTTGAAGGCATTGGAAATGAGGTTACTCATCACGGAATCCATCTTGATTACGTCCAGATTCATCCAGAGGCTGTCCACTTCGCTTGCGAAGCTCAGGTCAATGCCGGATTCCTTCGCCTTCGCGGAGAAACTCTCCACCATCTTCTCCAGATAGGTCTTGAGTTCAATATGGCTGCGGATAAGTTTGTCTTCGGTCTCGTATTCGTATTTCTGAAAGTCCAATATCCTGTGTATCAGACCGTCCAGACGTACGGCGTTGCGGTGGATGGCCGAGAGCGAGTCACGAAGCGCGCCCGGTCGCGACTCGGAGATGAGACGGCTCAGCGGAGCGATGATGAGGCTCAGCGGAGTCTTCAGTTCGTGCGACATATTCACGAAGAAGTCCATCTTGTTCCGCGCAAGCTCCAGGGTGCGCTCGCGTTCCATCTGCTTGAGCTCAGCCATCTGCTTGAGTTTCAAGCGTCTGACCGTAAGGGCGGCGATGCCGCCAATAATGGCCGCATATATGCAGAATGCCCACCGTCTCTGGTACCACGGATACGGAACTTCGATGCGCCATCTGCCCGTCTGCGCCTCGGGGTCGATTTCGGGATTTGCGAGGCTGACTTCAAGACGGAATCTGCCTCCGCGGAGCGCCGCGAAAGCGAGGATGTTCTGGCCCGGGGTCAGAGGGCTCCATCCCTGGGAGTCGATATTGTACCAGAATGTCCTGTCTTCAAATCCCGAACAGTTGTCCGTGGCGAGCTCTATGGCGACATCCTTGCGGGTATTAAGTTTTATGGTACTGAGATAGCGGGGATTTTCACCTTCGTAGCCCTTTATGGAGGATATTGTCGGGGTTTCCGCCCTGTGGGAGGCATTGGCGTCCAGAAAGAGGATGAAGTCGCTTCCGCCGAAGATGAACTGGCCCGTGGACTTGTCCCAGAAGCCGGAATGGAATGTTTCCGGCTGGACGGCCAGAGGCTCAACTTTCTCTCTGTCAGCGAGATATACCCCGTCGGTAGTGGTCAGGCACACTCCGTTTTCATCCGGGGCTATGCTGAGGATATGGCCTCCTTCCAGATTGAATATCTGCTCAGAAGTGTTCGTGTTCTCATCATAAAGATAGAGCCGGCCTCCGGTACTGTGCCATATTTTCCCATTCGAGTAAGCCGTGGCGTCCATCCAGACACTTTTCAGTTCCATCTTCATGGTTACGGAATCGATGTGGGCCAGACCGTTCTGGGTCACCGCCCAGACATTGCCTTCCCCGTCCAGGCTCAGGAAATATGCGATGTTGCCGTAATCGGTGTCCTCGAAGTAAGCATTGGCCGCAACGCGGCCGCCCGAAGGTCTGGAGAGCAGGTCTGCCTTGTCCACGACGAGGATTCCGCCCCAGAACGTCGCGATCCAGAGACGGTTGCGGGTGTCTTCGATAATGTAGTACGCGAGGGTGGAGTTGCGGTTTCCGCAGGCTATGTCGTAGTAAATCAGCCTGTCGGAGTTTCGGTCATAGCGGGCGATGCTGCCCTCGGTGGCTACCCAGATGTTGCCGTCGCTGTCTTCATAGATGTCACGGACAATGTTGTGGCGGAGGTGGTGGCCGGCGCTTGACGTGCTCCAGCAGTCGGAGATGAGTTTTTCGCTTTCCTTCCTACTGTGTATCAGGCCGTTCTCTCCCCCGAACCAGTAATCTCCAGCCGAGTCTTTCAAAATGGTTTTGATGAGGTTGCCGCTGCTTTCGGGCGCGAATTCGCTCAGGTGCATCATATGCTCCCTTTCAGTGGAGCGCATCAGGGCGAGGCCGGAGTTGGTGCCTGCCCAGACATTGCCCCGGGAATCGCGGTAGAGGTTTCTGATGACGTTGTTGTGCAGGGAGGACTGGTTTCTTGCATCGTGGGTAATCTCCTCAGTGACACCGTCTTCAGGATTGTAGCGCAGGATTCCGTTCTCTGTGCCCAGGACAAGGGAGGTCCCGTCGGCATCGAATACTATGTCCCCTATTATGACTCCGGGGCGGTGCAGAGCTTCGCTGAGAGTGTTTTCTTCAGTATCGTATATGTACAGGGCCTCCCTTCCGCCCACCCAGACGCAGTTTCTCGCTCTGTCGCAGAGAAGGGCATAGGAATCTATGTCACGGCCCCGGTACTTTATGCTTTCAGCCTTCCCGCTGCGGGGGTCGCGGCGGCCGAAAGCCTCCCAGGAGGCGGTATAGACGGCGTTTCCGAGGGTGTCTATGCCGTGGATGAGACTCTCCTTGATTTTCTGGCGGTCATTCTGCCGCGTCATGGTTCCGCTGCTGAAGTCATAAATCCAGAGGCCGTCATCCCGGGTCCCTATCCAGAGCCGGTTTCCTATCTTCTTCAGGGAGCGGACTGCACCCATTCCCCTGACTTCCGGGTAAGGGTCACCGTATTTTCCGCTTCGCAGGTTCAGCCACATCACTCCCCAGTGGGTTCCCACACAGAGCCAGTCCTCACCCACCGGCAATATGGCCTCGATGCAGGCTCCGGCGCCGTTGGGATGTTCGGGATTGGTGTATCTTCTGAAGGAGTAGCCGTTGTATTCGAAAAGGCCGTATTTGGTGCCGACCCAGAGGCGTCCCGAAGGGTATTCCAAGATGGAGTTTACCTCAGTGAGGCTGAATGAGATGTTGTGAAGGTTTCCTCCTGACGCTGTGAAAGCGGTCAGCAGCAGGGTTATGATGAACAGTTTCAGCGTTTTCATATCGTTCGGATTATGGAAGCCGTCCGGTCTCAGACTGCTTCCCGGTCAGGTTGCGAAGTTCCGTGGGAGGTTCCCGCGGGCTCCTCTCCGATGCCAAAAATATGAAAAATTCTTAGATTTCACGCCAGGCGGGGACATTTTCAGGCGTTTTTGTCCCTACCTGGACGTTCCATCATCTCTATGTCAGAATCTCCCCGCAACAGTAGTAAGCGTCTCCGCGATAACGTCTTGAGGCGTAATCCAACCTTAGATACCGCCAGGTCCCGGCATAATCGGCCGAAAACCCTCTGACCTGGATGTGGCACCTGCCTCTGACAGCTTTCTGCGACACCATCCCTTTCCAGTTCCCAGCATAATCGGCCGAAAACCCTCTGACCTGGCAGCCGGGCTGACTGCTGGACAATATCACGAAAAGACGGTGTGAAAAAGACTGCCTTTTTCACACCGCAGGCCTCTGAAAATGAATCCGGTGTGAAAACCCTATGCGTTTTCACACCGTTTCTGTTTATCTGAAAATAGCGGAATTCTTTCCTGACACTATTCTGCGTGTCTGACCGTTCCACTCGATGGTGCCCTCTATGCCCTCAGGGAGTGTGATCTCCGCCTTGAGGGTCTCTCCCTTGCGGGTGTAAGACACGCTGATGGAACCTGCAGGATGCGGCATAGTCGCATCCAGATGCCGGAGTTCTCCCAAATGAGGAGTGATGGTCACCTCGCTGAATCCCGGAGCCGCGCTGTCGATTCCGGCCACGGTCCTGAGGAATTCTATATTCGGGCTCGCGCCCCAGGCGTGGCAGTCCGAACGGGTGCCGCTGACATCGGACATCTCGCCCCAGGTCGTCATATGATATCGGATGTTCTCTCTCCAGATGTCCAGCCATTCCATATATCTGTCACCGAGCCCGGCCTTTATAAGGGCCTGGTGCAGATAGAACTTGTAATATACGGAGCAAGGAGCCAAAGTGCTGTCCGACAGGAGTTTCTCCGCTATGGCCCCGGCCTCGGAGCCGCTCGCAAGTCCGCAGAGAATGGCCAGGGAATTGGCGTGCTGCGAGAAAATGTCCTTTTCGGCGCGGTCTGAGAAGAGCCCCCTTTCGGAAGACCAGTAAGCCTTCTTTATGGCGGCGGCGAGCTTCGAAGCCTTCGCCTCATACTCTCCCGCCACGGTCTCGCGCCCTGCATATTTCTCGAGATCCGACATCATCTGCAAGCCGTAGAGAAGCTGGAGATCCATAAGAATCGAGCATCCGTCCGAGCCCTTGAGAGGCGAACCTGATTTCCAGGACGGGACATTGACCCAGTCGCTGAAATTCCAGCCCGGAAGATTGACAAGGCGCCCGTCTGAACCCTGATACTTCGTGAAGTACCAGAGAATCTGCTCCGCGCCCGGAAGCAGCGAAAGCACATAACCCGGGTCCTTCCCGTACATCATATAGTCGTGGATGGCATAGACATAGCTCAGGGCATACGGAGTGATGTACTGAGGCGAAGATGTCGGATACCTGCCCATCGTCACGCCCTCGGGACTGCGGCTGATGTCCGAAAGACGGAGGAAATTCTTCACCAGACGGTCATCCCCGCTGTTGTAGAGGCTTATCAGAGCCTGGATGCGGGTGTCGCCGAGATACTGAAGCTGCTCATAGTAAGGGCAGTCCATATAAGTCTCGATGGCGCAGAGCCTTGCTGTCCGCCAGCCGATATCGAACATTTCCGTCATCTCGGGACTCTCCTGCGACTCCACGCTCGCGTTCAGCACGAACGGATAGCCTATGAACACCCCGTGAATGTCACTGAGCGTGAGCGGCTCATCAGCAGTCTCCACCACAAGGCGCACGTATCTGTAAGTCCGCCACGCGAGCGTAGTGTATTCGTGCGCGGCGCCGTCAGGCAGCAGGATGTCTTCACGTCCGAGGAAAACCTTTCCCTCGATCTCGTCGCGGTCGCCCTTGTTCATCGACGTGCGGCCCTCCGAAGGCTCGTAGAAAGCTTCGGTATAGCCGATGCGCACTCGGGCGCCGGCTCCGCCGGCCAATGCGAGATTGAAGTATGCGTTGGTCAGATATGACTGATCCAGAATGATTTCGGCTTCAGTATGAGCGGGGATCACGAGAGGCTCGGCACCTGCAAGAAAGCCCGCTGGAATCCTGAGCCCGCCGTCCTTGCGGACAGCGGCAAGCCGCTCGGGCTTGAGCTCCATCTGCGGAAGGGCGGAGCGCAGGAGGGCGTGGCGGTCGGAAAGGCTGTTCCCCACGAAGTCTTTCGGAAAACCTGCAGGGCCGATTACCGGCTCCTTCCATTCCACTGACTTGCAGTCGGCTGAAACCCAGTCCTCGGGATGTCTGCTGAAATCCACCTGCTCTCCCGGGCCGGACACATAATAGCCGGGATAGCGGAAAGGTACCGGAGAATAGGCCTCATCCCTGACGCATTGCCAGGATTTGTCCGTTTTGAGGTCCCGAGCCTCATCCAGACCCTGCAGAAGAAAGCCTGAGGACACTGAGACATTGGCTTCAGGCTTGTATTTGCCTTCGTGGAAAACAATGGCGGTCAGAAGATTGTCTCCGCCGTGAAGATTCGGGGCGAGATCCACCTGCTCGTAATTCCAATGAGTGGCGTCTCCGCGGGCGGGTCCCAGGGAAACGAGAGTCCCGTTCACATAGAACTTGTATCGGCTGTCGCCGGTCACATTCACCTTATATTCAGAAGGAACGGCATCCAGATGCACGGTCTTTCTGAAATAATAGACTCCGTAGCCTTTGGGGTCGGTGTCAGGGACAGAAATCCAGCGCGCCGGCCAGGATTCGGTCATAAGGTCGCGGGAAATGTTTGAATCAGGTGCAGTTTCTGCAAACCCGGGCAGGGCGACGGCGGTTGTGCTGCAAAGAGCGAGCATCAGTCCGACAGCAAGCGTTATTCGTTTCATCTGATGAATTTTCAATTCCTCAAATATAACAATAATTCAGGTCACAAATCCAGATAGGGAACTTTTCGTCAGTTTATGTCCCCATCTGGCGAGGGTGCAGGACACAGAGACTCGTGCAGAGGCGGTGCCCACTCCAGGTGAGAACATTTTCAGGCATTTTTGTCCCTACCTGGCCGCGTCAGTGACCAGACTTACCGGAATTGTTACCCCGATTACATTTCCTGGAGGCGGGGTAATTCAGCGTATCTGAATTTTTAGTAAATTGCGGCAGCAAATCCGGAAGAAACTGAAAAATTACCGGGCAGGCGCCTGGGAAGGATTTCTTGTTCCGGACAAAATCCTGGATTATGGATGACAATATACTCAGAATCGACACCATCGAACAGTACAATGACCTGTTCGGTTACAAGACAATGCACCCGCTGGTGGCCTATGTTGAGATTACTCCCGAGCACAGGTTCATCGCCGGGAAGCGGTCGATGGCTTTCTACCAGCTCTATCTGAAAGAGACGAAGGGTTGCACAATCAATTATGGCAGAACCAAATATGATTTCGACGGCCAGACCATCGTGAGCTTCGCCCCCGATCAGATGGTGGATGTGCAGCCCGTGCCGGGAATCCCCAAGTACGCCAAAGGCCTGCTCTTCCATCCTGACTTCCTGCACGGGACTTCCCTTGAGAAGAAGATGAAGGACTATACATTCTTCTCCTACGCATCGAACGAGGCCCTGCATCTTTCCGAGGATGAACGGAAAATCATCACAGATTGTATGGCGATAGTCAGCAAGGAACTCCAGAATCCCATCGACAGGCATTCCAAGAATCTGATAGCCACCAATATAAAACTGATTCTGGATTACTGTCTGCGTTTCTACGAGCGTCAGTTCGTGACCCGTCAGGACCTGAATCTGACCACTCTGTCCCGTTTCGAGAAGCTTGTGGATGAGTATATCGCCTCGGGCAAGACCGCAACAGAGGGGCTCCCTACTGTCAAGTATTTCGCCGACAGGGTTTTCCTCTCCCCGAACTATTTCGGGGATCTGGTGAAGGCCGAGACAGGCAAGACCGCTCAGGAGTACATCTCGCTCCGGCTGTTCAGCTACGCCAAGAGCCAGCTGGCCTCACCGGAACTCTCCATAAAGGAGGTCGCCGCCTCGCTCGGCTTCCTCTATCCGCAGCACTTCGTGCGCTTTTTCAAGAAGCACGCGGGAATGACCCCTACCGAGTACCGCAATCAGATGAATTCCTGACACGATGAAAGTTACAGCATTGGCCGCTATCGGCCTGATAATTACAAGTTTTAGTCTTATGGCACAAACAGATGAATTGAGCCTCCGGCAGCAGAGCATCGTCGCAATCGCTGCGAACGAGGCGAAAGGTGACCTCGATGCACTCGCGCTGAGCATCGACAGTGGACTTGAGAATGGTCTCAGCGTGAACGAGGTCAAGGAAATTCTCTCGCAGCTTTACGCCTACACCGGCTTCCCGCGTTCGCTGAACGCTCTCGGGACTCTGCAGAAAGTGCTGGCGCAGAGGGAAAAGGACGGCAAGAAGAGCGAATTGGGCGCGGACGCGACCCCGCTGCCGAAAGATTTCGATGCGCTCGCTGAGGGCACGAAGGTGCAGTCGCAGCTCGTGGGCGGCAAGACTTTCCGCTACGAGTTCTGCACGGCGGAGGACTACTACCTCAAGGCGCACCTTTTCGGCGACATTTTCGCGCGCGACGTTCTGAGCTTCGCGGAGCGCGAACTCGCCACCATCAGCGCGCTCGCTTCGATCGAGGGACTCGCTCCGCAGCTCGGCTCGCACGTGGCCGGCTCGCGCAATATGGGATTGAACGATAATGAGATACACGCTATTCCGGGAGTCCTCGCGGCGAAAGTCGGAGAGGTCGAGGCGTACCGCGCGGCGAAGGCCATTGCGCTCGTTTACGGCGAGGAGTTCACGCAGCAGCCTCCGCTCGGCACCCCGGCATTCCCGAAAGGGAATTTCAATTCGGGCTACGCCCAATATTTCACCGGCTCGAGTTTTCTCGCTCCGCTGCGTCCTGTGAATCTTGCGGAGGGCGAAAAGACGGCTCTGCCTCTCTCGAATGTCACTTTTGAGCCCGGCTGCCGCAACAACTGGCATATTCACCACGGGGCTCGTCAGATTCTGATCTGTGTGGGCGGCGAAGGCTGGTATCAGGAGTGGGGTAAGCCTGCGCAGAGACTGAAAGCGGGCGATGTCGTGGACATTCCAGAGGACGTAAAGCATTGGCACGGAGCGACTTCTTCCAGCTGGTTCCAGCACCTGACAACGCACGTCGCGACAGGTGGGCAGGTCAGCAACGAGTGGCTCGAGCCCGTCACCGAGGAGCAGTATCCTAAAGATTAGCGGCTTTGCCGTGGTAAGGCTGTGGCTGGCAGAAGAGCTTCCGCGCTTCGCGCTCCATCCCGTCAGCCGCTTTGCGGCTGCCACCCACTCACTAGCCGTGGGCGGCTAGGCTCTCTGCCAGCCACAGCCTTACCACGGCCTGACATTCAGCAGTGCGGTCGTTGAGCTTGTCGAAACGCCTGAGCACCACGATAAACTCAAGATAGATAAACACATAAGATATGAAAAAAAGTATTTTCATCATAGCTGCGGTGGCGCTGGGACTGATTTCCATTGCCGCATGCGGCCAGAAAAAGGAGAAAAATCAAATGTCTAAAACTCTGGTTACTTATTATTCGGCTACGGGCACTACCGAACGTCTGGCCAAAATGATTGCAACCGCCACTGGCGGAGAACTCCACGAAATCGTTCCTGAAAAGAAGTATTCTTCTGCGGACCTGGACTGGACCGATCCGGCTTCCCGCTGCTGCAGGGAGAATGATGACCCGTCGTCCCGTCCGGCCTTTGTGAAGAGCAAGGCTGATCTGGAAGGATATGATACCGTCTATCTCGGTTTCCCCAACTGGTGGAACGGCGCTCCGCGCATCATCAACACCTTCATCGAGTCTTATGGGCTCAAAGGAAAGACCGTGTACCTCTTTATGACTTCCGGCGGAAGCGGTATCGAGAATACGATGAAGACTTTCCGCAAGCTCTATCCGGATGTGAACTGGAAGGCCGGCAAACTCATCAACGGCGCCAGCCAGAAGACGGTGGACAGCTGGGTCAAGAGCCTGTAGTGTAATTCGGTGTGAAAACGCATAGTGTTTTCACACCGAATTCATTTTCAGAGGTCTGCGGTGTGAAAAAGGCAGTCTTTTTCACACCGTTTTTTCGTGATATCTTCCAGCAGTCAGCCAGGCTGCCAGGTCAGAGGTTTTTCGGCCGATTATGCCGGGACCTGGAGAGGGATGGTGTCGCAGAAAGCTGCCAGGGGCAGGAGCCACATCCAGGTCAGAGGGTCTTCGGCCGATTATGCCGGGACCTGGCGTACTGCTGCGGGGAGAGGCCGACGGAATTGCGGAAGACGCGGGAGAAATACGGAGGGGAGGTGAAGCCGCAGGCATAGCAGACTTCGGTTACTGTCAGCTCGCCTTTCTCAAGAAGGTATTTCGCGTATTCCAGGCGCTGCGCATTCAGATATTCGACAAAAGTCCGGGCGTAATGCTTCCTGAAAAAGACACAGAATGCCGCCTCGTTCATACCCGCGTGGGAAGCGATTTCCTTCAGCGAAATATGGCGGGAAAGATTCGAAGAGATGAATGTCCGGATCTTCATCTTCCGCTGCTCCTCCAGACTGACTTTAAGGTAGGTTCCCATCCGCTTCACATCGGAAACCTCTCCGAGCAGGTGAAGAATCCTCAAAAACGATGCGGGCCTCTCCGAAACCGGCTCATAACGCATAGACGTCATCACTGCGGCAAGTTTTTCCCGGGTGTCGCCCGTATAGGATACCGGAGAATTCCTCATATCTCGTATATGGCTGACACTCACCTGTATATCAGGAAAAATCCTCAATATGGAATCCAGATGCAAGTCATCGAAAATTATGGTAATATTGGAAATTTTTCCACCGGAGTCAGTGTATTCAGGATCGAATTCCCATTGATGCGGGATTTCCGGCGGGACAAGGATGATTTCTCCCTCCCGAAACTGTTCCTTAAGACCTCCCAGCGTGCGTACGCCACGGCCCGTCAGAATGCAGTCCAGTTCCCAGGACTTATGGGAATGGAGGGCTATCTGTCTTTGGGGAGCGAAGCGCACATAATCATAACTGAAGGTATCTGTCTTGTATATTTCCGCCATAATGCAAAAATAAGATAAATTATTCTAAAAATAAGTAAAGTTCAGCTCGTGAATATGCTTTATCTTTGCAAACGCTGAAAAATACATTACGTAACGATGGCAAAAGAAAACGTGTATCTTGAATCCAAGCCCAGATATGAAATCCTGGACGGGCTACGCGGCGTAGCCGCAATGATGGTGATATTATTCCATCTCTTCGAGACTTACTGTCCTCCGGGAGCCCAGCAGCATATATACCACGGATATCTTGCGGTGGATTTCTTCTTCGTGCTCTCCGGCTTCGTGATAGGCTATGCCTATGATGACCGCTGGGGCAAGATGACCACCTGGGGATTCTTCAAGCGCCGTATCACCCGCCTGCATCCTATGGTGATTGCGGGCACGGTCATCGGCCTTGCAATGTTCTATTTCGGGGCTACCGCCTTCCCGGACATCCTTCAGGCACCGGCCTGGAAAGTGTTCGTATGCTTCGTGATGGCCCTGTTCATGATTCCGACAGGTCCGAAGATGGATATCAGAGGCTGGGGCGAGACCAATTCCTTCAACGGCCCGAACTGGTCGCTGACTCTCGAATACATCGGCAACATCCTCTACGCCTTCATTTTCCGCAGACTCCCTACGGTCATCCTCTGCATCCTTGCAGCCCTCTCTGCAGTCCTCACCCTGGACCTCACCCTCGGCTGGGACATTTTCGGATTCTTCCCTGTAAATCAGGTGACTATGCCTGACGGGAACGTCGTCAGTTTCGGCGGACCGCAGTACAGCGTCATCGGAGGATGGAGCCTCACCGCACAGCAGATCTACATTGGCTTCAGCCGCCTTCTGTATCCTTTCATCTGCGGTCTGGTAATCTCCAGGATTCTCCCCAAACACCGCAGCGGGAACAATCCGAGCGGAAGTCCCATTCACGTCAGAGGAGGGTTCTGGTGGGCTTCGCTTCTGCTTGTCATCATTTTCGCCATGCCTTGCATAGGCGGCAAGCCTGGCGTTGCCAACGGAGCGTATCAGGCCGTCGCGATTCTGGTACTCTTCCCTCTGATTGTCCTTCTGGGAGCGGGAAGCAGGACTACGCACGCATTCAGCACTAAGGTCTGCAAATTCCTCGGAGACATATCATACCCGATCTACATCACTCATTTCCCTATCATCTACGCCCATATGTCCTTTGTCAGGGCACACGCTGACGCTCCCGCCTGGATTCATTTCCTTTCGGCAGCCGGTGTGGTGATTCTGTCCGTCATTCTGGCCTGGGGAGTAGTCAAGATTTACGACGAGCCTGTACGCGACTCTCTCAAGAGAACCTGGCTCAAGGGAGAGCAGAAACTGCCCCTCTGGCTCAAGATTTCCGCCGGCACCCTTGCACTCGCCGCTGTCGCAGTGTGGATCATAGCACAACAGTGACGCAAAAGTTCCCCATCTGGATTTTAGACCCAATCCTCGCGGAAAAAAAAGAGTGACTGAAAAGAGATTTTCAGTCACTCTTTTATTTAAAACTTAGATTATCAATTACTTGACTTCATCCTGATACTTGAGGATCGGATTGCGGGCTGCGGCGGTCTCATCAGGACGGGAAATCGGGGCATTGTGCGGAGCTGTGTGCAGAATGTCAGGGTCCTGCGCAGCCTCGGCTGCAATCTTGTGCATCACGTCGATGAACTCGTCCAGAGTCTCCTTGCTCTCGGTCTCGGTCGGCTCAATCATCAGAGCCTGATGGAAGAGCAGCGGGAAGTAGATGGTCGGAGCGTGGAAGCCGAAATCGAGCAGGCGTTTCGCCACATCGAGGGTTGTCGCGCCCGGCTTGCCGGTGGCGGAACCGTCATTGATGAGGCCGTCGAATACGAACTCGTGTTTGCAGACGGTAGGAATCGGGAGCTTGAAGGCATCCTTGAGGCTCTCCTTGATGTAGTTGGCACCCAGGGTCGCATAGCGTCCGGCGAGACGGATATTCTGCTTGCCGAGCATCAGAATGTATGCGTAGGCGCGCAGGATAATGCCGAAATTGCCCATAAAGCCTGAAACCTGACCGGCTGAATTCTTGCCGGACTTCTGAATATGGAAGCTGCCGTCTTCATTCCTGACCACGTGAGGCATAGGGAGATGCTCGAGGAGCCTCTCAGCCACGCCCACAGGGCCGCTGCCTGGACCGCCGCCGCCGTGAGGCGTCGAGAAAGTCTTGTGCAGGTTAAGATGCATTATGTCGAAACCCATATCTCCCGGACGTACCACGCCCAGAAGCGGATTCATATTCGCTCCGTCATAATACAGCAGGCCGCCGCACTCGTGAACCAGAGCCGCAATCTGAGCGATCTCACGCTCGAAAAGTCCCAGGGTATTAGGGTTCGTCATCATTATGCCCGCGATATCCGGACCGAGAAGAGGCTTCAGATCCTCCACATCCACCAGTCCGGCGGCATTTGACTTCACCTCCACAATCTCCAGACCGCAGACTGCGGCAGAAGCGGGATTCGTTCCGTGTGCGCTGTCAGGCACGATGACCTTGGTGCGCGCGACGTCCCCGCGGCTCATATGGTATGAGCGCATAATCATAAGGCCCGTGAGCTCGCCGTGGGCTCCTGCGCAAGGATTGAAAGTGAAATACTTCATTCCCGTGATGGCCGCGAGCGACTTCTCCATATTGTAGTACACCTCCAGGGCACCCTGGACAGTGCTTTCGTCCTGGAGAGGATGGAGAGCCTGGAATGCCGGCATAGCGGCGATTTCTTCATTTATCTTCGGATTGTACTTCATCGTACAGCTGCCGAGAGGATAGAAACCCGTATCGACACCGAAATTCATCTGGCTGAGGTTCGTATAGTGGCGCACCACATCCACCTCGCTTACTTCCGGAAGAGCGGGAGCCTCTGCGCGGAGCAGGCCCTCAGGGAGGCCCAGCGAAGCTTTTTCACAATGAGGCAGGGAATATGCACATCTGCCCGGCTTGGAAAGTTCGAAAATGAGTCTGTCGTAATATCTCATAACTATACCTCCTTCACAGCTTTAACAAGTGCGTCGATTTCCTCCTTTGTCCTCTTCTCTGTCACGCAGAAGGACACGTTGCCGTCCTCGGTCTGCAGCGCGGCGAAGAATCCGGCGTCATACAGCTTCTGCTGCAGGGTCTTCACATCCACCAGAGGCTTCAGCACGAACTCCTTCAGGAAAGGAGCGTCATAAACCTTCGCGAACTTGCCGGTCTTGAGAAGCTCATCGTAGAGATAATGTGCTCCGGTATAGGAAAGCTCATTCACCTTCTTCATACCCTGAGGTCCCATAATGGACAGATAAATGGTCACGAAGAGAGCCATAAGGGACTCGTTCGAGCAGATGTTCGAAGTCGCTTTCTCGCGGCGGATATGCTGTTCGCGGGCCTGAAGGGTCAGAACGAAGCAGCGGCGGCCTTCGCTGTCCCTCGTCTCTCCCACGATACGTCCGGGGAGCTTGCGCATATATTCCTTGCGGCAGGCCATAAAGCCCACATAAGGACCGCCGTAGCAGATCGGAATGCCCAGGGACTGGCCGTCGCCCACAGCCACGTCCGCGCCCCACTCCGCAGGAGTCTTGAGCACTGAAATGGCGGAAGGATCCACATACTCCACCAGAATTGCCTTGCGCTCGTGTACGGCGTCGGCAAATCCGCCGAGATCCTCTACGATACCGTAGCGGTTTATTCCCGGAACGATCACGCCGGCAATGTCCTCATCCTTGAGAGCCTCGTTGAGAGCCTCGAGAGTGGTCTTGCCGTCCTTTTCCTCAATGAATGAAATCTTTGTGCCGTAATACTTTGCATAAGTCTCGATTACGGAAATGACATTCGGAAGCAGAGTGCGTGAAATCAGGACGGTGTTCTTCTTGCGTGCGCAGGCTACCGCCATACGCATAGCCTCGGCGGCGGCTGTAGGGCCGTCATACATCGAGGCGTTGCTGACATCCATACCCGTCAGGGCGCAAATCATGCTCTGATACTCGAAGATATAGCGCAGGGTTCCCTGTGAAATCTCGCACTGATACGGAGTGTAGGCTGTGAGAAACTCGCTTCTGGAGATGATGTAAGGCACTACTGACGGCGTGTAATGGTCATACGCGCCCTGCCCCACAAACACTTTCAGGGAGGAGTTCTTGGCCGCGAGGCCCTGGAAGAAATCACGGACCTGCTGCTCGCTCATTGCGTCCGGCAGGTCGTATTCCCCCTTGTAGATGAAATCCGCCGGAACATCAGAATAGAGGTCGTCAAGACTGCCGACCCCTATACGTTCAAGCATCTGGCGAACATCATCCCCAGTATGTGGAAAATATGAGAATATGCTCATAGTGAAACGATTATTGGTTCTTGGCAGCGTAAACGTCAGGAGCCATAAGTTCGTCCAGTTCAGACGGATCGCTCATTTCAACCTTGATGATCCAGGCTCCGTAAGGGTCCTCGTTGATCTTCTCCGGGGTCTCCTCCAGGGCGGTGTTCACCTCCACTACATTTCCGGAAACCGGTGCGTAGAGATCGCTCGATGCCTTTACGCTCTCGAGAGCGCCGAAGTCCTCACCCTTGTCGAAATCGTCACCCTCTGAAGGAAGATCCACATATGTGATGTCTCCCATCTCGGCCTGAGCGAAATCAGAAACGCCGATGACTGCGATATTGCCTTCCACTTTAACCCACTCGTGTGATTCGCTGTAAAGCAAACCTTCTTTAACTGATGCCATAATCTTGTTTATTTCTTGTAGTTTGTTTGATAAAATCTTTTCTTGACGGTGATTCCCGGGAACACTTTCTTGCGGATGCGGACACAGAGAGGAGTGCCGAGCGCCGCATAGCGTGAATCCACCAGAGCGAAGCAGATGCTCTTGTCCAGGGAGATGGAATGATAGCCGGTAGTCACCACACCGACCTCGGTGCCGTCCTGAGTCTCCACAGGATAACCCGCGCGAGGGATGGCCTTGTCCTGAAGTTCGATGCCCACGAGCTTGCGCTCCACGCCTTCGGCCTTCTGCTTCAGGATGACGTCCTTGCCGATGAACTCGTCCTTGTCAAGTTTGCAGAACATCGAAAGGCCCGCCATAACAGGAGTGATGTCCGCGCTGAGCTCGTCCCCGTACAGAGGCAGACCCGCCTCGAAACGCAGGGTGTCGCGGCAGCCGAGTCCGCAAGGCTTCACGCCGGCCTTCAGAAGGCGGTCCCACAGGTCGCAGGTAGCCTCAGGAGTGGCATAAAGCTCGAAACCGTCCTCACCGGTGTAGCCGGTACGGCTGACGATCATTCTCAGACCGCCCCACTCGCTTTCCATATATTCGTAGAAGCCGAGTTCAGCAGCTTTGCCAAGACCCAGAACCTCGCACATAACCTTCTCAGCCTCAGGGCCCTGCAGGGCAATCTGACCCCAAGCCTCGGACATATCATCCACATTCACCTCGTAGCCCTCCGTCTGGTCGAGAATCCACTCGCGGTCCTTGTCGATATTGGCGGCATTGACTACGAGCAGGAAATGATCCGGCTCGAACTCCCTGTACACGAGAAGGTCATCGACCACTCCCCCGTTCGGATAAAGCATCATCCCATAGAGGACCTTGCCGGGATTGAATCCGCGGATGTCATTGGTAAAGATATGATTGACGAATTTCTCAGCGTCAGGACCGCTCACGAAGATCTCGCCCATATGTGAGACATCGAACATTCCGACCTTTGTCCTGACGGCAATATGCTCATCAGTAATGCCGCTGTACTGGATAGGCATATCGTATCCGGCAAACGGACTCATCTTCGCTCCGAGAGCAACGTGTCTGTCGTGAAGACAGGTAAATTTGAGATTTTCTTCCATATTGTCAGTTTTTGCGTTAAAAAACGCTCAAATTTAAACGATTTCCGCTTAATATTGAAATAATAATCAAAAAAGTGAAGCAAAAAATTGACTCAGGCTCCGGCGCGTTCTGAGGTTCACTTCACAATCTTCAGGCGCCGCGCCCTTTTCGAGCGTAATCCCCCCGCAGACATCCACGCCCAGAATCCTGTGGGACGCCGCCAGACGCAGACAGCTCTCCTCCAGCTGGGAGAGAGTCATGCAGCCCTGGTCCCAGTTCGTGCGCGCATAGTCGCGCGTGAGCACATCCAGATCGATGGAAACATACAGCGGAAAGTCCTTCTCGAGAAGCGAGAACATCTCAGTCACGTCGCGGCTCAGATTGTCTCCGGTGTGCCGCAGGTCGTCGGCCGTCACGGCCAGCACTCCCTCGAATATCAGGTCCAGAAACTCAAGCTCGAGATCAGGATTAATTCCGACGAGCAGAACCTGCTGCAGATGAGGCAATTCCGAGAGAGCCCGGCGAGCCCAGCCGCCGCACGAAAGCAAATCTCCGAACGCAGGTTCCTGCATATCCGGATGATGATCGAAAAGCACAAGAGCGAAAGGCTTGCCGGCGCACTCGCGCGCAGCAGCCTCCAGCGTGAAACGGCTCAGATAGTGATAGTCCCCGCCGTCGATCCAGTGTATGCGGTCGGGCCGCGTTGCGGCCAATCCTTCCCTGAGGCGGGCCTCAGCCTCGTGAGAGCAGTAGCAGGACGTTCCGTCCAATGAACGGAAGTCCAAGTCTTCTGCACCCTCCGGGGCGAAACCCTCCTCGGAGAAGAGGTCTGACATTCTTATTATCGAATGTTCTGAGAATCCCATACCTTGTCCTCTGTGCACTCGAGGATTATATTCTGACCGCCAACGGTGAATACGAACTGGCCCTTTTCGAGGGTCCAGGCGCCTTCGGTGTTCACAAACGCGAGATCTTTCGCAGGAACGCTGAGAGTAATCTGCTGACTCTCACCAGGATTGAGGTCAATCTTGGCGAATGCCCTCAGACGGCGGATATCAGGAACCACGGAAGCCACCAGGTCGCTGGAATAGAGAAGAATGGTCTCCTTTCCCGCCACATTGCCGCTGTTGCGGACCGTGAAAGTGAAGTCTATGACATCGGACGCCGCGAACTTCTCCACCGAAGCCTTGAGGTCGCTATACTCGAATGCGGTATAGCTCAGACCTGTTCCGAAAGGCCACTGAACGTCCATAACGGCGTCATAGTTATATGAACCCGACATTGTGCCAACCTGCTCGGATACCTTGAAATCATAGGTATGCAGGGAGTTGACATATTTAGGATAGGTGAAAGGCAGACGGCCGCTGAAGTTCTCCTTTCCTGAAAGAAGCAGCGCCAGAGCATCGGCTCCATAAGGGCCGGGGAGCATTACGTCCACTACTGCAGCGGCGAGAGGTTCGATTTCGTTGATGACTCTCGGACGGCCCTCGTTCAGAACCAGAACTACAGGCTTTCCTGTGGCTGCAAGGGCCTTCACCAGATCGAGCTGCTCGCCGGCGAGTGTGAGGTCATCCATATTGCCCGGGGTCTCGCAATAGGAATTTTCACCGATGCAGGCCACGATCACGTCACAGGACTTTGCAGCAGAAACTGCAGATGGGATATCCACATCGTTGATTTTCTTCCACTGGCCGTATCCCTGGTCATAAGACATTGCAGGGACGCATTTTACATTGGACGCGCCGAACTCCTGTGAGAGCGCGGCCGCAATGGTGTTGAAGCCGTCGGTGTACGGAGAGCCGCTGCCCTGCCAGGTGTAGGACCAGCCGCCCATCAGCGGACGCATATCGTCAGCGCCCGGGCCGGTCACGAGAATCTTAGCGCCCTGTCTGAGCGGGAGGATGCCGCTGTTCTTGAGCAGAACCTCGGACTCGACTGCTGCGGCAAGCGATGCGTCTTTCCACTCCTGCTTGCCGAAGTCATTGTATGCGTTTGTGTCCCAGGTCGGGTTCTCGAAGAGGCCGAGACGGTATTTCAGACGCAGCACGCGTGCGACTGCGTCATCGATGCGGGACATCGGGATGGCGCCCTCGTTTGCGAGCTCCACAATCAGGTCGCAGGCTGACGGGTCATAAGGGTCCATAACCATATCGATGCCGGCGTTGATGCCGATGCGCAGGGCGTCCTTCTTGTCCGCCGCCACTTTCTCGCGCGTGTAGAGGTTGTCGATGTCAGCCCAGTCGGTTACGATCATTCCGTCCCAGTTCATTCCTTCCTTGAGCCAGCCGGTGAGCAGGGTCTTGTTCGCGTGGGTAGGCACGCCGTTGATGGACGCGGAGTTGGCCATCACGGTGAGGGCTCCCTTGGCGATGCAGGCGCGGAAAGGCTCGAAGTATTTATCGCGCAGGTCGCTTATCGAAACGTAAGCGGGAGTGCGGTCCTTTCCGGAGGCAGGTGCGCCGTAAGCCATATAGTGCTTGAGGCTTACCGCGACGTGCTTGTCGTCAATATGATTAGGATCAGTTCCCTGGAGAGCCTCAGTCTCTGTGGCTGACATCACGGTCTGCATATATGGGTCCTCGCCCCAGCTCTCCCAGTTTCTCGGCCAGAGAGGAGTGCGGGTAAGGTCCATTACAGGAGAGAACACCCACGGGCACATCGCGGCGCGGGTCTCGTAGGCCATAACCTCGCCCATAATGCGGGCATACTCGGGATTGAAGGTGGCGCCGAGGTTGATTTCCTGAGGGAAGAGTGTCGCGTCCGAGAGATAGGATGCGCCGTGTATCATATCCAGACCGTAGATCATCGGAATGCCGATGAGTTCCATTGACTTGTTCTGAAGTTTGGTGATGAAGTCGGCTGTGAACAGGTGGTCATAGGCGCGGTCGTGGAAAGTGTTCAGTATGGAACCGACCTTGTACTTTCCGAAAACGTCCTCCAGGGCCTGTTCGCTGAATTCTCCTGTCTCCTGATCGATCAGACGTGCGATTGTGATCTGCATCATCTGTCCGGCCTTCTCCTCGATGGTCATCTTCTTGAGTAGTTTCTGGACATTGGCTTCGATTTCCTTATCCGCAGGGATTGCAGCGTTCTGATTGGCTTTCAAGCCCTTGTCGCAGTTTCCGCAGGATGTGGCCGCAGCCATCAGCAAAGTGGCCGCAGCAATGGTTAGTGTGGTTCTGAGGTTCATAATACAAGTTAAAATTTGATTTCGTAAAGGTAGTAAAAAAGTGTCAATAAGTAAGCGGCAAATTTTTGGCGATTACCGAAAAACAGCTTATAGGCTGCCGGAATCTTTTTGCGCCGGCTTTTTTTGAATTTCTTCCAGACCGAAAAGCGTGATTTCTGAAAAATTCTTCGTAAATTTGTACGATTTTAGCGAATATCTATGGCCCCTGAAGAAACGTTTCCTCTTGATCCCGAGAAAGTGTATTTCTCTATGGATCAGCTCACTCTGGACACCGAGTCTGGTCCTCAGACCCTTCGTGTAGGGGCCTGGCTCAATGAAGACCCGGTCCGCATCCACAAAATGATCATAAAGGAAAAGGTACTGAAGGTGGACACGATGGAAGTCCTCAATCCTCTGGTCAGCAAGCTCCGCCGGGCGAACCCCGACTATTATAAAAGGATAATGGGGCTCTCCCTGCTGATAGACTATCCGGGTTACTCCACAGGCATCAAGGCGTCCATTCCGTTCGAGAACGACCCTATCGGCTTCTACAAATGGTGGCGCCGCGGCAAGCACGAGGACAAGGTGCATCTTTCCCTCGGAAACCAGATAAGGCTCTTCCAGAAAGTGGCGATGATGGACCGCAAGATTATGCTGAAGCAGGATCTGGAGTTGCTCAAAAGATAATATCCTACGCCCCGTTTCAAGGGCGTTTTTCATTCCGGACAGTTTTTCCGGAACGCTCAGAGCCGATTTACAAGTCTATAAAGCAGTTTTAAATATCATCCGATTCCTATGGCACAGAAAATGACCGTGAAGCAGGACGCTTCCCTTCTCAATTACCTCTTCGCCTCTTTCCCCGACAGCAGCCGAACCGCCGTGAAAGGCTACCTTTCCAGCGGCCGCATTCTCGTGAACGGTAACAGGACCACAGCTTTCGACTGGCCTCTCAAGGCCGGTGACACGGTGGAGCTTGTGGCCAAAGGGGAAGCCATCGCCGAGGCGATGGTGACCCGCGCCGCGGATGTGCTGGAAGACCACGGAGTGCATCTGGTCTATGAGGATGAGTATCTGCTGGTTATAGAGAAACGCGCAGGGCTTCCGACCATCGCACCGAAATACGGCGACCCCGGCCACGAGCGCAATGCCTACGCCATACTGACCGACTATATGCACCGCCGCAAGAGAGCCGCGATGAAGGCGAAACACGGGGAGTTCATCTCCGGCCGCGTATTCATCGTACACCGTCTGGACCGCGACACTTCCGGCCTTCTGGTTTTCGCAAAGGATGAGCGCACGAAGGAAATCCTCCAGAGCAAATGGAACGAGAGCGTTCTGGAGCGCAAATATACAGGCGTTCTGGAAGGTCATATCGAGGAAGGTGTAAGCGGCACCGTTACCTCCTGGCTCCAGGAGAACGAGAAGTCCCTGAAGATGTCCTCTTCGCCTGTCGATGACGGTGGCCAGATGGCTGTAACCCGCTGGAAATGCGTGCACGGCGGCAAGAACTACAGTACAGTGGAGTTCGAACTGGAGACCGGACGCAAGAACCAGATCCGCGTCCACGCCGCGGAGGAGCTGCATCATCCGATAGCCGGCGACAAGAAATACGGAGCCCGCACCGCTTTCGGCGGCCGCATCGCCCTTCACGCCGCGAGCCTGGTCTTCCGCCACCCCTACACCGGCGAAATCCTTAAATTCTACTCCCCCGCTCCCCGAGAATTCCGATCGCTGAAGTAGCACGCGGGCGTCTCGACAAGCTCGATGACTGCAACGCCGCAGCTAAATGCAACGAGAAGTGCATTTTAAGTGCAATCTGCACTTTTCGATGTACTCAAGTACAGCGAGAAGTGCATCTAAAACGTTATTTGCTCTCTTCGATGTAAAACACACGCCGCGGAGACTTCGGAAGCTGCGCAACCGCATTGGACGGCGAAGCCGGCCGGGAAATACAAATAAGCTGTGTCGGAGCTTTTAATGGTGTCGAGGGGCCTGGGGAGTACGCTCCCAGTGAATTAAATGAGGAGCAACGCGAAGCGTTGCGCGGCTTGCCGAAGCGCAGCGGCAAAAGACAGGAACACTACAAAATTGGCCGCAGGGAGCTGCGGCCAATCGAGTGTTCTACATATGCGCTTTCGCGTAGTCCAGCGTCAGGTGGAAAGTCTTGGCGCGGGAGGACGGAGCGTCGTACATCGCGTCGCTCATTATCTTCTCGCAGATGGCACGCAGGCCGCGCGCCCCCATCTTGTTCGCTATGGACGTATCCACGATGAGGTCCAGAACCTCCGGTTCTATGTCGAGCTTCTTCCCGTCGAGCTCGAAAATCTTCTCATACTGCTTGAGAATCGCGTTCTTGGGCTCGGTGAGAATGCGCTTCAGAGCATCGCGGTCCAGCTGGTCCAGATAAGTGATGACCGGCAGACGCCCGATGATTTCAGGGATGAGTCCGTAGGCGCGAAGGTCCTCGGCCGAAACGTACTGGAGAAGATTCTCCTTGTCCACGGTCTGCTTCTCAGCGGCGCCGAAACCGATGATTTGAGTATTGAGCCTCTGCGCTATGCGCCTCTCGATGCCCTCGAAGGCACCGCCGCAGATGAAAAGGATATTCTGGGTGTTCACGTGCACGAAATCCTGCTCCGGATGTTTGCGGCCTCCCTTCGGCGGGACATTCACCACATTGCCCTCCAGAAGCTTCAGCATAGCCTGCTGCACACCCTCGCCGGAGACGTCGCGGGTGATGGAAGGATTGTCGCTCTTGCGGGCCACCTTGTCGATCTCGTCGATGAAGACGATGCCCCGCTCAGCCTTGACCACATCGTAGTCGGCCTCCTGAAGCAGACGGGTCAGAATGCTCTCCACATCCTCGCCCACATAGCCGGCCTCGGTCAGAACCGTAGCGTCCACGATAGTGAAAGGCACATCGAGGAACTTGGCTATGGTCTTGGCCATCAAAGTCTTGCCCGTACCGGTGGGGCCAACCATCAGAATATTCGACTTCTCCAGCTCCACACCGTCATCCGGCTTGTCCACCAGATTGTGGTTGATGCGCTTGTAATGGTTATAGACGGCTACCGCCAGAAGCTTCTTGGCCCTGTCCTGCCCTATCACGTACTGGTCCAGATGAGCCTTGATATCCTTCGGTTTCACGGCCATATCCAGCCTCTTCCCCTCCTCTCTCCTGCGTGTGCTGCCCTCCATCTCGTCCAGATAGCCGGCGGCCATACGGATGCAGTCACTGCAGATATATCCGTTGATGCCGCTGAGCATCAGAGGCACATCACGGTCCGTCCGGCCGCACATACAGCAGCAGCGTTCCTGTTTCTTACCTGCCATTACTTCTCCCTTTTCTTAAGAATTTCATCGACCATACCGTACTCGAGAGCCTCACTGGAAGTCATCCAGAAATCTCTGTCCGCATCCGCGAATACCTTGTCATAAGGCTGTCCGGTATGCTCGGATATGATGCTGACAAGCTCCTGACGGGTCTTCTCTATCTCCTTTGCGGCGATGAGGATGTCACTCGCCTGCCCCTGTGTGCCGCCGAGAGGCTGGTGAATCAGCACCCTCGAATGCGGGAGGGCGCTTCGCTTGCCCTTCTCGCCCGCACAGAGCAGAACGGCTCCCATCGAAGCGGCCATACCTGTACAGATTGTCGCCACGTCAGGCTCGATTATCTGCATCGTGTCATAGATTCCGAGTCCGCTGGAAACCTGGCCGCCCGGAGTGTTCAGATAGATGGAGATGTCGGCCTTGCTGTCGGTGGAAGCAAGGAAAAGCAGCTGGGCTTGGATTATGTTGGCGACGTCATCGTCGATGGGAACCCCCAGGAAGATGATGCGGTCCATCATAAGACGGCTGAACACATCCATAGAAGCCACATTCAGCTTGCGCTCCTCGATGATGGTCGGATTTATATACGAATCGCAGACCGACTCATAACGCTCCAGAGTCGTGGAACTGATGCGGCGGTCCAGTCTGGCGTATTTCTCGAATTCACTCATAAGTCATCACTGAATAAAAAAGGTCAGAACTGCACCGGAGGCAATTCTGACCTGAATTAATTCCGGTAAATCCCCTTTATGCCAGCTCTCTGAATTTCTCGAGAGAGATGGACTTGTCAGAGAGTGTGACCTTCTCACGTACAGCATCGATAACCTTCTGGTTCTCGACATTCTCGATGAGTCTCTGAACCTGCTCTCTGTCCTTCATCATCTGATCGACCTGGCTGTTGATGATCTCGCCGGGGATGTTCGGCATTCCGTACATCGCATACTGATAGGAAACGTATCCGCGGGCAGCCTCCTTAACCTCCTCCTGGGAAACCTTGAGCTCATAGTCGTTCATAAGCTTGTCGCAGATCATCTGCCACCTGTAATCCTCGAGGAATGCAGGGAACTCCTTCTCGATCTGCTCCATAGTGAACTTCTCCTTGTTGATGCTGAAAAGCCATCTCTTCAGGAAAGCCTCAGGCAGAGCGATGGCGGCCTTGTCGGTCACATATTTGCGGATGTCCTTGCCCAGACGGTAATCGGACTCCTGCTTGTAATTCTCGGCCAGACGCTCTGCGCAAGCCTTGTCGAATGCGGCCTCGTCGCTGACCTTGCCCTCTCCGAAGATCTTGTCATAAGTCTCCTGGCAGAGTTCTGCAGGCATATAGTTCTTGATGTTCACTACAGTGGCCTCGAACTCAGGATTGATGGCGGCGAGTTCCTCCTTCTTCACTCTGAGCAGTGTGGCGCGGTCACCCTCACGCTCGAGAGTCTCGTTGATGTTAAGGTTCAGCTTGTCGCCGGCCTTGACTCCGAGAAGGGCTGGCTTGACGGCCTCAGCCACGTCACGCATTGAAATGAAAGCATTCTCGACGGTCTTCTGCTCATTGCTGAGATCCACATAGATGTAGGACTCGTCAGTAGGATTCTCCACCTCGCGGAGCTCGCCGTACTGCATAAGCATCGACTTCTTCATCTCAGCCTCGGCCTCAGCGGTAGCCTTGATGGTGTATTTTGTGACCTTGTCATCCTTTCCGAGTTCCAGGCTGAGCTCTGGAGCGAGACCGAGGTCGAACTTGAACACGAGCTCGTTTCCGGCCTTCCATTCGTTCTCCGGCTGATTCTCGGAAGCGAGAGGCTCGCCGATGGTCTTGAGACTGTTATCCTCGATGAATTTGTTCAGCTGCTCTGAAATGATGTCGTTCACAGCATCGAAAAGGCTCTGCTCGCCATAAATCTTCTCGATGAAGGCCATAGGGGCGTTACCCTTTCTGAAGCCTCTGATCTCTGCTGTTCTGCGGCGCTCGTTGAGCTTTTTCTTCATTACAGGAGCGTAATCCTCGTTCCCGATGGTAAGAGTGAGCTCTATGTTCAGAGCGTCAATCTGATTCTTTTCAACTTTCATATTCTGTATTGTCTTTATTATTAGCAAGTTCAAGTCCCGCACAGGCGAAACTTCCGTATCTTTCAACCCCCGCCGCTTTGCAGCAAAAACTTTACCGTTCTGCCCTCTCGGCACGGGCGGGCCGCAAATATAGTAAATTTATATGGAATTCCTGCCTTTCCTGCCAGGTTTCCTGTCAGGATATGCCACCCTTTCGTGATTCACGGAAGGCAGATACTCCACAAGCACTTTCTTCATAACAGTCAGGTCCTTGATGGTGATGTTCGCATCATCAAACTGTCCCTGCTCGATCTTGCCCGCCACAATCTTCTCCACCAGCTGCGAACAGGCCTCCGGAGTATTGGATTTCAGAGAACGCGAAGCCGCCTCGACCGAGTCGCAGACCATCAGAATCACCTGCTCCCGGGTGAAAGGCTTCGGCCCCCTGTAGCAGAAATCATCCTTGCGCGCGGCATCCCCGCCTTCATTCAGATACTTAATGTAGAACGAACAATAACTCGTCCCGTGATGGGTCGCGATGAAGTCCCTGATTTCTTTCGGAAGTTTGTATTTTTCAGCAAGTTTCAGCCCGTTGGAAACGTGGCTGATAATGTCCTCCGCGCTCTCCAGCGATGTCTTCCCCGCGTGGTAGTCGATGCCTTCGCCGCCCGGGACAAGCTTCGAATTCTCGGTATAGCACAGAGGATTCGCCATCTTGCCGATATCGTGGTAAAGCGCACCCGCGCGAAGCAGGTTCACGTTCACGTTCCCGCCGATCTTCTGTCCCACGACCTCGACCATATTCTTCAGCTTGAGCGAGTGGTCATAGGTGCCCGGAGCTTTCTCGAAAAGCTCCTGCAGCAGCGGCTGGTCAGTTTCGGCGAGGTCCTTCAGGCGCGAAGTCGAGAGCAGGTTGAAAAGCTTCTCGTACAGGAACACCAGAGGATAGCCCGCGACCGAGAAAATCGAGCCGAGCAGCAGGAACGCCACCACCTTGAAGTACTCTCCGTTCACGGCCTCGATCATATAGAAACCGCTGTAAGCAATTACCAAAGAGACAAATATCACCGCAGATACCAGGAACTGGCTCCAGCTGCGCGAGAAGAATTTAAAGGCATATCCGGCCGCCAGGCCGGCCAACAGAAACATCACGAAGAGAACGTATCCGCCCCTTGCGAAGATCATCAGCGGCATCAGCGAAATCATATACACCGGGACCAGGACTTTCCTCGGGAAGAAGCCCTGAAGCCAGAGCGCCGCCAGAGGGAACGGGACCATATAGAGGAAGGCCGGATTGGCCTTGTTCACCAGCAGAGTGGCCACACAGGTAACGAGCACCACGAAGAGCAGATATGCGAGCCTGTTCAGGTCGCCCAGCAGTGTGGTATTCGTAAAAAAAATAGCAAGGAAAAGGATGAGTACGAAAGCGAGGGCGATGATGAAATTGCCGCACAGGAATATCACCTTCGGCCCGTCATAGCCCATAGTAGCCTCATATTCAGCCTTGTACGAATCCAGAATCTGTTCGATTTCAGCAGTCACGATTTCATCCTTCGAGACGATCAGCTGCCCGGCGTTCACGAAGCCCGAAGTCGGTGAAACAGTAGGAGACGACTCCTCGTGCACGAGTTCCGTGGTCTGTTTGTCATAGAACAGATTCGGGACGATGAGATCATAGACATTGTTCGTGCGGAAGATGGAATCCAGATTCCAGCTCTTGTAGCTGCCCGCCATGTCGGCAAGGAGCTTTGCCTTGGCATCGGTAAGTTTATAGACCTCGGTGACAGGCACTTTGGTGGCCCGCTTGTCCTTCTGGACATACAGGACCTCCCTTGAAATGTCATCGGAGTTCCTGCTGAGCTTCACGCCCTCGTCCGAAACCACGCCGTGGTTGTAGATGTTCTTAATCGTGGATACGATTGCCGGTCTGAGAGACGCCGCCCCGCCCAGTGACAGGCTTTCCGCAGCCTTGAGATTCTTGTTCACAGTCTCCTCGGAGTATCTGTAATAGGGAACCACACTGCTGGCAGCCTTCGATTTCTCCTCGGAAATCTGTTCATCGGTCTTGAGGATCGGGAAATCGAACTGAGCCAGAAGCGTTTCGTACTTCCAGGCGGAACCCTTCTTGTAGTCATAGTTGAACTTCGCCGTCCTCGGGAAGATGGCGAAGAAGACCAGCAGCAGGACCAGGAAAGGGATCCAGGAAGGGAGCTTTATATCTTTCAGACTGACATTCATAGCTTTGCAATTTTACTCAAACGCCGCAAGGCGTAACCTGCGGACTATTTGAAAGGACTGTTCGCCTCGCGGGCGATGTACTTGTAAGTCATCCTGTCGGTGAAGCGCGGGAAGAGCCTGTGCGCCCATACGGTAAGATGCCCCAGAGGGGTGAGTATGCACTGCGAGCGGCGCTTTTTCAAAGCCTTCGCGAGATGCAGGGCGCAGTCCTCCGCGCTCATCAGCTTGCCCTCGTCCAGAGGAGTCTCCCCCTGCGCGCTGCCGTCGGCGGTGAGAGCCGCATTGCGCACGTTCGAGGAAGTGTAGCCCGGAGCGAACACCAGCACATTCAGACCATCTTTCAGATGTTCAATGCGGATAGTGTCCAGGAATCCGCGGATAGCGTATTTCGAGGCCGAGTAGCCCGTGCGCGCAGGCAGGGCGGAATATCCGGCGATGGAAATCACGCCGACCACCGACCCGCGGCTCTTCAGAAGATAAGGCAGGGCGCACTTCGTGCAATTCACAGTCCCCCAGAAGTTCACGTCCATCAGGGAGTGTATCACCTTGAGGTCCAGATCCTTGAACATCGCGCGCATCGAAAGGCCCGCGTTGTTCACGAGGATGTCGATCCTCCCCCATTTCTCGACCGTCCGGTCAATGAGGGCCTGACAGTCCTCAAACACGCTGACATCGGTCCTGACGCAGAGAATATGGTCAGAATCGCCCATAGACTGCGCCAGGGACTGCAATTTGTCCAGACGTCTGGCGGCCATCACGACCCTCGCCCCGAACGAGGCGAATAAACGGGCAGAAGCCAACCCTATACCTGAGCTGGCTCCTGTTACTATGATGACCTTGTCTTTAAAGCAGGTTCCGTCCATACTATTCTACAGTCATTGCAGCGATGTCGTCTCCGTCATAAGCTCCGGCGTCAAGTTTGGCCTTGATTTCCTTGAAGGCTTTCAGAGTGTATTCCACGTCCTCCATAGTGTGGGCTGCGGTACTTACGATTCTGAAGATTATCATTCCCTTAGGTATTACAGGATAGATGACCATCGAGCAGAAGATCTTATAGTTCTCGCGGAGGTCCTTCGCCATCTTCGTAGCCTGGGCCACACCGCCCTTGATATGGACAGGAGTTACGCAGGCCTCAGCCTCGCCGATATCGAAACCCTCATCGCGGAAGCCCTTCTGGATGGCGTGGGTGATGGTCCAGCATTTCTTGCGGAGCTCGTCGCCTTCAGGAGAATCGATGATCTCCATACGCTTCATATTGCCGATTACCAATGGCATAGGAAGGCTCTTGGCATACATCTGGCTGCGCATATTGGCTCTCAGGTAGTTGATGATGGCGTGAGGGCCGGCAACGAAACCTCCGATGGAAGCCATACTCTTTGCGAACGCTCCGATATAGAGGTCGATATCATCCATACAGTTCAGCTGCTCGGATGTCCCGCGTCCGTGGGCACCGAGAAGGCCGAAACCGTGGGCGTCGTCGATCATTATGCGGAAGCTGTATTTCTTTTTCAGGGCTGCGATCTGGTCGAGAATACCCATTGCGCCGGTCATTCCGAATACGCCCTCGGTGATGAGCAGGACTCCGCCCTGACCTTCCTCAGCGATCTTGCAGGCACGTGCGAGCACCTTTTCGCAGTCGGCGATATTGTTGTGACGGTATTTGAATTTCTCGCCGATGTGCAGACGGATTCCGTCAAGCAGGCAGGCGTGGCACTCAGCGTCATAAACGATCACGTCGTGACGGGCCGTAAGGGCGTCAATCGTGGAGACGATTCCCTGATAGCCGAAGTTGAAGAGGTAGGCGTCCTCCTTCTTCTCGAAACGGGCGAAAGTCTGTTCGAGCTGCTCGTGGTAGCGGGTGTTGCCGGAAAGCATTCTGGCTCCCATAGGGTAAGCCAGACCCCAGTCTGCAGCGGCCTGTGCGTCAGCCTTTCTGACCTCCGGATGATTGGCGAGACCGAGATAGTTGTTAAGCGACCAGTTCAGAACCGGTGTGCCGTTAAAGGTCATATGAGGCCCGAGTTCTCCTTCCAGACGTGGATACATATAATATCCGAATCCCTGCTCAAAATACTGTCCGATAGGACCGCCTGAATCTCTTGCTATTCTGTCAAAAATATCCAACATTGTGTTATGATTTTAGTAACTTTAATTTCCGGTATAACTTATTCGGCATTGGACGCTTAGGCGTCAATGTTCGCGTAGTGCGCGTTCTCCTCGATGAATTGGCGGCGAGGCGGAACGTCATCACCCATCAGCATCGAGAACGTGCGCTCGGCCTGAGCCGCATTCTCGAGGGTGATCTGGCGCAGGCGCCTGTTCTCAGGGTTCATTGTGGTGTCCCAGAGCTGGGTCTCGCTCATTTCACCCAGACCCTTGTACCGCTGTACGGTGTAGCCCTTGTCAGAGCCCTTGCCGAGCTTCATCGCGGCCTCCTCTCTCTGCTCCTCTGTCCAGCAGTAGATCTCTTCCTTGCCCTTCTTCACGAGATAGAGCGGAGGTGTGGCGAGATATACGTAGCCGTTCTTGATGAGGTCGAGCATATATCTGAAGAAGAAAGTCAGAATCAGGCAGGCGATATGTGAACCGTCGACATCGGCATCGGTCATAATCACGACCTTGTGGTAACGCAGGTGGCTCAGGTCCATATGTTTCTCGCCGGTTTCGTCCTCCTGGGCGACCTTTACGCCGAGGGCGGTGTAGATGTTCTGGATTTCCTGGCTCTCGAAGGCGCGGCCTTCCACGGCCTTCTCCACGTTCAGGATCTTACCTCTCAGAGGCAGGATGGCCTGAGTGCGGCGGTCGCGGCCCTGCTTGGCGGTTCCGCCGGCGGAGTCTCCCTCGACGAGGAAGAGTTCGCATTTCTCCGGATCGTCCTCGGAGCAGTCGGCGAGCTTGCCAGGCATACCTGCGCCTGTCATAACTGTCTTGCGCTGAACCATTTCGCGGGCCTTGCGGGCGGCGTTGCGCGCGGTGGCGGCAATGACGATCTTCTCGATGATGAGCTTGGCCTCCTTAGGATGCTCCTCGAGGTATGATTCCATCGCGGCGGCGGTGGCCTGCGACACGGCTGAAGTGACCTCGGTGTTTCCGAGCTTGGTCTTGGTCTGTCCCTCGAACTGAGGCTCGGCGACCTTGACGGAAATCACGGCCGTGAGACCCTCGCGGAAATCTTCCGGCGCGAGCGGGTCCTTGAGCTTGGCGAGCAGGTTGTTTTTGTCGGCATAGGCTTTCAGCGAGCGGGAAAGGCCCATTTTGAAGCCCTGGAGATGTGTTCCTCCTTCGATGGTGTTGATGTTGTTCACGTAGGAGTAGATCTTCTCGGTGTAGCCGTTGTTGTACTGGAGGGCGATGTCGATAGGGATGACCTTGTCGGAATTGACGCAGATCGGCTCGGGAATGAGCTGCTGCGCGCCGGCGTCGAGGTAGTCGATGAATTCGCGAAGGCCCTTCTCGGAGAAGAACACGTCGCTGCGGAATACCTTGCGGCCGGTGGATTTGCTTTCGCCGTCCTCATCGCGGACAAACTCGTCGACCTGCTCGCGCATATCGGTAAGGGTGATGCGGATGCCCTTGTTAAGGTATGAGAGTTCGCGGAGGCGTGCCGCGAGTGTGTCGTACTTGTAGACGGTGGTCTGTGTAAAGATCTCTGCGTCAGGATGGAAAGTGATGGTGGTTCCGGTATCGGAGCACTCCCCCTTCACCTCTACAGGTCCGAGAGGCTTGCCTTTAGAGTATTCCTGCACGAAGATCTGGCCTTCGCGGTGCACCTCTGCGGTCAGATGGTCGGAGAGGGCGTTCACGCAGGAAACGCCCACGCCGTGCAGACCTCCGGAGACCTTGTAGCTGTTCTTGCTGAACTTGCCGCCGGCGTGGAGCACGGTCAGAACGACCTCGAGGGCCGAGCGGTGCTCTTTCGGGTGCATTCCTGTAGGAATGCCTCGTCCGTTATCCTTTACGCGTATGGAATTGTCTTCAAGGATGGTGACCTGGATATCGTCGCAGAATCCTCCCATCGCCTCGTCGATACTGTTATCGACAACTTCATAGACCAGATGGTGGAGTCCCCTCTCCGCGATGTCACCGATGTACATCGACGGTCTCTTTCTCACAGCCTCAAGTCCTTCCAGCACCTGGATGCTATTCGCGGAATACTGCTCTTCCGCTTTTTTCATTTCTTCAGAATCTATCATTACCTATCTAAGTTAATTTCTTATCATTCAGCAACTTGACAAATCCCACAAAGCCCCTGTCAAATCACTCCTGAAAAACGAACAAATATAAGCAAAATTTCCGAAGAACGCAACTATTGACGCCCGAGTTTTCACAGCAGAGACGCGTCGCTCCGGTCAAGCTCAAGACAGCAATCCATTTCCCCGGCCGCTTCGCGTCCAATGCTGTCTGCGAGCTTGCCGGAGCGCCTGCTGCGAAAACAGATGGCCTTATACTTCTGCGTTGTAGGAACGCTCGCCGCCGGCAGGCACCCGCAGCGACCCATGCCACCCTCGGCATTGTAAGAGGGAGGTATCCGGAGCGAAGCGAACGGATGGGGTCGAGCGCAGCGAGACGGTCGCGCGGGTGCCTGCCGGCGGCGACAAGTGTCTTATTTACAACGCGAAAGTCAGGCCGAGGGTGAACCACGGGGACTTCCGGGCGAAGAGGACCTGCTGATAGACGCTCTGGCAGAGCAGGTTGCCGCTGTGCAGCCAGAAGCTCAGGCGCCGGTTGTACTTGAATTCGGCGTTCAGGCCCAGGTCCAGATATGCAGGAATCTTGTCTGCATAGCCCTCTTCAGCCCCAGAAAGCTCCGCCAGAGGATACTGCTGCGTGCGGCGTCCCATAAACGAAGCCGTAACTCCAGCATAGATGCGCTTGTTCCAGTTGTAAGTGTATGAGCCGTAAGCCTTGAACTTAGGCAGAGCCACAACTTTCACGAACGGAGTCAGCTCGGCATCCTGCAGAGTAAGACCCCAGCTGGCCTCATACCTCTCGGCAGAGAAATCCATCTGCGCATCGAAATGCAGCAGCTTGTAGCCCACGCGCAGCATCTGCGGGCTGCAGACCCGGTCGGCGGACTTCACCACAGACTCCGCGAGCTCGTTCTCCACCTTTTTGTACCCCAGGTCGAGCTTGTACTGCACGCCGCCTCCGATTCGGCCGGTGATGCCCATCTCAGCATCGTAAGGGGTCGAAACCACGTCTCCGAAAAAGGATGAAGTCATCGAAGGGCGGACGAAAGGCCTTTCGTCCAATACGTCCTTCATCTCGTCGATGCGGGCTCCGCCCGTCAGCGAGGCATAAACTTTAAGCGCCTGAGGAACAAGCAGATAATCAGCATAGAAATCAGGATAGAGATAATGCCCGCGAGACGGCTTGCCGCTTCCGCTCCCGAGGAAGGTCATACCGTCCTCGATACTTCCCGACACGAAGGAAAGCAGGGCTCCAGCGCGGAGATGAGCCCGCTTGAAATCCGCCTTGTAGAAAGCGGAAAGCTTGACGTTCGTGACATCGCCGTCGAAACCGTAGTAATCGAGGAAAACGGACTTCATGCTCGGATGGAACTCGAAATATCTGCCCGGAGCATACTGGTGCGCGAGGCTGAAGCCCAGATCCAGGACGGTCTCATCCATATCGAAATCCCCGAAATCCGAAGTGCCGATGACATTGTCACCCTTGCGGATGCCCGCATCCACGACAGCCTTCCACTTCGCGAAATCCAGATTCAGACTGCCCTTGAGACCGGCTGCGGCGTAATCGCTCCCCGAAATGAAGGAATCCGAATTGAGCCAGTCGAATCCGGCATCGAAAAGCAGCTCGGGCTTTCCGAAGTTCGCGCGGCCGTTCACGCCCAGACGGTTACGGTACAGATGCCCCTTGTAGGTGTCGCCCTTGCGGAGAACCTCGCTTACCCCCCTGCTGTCCTCGAAATTGAGCATATTACCCGAGAATCCGCCGAAATTGTCATATACGGACAGTCCGACCTTCGATTTGGCGAGCGGAGTATAGACAAGGGAAGCCTCCGGATGGAAGCTGTAGCCGGCTCCGGCACGAAGATACAGTTTACTCTGTTTCAGAGGCTCAGCCTCAGGAGTGGTGTCTATCAGGTATGGAGAGAAATCGTAGGCCCCGCGGTAAGGGTTGTCCGTCACGGCGTAATCGAAATTCCAGTCGAACTTCAGAAGCGAATCCGCGACATTCACCGGAAGCTCACCCTTGTGGACCTCCATTATCTTGCCCTGATAATCGTTCGTGACCTGAACGGTAGGATTGATGTTCTGCGAGAATGCACAGAGAGGCAGGGCGAGAGCCACCGCCGTCGAAAGGATATATCTTCTCATCATCATCTTTATTTCTTTAACTGGGCTATCTTCTCAAGCCTCATATTGACATTGTCCAGGACATCGTCCTGGTCACCCGAAGGCACATAGCCGTCCGCGATGCTGCGGAACGTGGCCTCGGCCTGAGTCATATTGTCCTGCTCCGCGAAGCTGTCACCGAGCACGATGAACGCCTTGGCGAGCCAGTAGGACTGGTCTCCCGCATTCTGGGCGAACGCATAGACGCTGTCGCTCACCTTGCCGAACTCGCCGCTGTCATAGATGTTCTGAATGAGCAGGTATGCGGACTCGGCCCCGTAGGCATCGGAAGGATTCTTGGAGAGGGTCTTCATAATCTCGAAGGCCTCGCTGCGGCGGGAAGTGCCCAGAAGCGATTTCGCCTTCACATAGTCAGCCTCGCGTCCGAGATCCGAAGTGCAGCGGGAATCGGCCTTGAGGGTTTCAGCGGAGGCGATGGCCTTGTCATAGAGGCGGGCCCTGTAGGCCGAACGCATCATACCGGTCTTAGCCGTAAAGACATTGTCCTCCAATTGGGCGGAGCCCAGCAGAGAACTGTACCCCCTGTATGCGTCCTCGTAGCGCTCGAGCGAATAGGACAGCGCCGCGAACTGGAGCATCGAAGCCTCGGTGAACGAGTCGGAGAGGGCGGAGGAAACAACTTTCGCGTAGTAGTCGCAGGCCTTTTCCTTCTGATCCAGAGCACGATAGGACTCGGCCATATAGAAGTTAGCATTGGCAGCCCTGCTGCCGTCAGGATAGGCGTCGAGGTACTTCTGCAGCGAGACGAGCGCCTTGCTGCAGTTGCCGCTCAGGAACACCTGCTCGGCGGAATTGAAATACACGAGCTCCTTCTCCGCCTCGGTCTTGCCGGACGGAACGCCCGTGTTCTCGACATAGGCGAAGTACTCCTCCGGCTCGCCCTTAGCCTGATAGATCGACTCGATGGCCGCAAGCGCGTCATCGTAATATTCGCTTCCCTTCATCGTCTGCACGACCTCCTTGTAGTATCCGAGCGCCTTGTCATAGTCGGAGGCGTTTCTGGACACCATACCGAGCTCGATGAGCGCACGGGCCACGAAACTGCTGTCGGTTGCCGTGGAGCGCAGCTTCTCGAAGCAGCTGACCGCCTGCGAAGTTTTCCCCGCATCCACATAGGAGCGGCCCAGCTCATAGAGGGCGTCGCAGTACAGAGGGGCGGAAGCGCTCGCTCCGCCGACGCGGGAGAGAGCCTCTATCTTCTTGGCATTCTGATTTGTGAGCCCGTAGGCAAGGCCGAGCTGGTAGTAAGGATAGACATTGTCCGCGGAGCGGGACTCGGAAAGCGCCTTTTCGTATTCCGGAATGGCTGATTTGTAGTCTTTTCTGATGAAATCGCAGTCGGCGCGGCGGACAAGCGCATCCTCGCGGAAAGTCGAGGCGCCCGAAGCCGTGTATTTGTCGAACCACTTCGCCGCGTCGGCATAGTCCGCGCTGCTGAAATAGGTGTATGCCAGATCGTACGGGATGCTCTCGCCTTCCGCCTGGCCGTCGAGCGCGGAGAGGTTGTAGAGCTCGGTGAACAGATTCGCCGCCTGGGTGTATTTCTCCGTATGGTAGTATGCCTGAGCGAGATAGTAGCGGGTCATCTGGTTAAACGGATCGTTCTTGCCGGTGTAGAACGACGCTGCCCTCAGACAGTCAATGGCGTCCCTCCAGGAGCCTCCGCTGATGAGCTGGGTCGCACGCAGGTAATTGGCTTTCATATAGTTGCCGCGCATCTGCGGATCGAGCTCGTCGATCTTGTCGTAAGCCGCCACGGCCGCTTCGTAATCGCGGTTGTAGAGGTACGCCACGGCGATGTAGCTATAGATGCTGTCGCCGCGTCTGCTGTCGGACCAGCGCGAGAGATACTGCTCGAACGGAGTCACGTCGCGGTTTATGTCGAAGGAGAGCTTGGCGTAATTGAAGAACGCATCCTCCTGGATATCAGCGTTCCAGGAGAGCTGGGCAGCTTCCTTGAACGCTCCGAGCGCGGAGACTTTGTTCTTCGTTTTCAGGTAGGCGTCCGCGAGCTGGTACGAAGCTATCTGCCCGAGGGAATCGACTCTGGAAGGCATCGCCGAGAAATTGGCGATCGCGCCCTGCCAGTCATTCGAGGCGTAGCTCACGGAACCGGCGTAGAAGAGGTCCTTGCTGCTTCTCATCTCGGTGCCGGAGAGGTCGCGGTCATAGTACGCCTTGGCCTTTTCAGTATCGCCGATCACAAGCGACGCCTCGGAGAGAATCCTCGCGAGATGAGCCTTACGCTCCTCAGGCACAGTGGAATACACCTCGTCGCCGTGCTCGAGCACATAAGCGTAGTCCTTGCGCATAAAGCGGCACTCGAGGATGTAGTAACCGGCGATCTGAGTGAATCTCTCATCCTCGGCTGACTTCGTCAGCCAATCCTCAGCCTCCGCGAAACGCTTCTCCGAGTAGTCTATGTAGCCAATGGAGTACTGCGCGGGAGCGGTGTAGTCGCTCTGAGGCATCTTCACAACATCTGTCAGACGCTCGCGGGCCGAGTCGTAGAAACCGTTCTTGAAGTCGCAGTAGGCCTGCTTGAAAGCGTATTCGGGAATCTGGTCCGAATCCAGATGACTTTCAGTGACGGTAGCGAACCAGTCGGCGGCGGCGGCATAGGAGCCGTCATCGAAAAGATTGAGAGCCACTGCATTGTGAATCTGCGAGCGCAGGGATGACTCCTGCCAGAGCCTGTCATACCGCTCCACGTTCTCCAGCCAGCCTTCAGTGCGCGCCTTTACCTGACACAGAGTCAGATAACCGTCGCTCTCGGCGCTCTTCGGCTCCACTTCATTCAATATCTGTGATGCCCTCTCGTACATTCCGCTGCGATAAAGCGCGACTGCCTCATCCACCCTTTCAGTCTGGGCAGCTGCCTGCCCGAGAGCGAGCAGAGAAAGGGAAAGAGCCGTCAAAAGTATTCTTTTCATCATATCCAGTTTCTGTTTCGTGTTCCGCAAAGCTTCAAGTTTCCTCAAACTTCGTGCATTTGCAAATCTTAAGGTACAAAATTACATAATTTTTGAGTATTTTTGTGAAATTTGATGCAGATATGGATAATACTGAGCCTGTAATCTCCTTTCACGGAGCCGACATAAACAACGGAGAAGAGAAAGTCATCTACTCTCTCGATATGGACGTATACCGAGGTGATTTCGTTTACATCGTGGGAAAAGTCGGCAGCGGCAAGACGTCCATCATCCGCACTATGACTGCGGAAAATCCTCTGCGCGAGGGAGTTGGCAAGGTCTGCGGCTATTCTCTGAACGGAATCCGCAGCAGGGACATCCCCTATCTGCGCCGCAAACTGGGAGTCGTTTTCCAGGATTTCCAGCTTCTGATGGACCGCACTGTCTGGGAAAACCTCGACTTCGTGCTCAGGGCCACCGGCTGGAAGGACCGCAACGCGATGGACAGGCGCATCGAGGAGGTTCTGCTCTCCGTCGATATGCAGACCAAGGCCCACAAGATGCCGCATCAGCTTTCCGGCGGCGAGCAGCAGCGCATCGCCATCGCCCGCGCCCTGCTGAACACTCCGGAAGTCATACTCGCTGACGAGCCTACAGGCAATCTGGACAACGAGACCGCCGACGGCATCCTCCGCCTGCTCACTTCCATAAACAGGGAGAACGGCACCGCCATCGTGATGGTCACGCACAACCGCGCAATCTTCGAGAAATATCCCGGCAGAGTCTTTCTCTGCAAGGACGAGAAATGCACGGAACAGAATCAGGGCGAAGAAGTCATAGACCTCGCACTCAATATTTAAACGGAAGTGACACTACAGGAGCGATACTCAAACATCATCGGCTGGTTCGAGCGGAACGCAGCCGGGGTGAAGAGCGAACTCGAATATACTGACCCGTTCCAGCTCATCGTGGCCGTGGTCCTCTCCGCCCAGTGCACCGACAGGCGCGTGAATCTCACGACTCCCGCACTCTTCGAAAGATTTCCGGGGCCGCGCGAACTCGCTGCGGCCAATCCTGACGAGGTTTACGCCCTGATAAAATCCATCTCGTACCCGCGCAGCAAGGCCGCGCACCTGGTCGGCCTCGCGCAGAAGCTGATGAGCGACTTCGGCGGGCAGGTGCCTTCGGACATCGATTCGCTGATGACCCTGCCCGGCGTGGGGCGGAAAACCGCCAATGTCGTGGCGTCCATCATATACGGCGCTCCGGTGATTGCGGTGGACACTCACGTCCAGAGGGTTGCGCGGCGGCTCGGGCTTTCCGACGCCCCTACCCCGGAAGGTGTGGAAAAGGATCTGGAGGCCCGGATTCCTGAAGAAAAGAGGGCGGTGGCCCATCACTGGCTGCTGCTTCACGGAAGGTATGCCTGCACGGCGCGCGCCCCGAAATGCGGGGAATGCAGCCTGAAAGAATGGTGTGAAAATTTTCAAAAATCATAGACTATGGATAAAGAAATGAATTTCAATGATGTAGCCAACAGCTGGCTTACTGGAGACTTCGATCCGCAGACGAAATGTCAGATCATCGAGCTGCGAAACTCTGACCCTGCCGCTTTCGAGGACGCTTTCTACCGCCGCCTCGAATTCGGTACCGGCGGACTCCGCGGCATTATGGGAGTGGGCACGAACCGTATGAACAAATACACGGTCGGAATGGCCACCCAGGGTCTTGCCAACTATATTCTGAAGCACTGCGAGGGGCGGGATGACCTGAGCGTCTGCATTTCCTATGACAGCCGCAACCACAGCAAGGAGTTCGCCAAGATCACTTCCGAAGTGCTCTCCGCAAACGGCATCGACGTGTTCATTTTCGACAATATACGTCCTACGCCTGAGCTCAGCTACTCCATCCGCCTGAAAAAGGCGGTGGCCGGCGTGATGGTCACAGCATCCCACAACCCGAAGGAATACAACGGCTACAAGGTCTTCTGGTCCGACGGCGGGCAGATCACTTCCCCGGTGGACAAGGAGATAATAGATGAGGTCGCCAAAATTACGGACCCTTCACAGGTCAAGTTCGAGTCCGGGACCCACTGCGGCGAAATCTCCGTTATGGGAAGAGACGTGGACGAGTGCTATCTTCGTGACATTCTTTCACTTACCCTCTCTCCTGAGGCCCGTGAAAGGCACTCTGACCTCAAGTTCGTCTATACCCCTCTGCACGGCTGCGGCGTAAGGCTAGTGCCGGAATGCCTCAAGAGGCTGGGATTCAAGAATGTATATCACGTTCCTGAGCAGGATCTGAGTGACGGAGACTTCCCTACCGTGGTCTCCCCTAACCCGGAGGAGGCTTCTGCCCTCAAGATGGCAATCGAGAAGGCCGAGAAAGTGGGTGCGGACATCGTGATGGCCACCGACCCTGACGCGGACCGTATGGGCATAGCGGTAAGGGATGACAAGGGACAGATCGTTCTGATGAACGGCAACCAGACCGCCTCGATGCTGACATATTATATTCTGAGCCGCCAGAAGGAGCTCGGGATGCTGGACGGAAGCGGCTATGTGGTCAAGACCATTGTGACCACCGAACTGATTTCCGAAATCTGCAAGTCTTTCAATGTGCCTGTATATAACGTCCTTACAGGTTTCAAGTATATCGCCGAAGTGGTAAAGCGCAATGAGGGCAAGGGCCGTTTCATCTGCGGCGGCGAGGAGAGCTACGGTTTCAATGTGGGCGAGTTCGTGCGTGACAAGGACGCCCAGATCGCCTGCTCGATGGTGGCGGAGTGCGCCGCCTGGGCCGCTGACCAGGGTCTTACCCTCTACGGACTTATGCAGAAGATTTACAGTGAGTTCGGCTACCGCAAAGAGGGCCTGACCTCGCTCGTGCGCAAGGGCAAGAGCGGCGCCGAGGAGATCCGTTCCATTATGGCTCAGTTCAGGGCCGAGCCGCCTAAGGCCCTCTGCGGCAGTCCTGTATGCAGGGTTGTGGACTATCTCGAGCCGGAAAAGACCGGGCTTCCGAAGTCGGATGTGCTTCAGTTCTTCGATGAGGCCGGGGATGTGGTTTCCGTACGTCCTTCAGGCACAGAGCCTAAGATCAAGTTCTATTTCGGAGCTAAGGGCGCCGATGCGGACGCGAAGATAGGCAGTCTCAAAGAAGAACTGGTCAAATAACCGTGAAGCGCAGCTTCGCGGATATCGTGCGTGAAGAAGCCGCTGAGAATCTCAGGCGGCTTCTTCTGAAATTGCCCGAATGGGCGTGCGCGGGTGCTTCGCTGAAGATTCCTTCGCGCCTTAATCTCGAGCAATGCAGTTCCTCTGCCACGGCGCGTTACAAGGCCGCCCTCGCTCTGCGGTCACTGAGCCTGTCGAAGTGCAGCAGCGCGAACCTCGCCGACCTTACCGGCGGTCTGGGTGCGGACAGTTGGGCGTTCTCAAAAGCCTTCGACTCAGTGCTTTACAACGAGATGAGCACAGAGTTGACAGCTGCAGTCGAGAACAATTTCCAAGCACTCGGCGTTCAGAATGTGGTATTTCGAAACTCAGAGGTTCAGCACGGGCGGATTGGGGAAATATTGGACGGGTACCGGCCAGACATAATATTTATGGACCCTGCGAGGCGCGGGTCCATCGGGCAGAAAGTGTTCCGCCTCGAAGACTGTCAGCCTAACGTGCTGGAACTCAAGGATGAGCTGCTCGGGCTCTGCCCGAATCTGCTGCTTAAGCTCTCGCCGATGGCGGATATTTCTCTTCTCTGCCGGCAGCTTGGCCCAGAGGTTCGCGAAGTGCACTGCGTCGGGACTCTGGGGGAATGCAAGGAGCTGCTGATTTGGCTCCAGAGGGGTTGGACGGGCGGCGTAAGCATCTGCGTATCAGAAGATTTAAGCAGAGTCCGCAATTCATCCGAGAAGGATTCCGCTTCGACGTCGGGTCTTAATTCCGGCTTCGCGCCGCTGATGACATTCACTCCGGAAGAGGAAGCGGCCTCGGAGGTAAAATTTTTTGCCGACGGAGAGGAATTGGCCGTAACGGCCGGACTGCTGTTCGAACCTTCGGCAGTGACGATGAAAGCGGGTTGCTTCAGGCTGCTCTGTTCACGCTTCGGCCTTACGAAGCTCGGCCGCTCGACACAGCTGTATGTGGTGAATTGCGGGAATTCGGGTTCCGGCGGTGCTGTTTCAGAAGGCGTTCGCGCCTCTTATGATGAATTGTGCAGACTCGGCAAACTCTTCAGAATCAAGAGAATCGTCCCTTTCAGCGGAGCCTCTGCCGCGTCTGTCGGGCGGGAGTACCCCTGCTGCGAAGTGAGTGCGCGGAATATGCCTCTGAGTAGCGACGAACTGCGGCGGAAGATGAAATGCAAGTCCGGCGGGAGCTTGCATATTTTTGGCGCGGGAGTGGATTTCGCGGGGGCAGCTGCGGGCTTTGCCTCCGGCTCTGTCGCAGGGAGCGGGGGCGAAAGCGGGATTGGACGCGGAGCGGCCGTAAGGTCCGGACGCTATCTTTTTGTAACCGAGAGGGTATGAGCTTCCTGGAGAAATTCGATGAATTTATGCGCGCTCACGGGATTTCCGGGGGCTTCACGCCGGTGCCGGTTATTGCGAGGAGCGAAGCTGAAGCACGTGCGCAACAATCTGGGCTGCAAGGCCTTGTCGGGCAGACAAGTTTTGTTGTGGAGGACCGCTGGAGGAGCCGTCCGGGGCAGATGCGCGCGAGGATTCTCGCCCACGCCGGGGTGTTCACGCAGGTGTATGCGCGCAACTGCGAGCTGCGCCGCATAGACAAGCCCATAGCCGCCGCCTTCCTTGCGAAATCCCACGACTACGCCGACGCCCTCTGCCGCTACCGTTACGGCCTCTTTCTCAAGCGCTTGACCGGCGAGAAGCAGTATGGCAGCGCGGCTGTTCTCGAGCCTGGCACGCTTGTCGCGGTCGCGGAGTTCTCGAACCTTCGCAATCTTACTCTGGACGGCACCCGCTCCCGCTCCTGCCAATGGATACGTTATGCTTCCCTCCCGGGTGTACGCGTGGAGGGCGGAATGGGAAAGGTGCTCGGAGGGCTGTTGAAAGATGCTGACCCTGACGATGTTATGACATACGCCGACCTCGAATGGTCGGACGGGAGAGCCTACCGCGCGCTGGGCTTCGAGTTTGTGGATTACCGCCGCCCCGTCCTCTTCCGCATCGACCCTCTCACCTGGCAGCGCACCGCCGTCGATTCCCGCAAAGGCCTCTCGCCCTCGCACGATTCCCTCTCCCACGACGACACCGCCGGCGATACTGCTGCCATAACTTCCGCCGAAGCCTCCCCTCTCTGGTACCTCAATTTCGGCAGCGCCCGCTACCGCCTCCGCCTCAGGTAATTAAAAGACGGTGGTTGAGCTTGTCGAAACCCACCAGAGCACACCAGCGGTGGTTGAGCCTGTCGAAACCCACTCGGGCACCACTTAAAACCTTTAAATGCGCCTCTGCTTTATATTTTAAAAAGCAGAGGCGCATTTAATCGATTTAAACACTCTTCGGGTACCCATTCCGGTACGGCCGGAAGATTATTTCTCCTTGTATTCCAGGGTTATGTTAGACCACGTAGAGCCGGCGGCAGGGAAATTCAGGCCGGTCGTAGAGAACCCTTTCCAGACAGTCACAATGAACTTGCTGTCAGAATCGCCCGGATTACGCTCACAATAGAACTCAGTCAGATTCTGACAGTTACTGATATCAATCGAGGCAAGTTCGTTATTTGAGATCTCGAGATGTTGAAGTTTGGCGTTCTGGCTTACATCAAGAGAAGTGAGACCGTTATCTTTGACAGTCAGGTTTGTCAACTCCTTGTTCTGGCTGACATCAATCGAGGTAAGCTGTTCGTTATTTGTGATCTCGAGATGCTGAAGTTTGACGTTCTTGCTTACATCAAGAGATGTGATGCCACATCCGGAGATAACCAGTTCTTCTAACTCCTCGTTCTGACTCACGTCAACAGTAGCCAAGCATTGAGACATATACAGAAACGTCAGTTTTTTGTTCTGGCTTATGTCAACCGATTTTAGAGAATAAACACCGTTGAGGCTCAGAATCTTAAGATTAGCTAAACACTCGATTCCTTTGAGTGTAGTTATACTGGTTCCAAGGCCGGAAAGTTCCTGTATCTTATAAGTATCACTCTTCATTACAGTCGTTGCAGTGCTGGAGATGTATCCTATATCTTTCAACCTCGTTAGAAATGCCGGGTCGAATTTGGAAGTCACGTCTTCATCGTTGACGGTGACAGTGCAGGTGGCAGTGTAGCTGCCGTCGGTCGTGGTGGCGGTTATCGTGGCGGTGCCGCCGCGGTCTGCGGTAACTAATCCCTTTGCATCAACCGTAGCCACATTCGAATCTGATGTAGTCCAGGTAACCGTCTGGTCGTAGGCATCGGCAGGAGCGGCAGCGGCCTTGAGCCGCACCGTGTCACAAGGTTCGAGAGTGACGGTGGTCTTGTCGAGACTTACGCCCGTAACAGACTGACGTACTGTCACTTTGCAGGTGGCGGTGACGGATGGGTCATCCTCTGAGGCGGCGGTGATTGTAGCCTGGCCGGCCTTTTGCGCGGTCACATTTCCGTTCTCATCCACTGTCGCGACGGCAGTGTCGGATGAGGTCCAGATTATCTGCTTGTTATAGGCCTTGTCAGGGAGGACGGTTGCCGTAAGCTGAACAGGAGCGTCTTTGGTGTAGACGGTCAGGTCGCTCTGACCGAGCGTGACGGATTCTACGCCGTAGATTGCAGGGGTGAGATGGATATAGCCGGACTGGAGGCTGTTGTAGCCAGTGGTCACTTTGAGAACCGCCGCTGCCGCGAGATTGCCGAGGAAGAAGTCGGCGTCGAGGTTTTCAGTGGAGACGGTTACCGTCAGGATGCCGATGGAGGCTGCCACATTTTTGATGTCGAGATTGACAAAATCGCCGGCGCTGGCCTTTGTCATAACAGTATAGACCGCGCGGGCGGAGAGGGCTGAATTATTCTTCTGATATGCGGCGACTATGGCGTCGGCACTGGTGGCAGGATAGACGTCGAAACGGAGGGCGAGATCCTGTCCTGTGTAGTCCGAGCCGCTGAGCTCATAGTCCACGCGCGCCTTTTTGTCCGAGTAGATTGGAATATAGGCGATGGAGGTGAGGGATTTGAGACCGTCCTCGATGGCGGTGACGCGGTCGGTGAGGGACTTGACTTTGGTCTGGAGGTCGCTGAGACGGGTACGGAAGGCGGTCAGGCTGTCAGTTACCGGCTTTATGGCGTCGGTGATTTTCTGGTCGATGGTGCCGCTATTTGCAGTTATGGCATCGCTGATGGCCTGTTTATAGGCTTTTTCTATTTCATCCTTCTGGTCGGCTAAGGCCTTCTTCAGGTCAGCTATGGCCTGAGTGTTGGTGGTGATATTTGTCTTGTTTGTGAGAATGTCGGCGGCATTCGTTGCGATGTTCGCGGCGTTGGTGGCGATGTTCTGCGCGTTGGTCGCAATGTCAGTGGTGTGCTGAAGGATGGTTTTCTCGGCTTCGCCGACTTTCGTCTGAAGGTCGGAAATCGCTGTGGCATTGGCCTTTATGGCCGTCTTGTTGTTCTCTATGAGAGTCGTGTTGTCGGAGATGAGTTTCTTCGCGTCGGCGATGGCTGTGGTGTTGGCGCTTATCGCCTTGGCGTTGTCGGAGATTTTGCCGGAGTTCGTTGCGATGTCCTCTGAGTTCTTTGTCACCTTGGTTCCGAGGGTGCTGATGTCGGGCTTTACGCCTGCGAGTTCGGTGGTGAGGTCGTCGATAAGTTTCTTGTTGTCAGAGATTTTGGTATTCAGTGTGGTTTCTAGGGTGCTGATGAGGTCCTTCAGGCTCTCGTTCTGAGCGTCCATCTTGTTTTCGAGGGCGGTCTGAAGGGCTTCGAGTTTGCTGTCTATCTGGGCGGCCATGTAGTAGCCTGCGAGCTGCTCGTTCACCCAGGTCTTGATACTTGACTCAGAGGCCTTTATGGCCGCCTCGATGGCTGCGGTGTAGGCTTTCGTGATTTCATCGGTCGCGGTGGAGAGGGCCTGCGCGGCATTGTCGGCGGCTGTTTTGATTTCGGTCTGGAGGTCGGTCTTGAGGCTGGCTATCGCCTTGTCGATTTCGGTCTTGACGTCATCGGTGTGTTTCTTGGCTTCGCTGAGCTCGCTGTTTATGGTCTCTATCTGGCCCTGAATGCTCGCGACGATTTCTGCGGTCTTGTTATACTGCTCGAGAGTGGCGAAAGTAGCTGTCGCCC
>CAVCRS010000047.1:0-25015 GCA_963604635.1 Faecalibacillus sp.
CTTGTCGCCGCAGCCGAAGCCACAGGGTGCGGCAAATGCAGCATAATCACTTGGGGACAGGAAGATACCATCCTCCAAGGCAACCTTTCAATCTCGGTAGTTCCGGCCTGGAGACTGTGATCGGCGGCTTGCCGGCAATAAACAATGTCAAGGGTCTCCTCAATCCCGCGGAAATTGTTAATTTTGTAGAAAAGGATTAGGCACTATGACACTTCTGGAAGCGATACAGGCAAGGCATTCGGTCAGGAAATACAGGCCGGAGTGGTGAAGATAGAGGAAGCGATAGTCTATGTTCTCGCCGAGCGTAACGGCGGGATGCGCACCGAGCAGATAGCGGAGGTCATCAACGCCCGGAAGCTCCACGTCCGCAGGGACGGCCTGCCAGTGAGCCAATACATTGGACGAAGTCCGAGAAAATGACCGGCCAGAACACTATTCCTGACTGTCCGGAACAGGTATCCCTTCGGCCCGCAAATAGCCTTCAATGGCATATAGCGGCAGATTCTCCATCCATCTCTGGTCTATGTAATTCAACATTGAGACACGCAGTCCTTTCAGATTCGGATGTGCGTCGATATAGGTTTTCAGGGACTTGGACTTTACGTTTTCTTCAGCCTTGACTTCAACGGGGATTACCCGCTTTTCCGTCTGCAGAGCAAAGTCTACCTCACACTCTGATTCATTTGACGAATGGTAGAAGGTAGGTATCTGAATGCGGGCTAGCTGTTCGTTGACATAACACTCCGTAAAGGCGCCCTTGAACTCCTTGAAAACATCGTCTCCTACCAGCATCCGGGAAGCCGGCACATCAGTCATCGCCCCAAACAGGCCGACATCCAGCGGGAATATCTTGAAGACATCGAAATCTTCATAAAACTTGAGCGGATACTCTATCTTGCTGACGCGATGGATCTTGTAAATCAATCCGGCATCCTTGAGCCAAGTGATGGACACTTCGAAATCTTTTCCCCGGGCGCCTTTACGCACCGCCCCATAGATGAATTTCTTGTTCTCCTTGGCGAGGTGAGAAGGGAGAGAGTCCCAGACCATTTCTATACGTGGCACTTCCTTCTTTGGGGCATGCTTGGAAAAATCTTTGCGGTATCCGGCGAGGATGTCCTTGTGAATCTTGCGGACAGCAACCAGACCTTTTCCATCAATGTAGCCGGCAACGGCCTCAGGCATCCCGCCAACGTAATAATATTGACGCAGCAAGTCAATATACTGCTGACCGAGGGTATTCACGGCCGGCCAGTCGCAAGAGATGAGCAGCTGAGTGAGCTGTCCGTTGCCTGTGGCGTCCAGAAACTCGTGCAGAGACATAGGGAACATTCTGACAAGTTCAACCATACCGACAGGGAAAGACTGGTCTTCGTGGATTGAGATTCCCAGAAGAGAACCTGCCACGACCACATCATACTCGGGAAAATCTTCCTTAAAATACTTGAGACAGCCCAGTGCCGCGCTGCTCTCCTGAATCTCATCAATGATAATGAGCGTATCTTTCGGCACGATATCCACCCCAGTATGCGCGGAAAGGGTGCGGACGATGCGCGGGATGTCGTGGTCAGGCTCAAAGATGGATTTGGCCACGGCATCCTTGTCCAGGTTGACATAGGAGAAACTCCTGTACTCTCTGGCGCCGAACTCTTTGAGGATGTATGTTTTACCTACCTGACGTGCACCGTCAAGGACAAGTGGCTTATGGTCTCCACGTGACTTCCACTCAAGCAGTTTTGTATATACTTCTCTTTTCATATCACAAAAATTCGGATGAATGTAATGCCCGGCATAACAAAGATTCCGACGAATCTTATTGGCAAATATACGCAAATTCGGACGAAAAAGAAAGCGTCTGTACACCTTTCTTAATTAAGGTCAGAATAAGAAGATTTAAGACAGATAAATTTACAGAATAAGAAAATTCGGGCGAGATAAATTTGCAGAATAAGAAGATTTATAAAGTTTAATCGCTATATTTGCAGGTAGTTAGACAAAATCATCCTATGATAGATAAAAGGGAACTCGAATTTATCCTCCGTGAACAGAAGCAGGATTTGGATTTCAAGGCAAAATCCAAGATCTGCGACCGCGCAGAGGAATCTCAGGTGGACTTGGAAAGCAATCTCGCTCAGGTCATTATCGGAGTGCGGCGCAGCGGGAAATCAACTCTCTGCCTGAATGTGCTCAGAAAAGCAGGTGTCGCCTTCGGTTATGCGAACTTTGATGACGAGCGACTGAAAAGCCTTGAAGTTGACGAACTCAACAACGTCCTGGAGGTTCTGTACAAGATAAACGGCGAGTTCAGTCACCTGTTTCTGGATGAAGTTCAGAACGTTGACGGATGGCATCTGTTCGTAAACAGACTGCTGCGCCGGGGGATGAAAGTCATATTGACCGGTTCGAACGCAAAGCTTCTCAGCGGCGAATTGGCGACACACCTGACCGGACGGCACTCCACTGTCGAATTGTTTCCGTTCTCGTTCAAAGAATACTGTGATTATAGACAGGTCGATACGGAAGAGCTGACAACCGTAGCGGAGGCTGCAAGACGAGCCGCCTTTGACGAGTATCTCAAGCACGGTGGATTCCCTGAACTGCTTACCGAAAAAAACAGCCGAAAATACGTCAGCACCCTTGTGAAGGACATCCTGGAAAGAGACATACGTCAGCGCCATAAGGTCAAGTATTTCGCCGCTTTCGAACGGCTGGCCCAGCATCTGATGAATGTGGCCCCGACGACAGTCTCCCTGGCAGAGCTGTCCAAGACTTTCGGCATCCGCGCAGCCCAGACTACCGACAATTACATAAACTATCTCAAGCAGGCGTATCTGCTGATAGGACTGAACAAATACTCGGTCAAAAGCCGGCAGAGGATGACTGAGGAAAAAGTCTATCCGGTGGATGTCGCCGTCATGGACCGGAGGGCGGACGCTATGGCCGGAGAGAATCTGGGATGGCGGCTTGAAACCATCGTTTATCTGGAGCTGCGGCGGCGTGCGGAAACGGAGAGCATGGATATATACTACTACAAGAAGGACTCCCGTGCAAAGGAAGTTGACTTCGCCGTATGTAAAGGCAACAAGGTAATGGCACTATACCAGGTCGCATATGATCTGACGTCAGAGAAAACCCGCAAGCGTGAATTGGACGCCCTGTTGCAGGCTTCCGTCGAAACGGGGTGTGAGACGTTGCTGCTGATAACGGACACCCGAAGGGAGACTCTTGATATCGGGGGACGTCGGATTAAGGCAGTGCCAGCATATGAATGGCTTCTTGAATCTCCGGAAGATTGAATAGAATCCAAGGGAACGGTGCAGATGATATCTCCATAGAGATCTTCACCTGCGGCACCCGCCTAATCTGCAGCGGCTGACTAAAAAGTCAGCCTCTTTTTAGTTTTCTACCCCCAGTCACTTCGTGACAGCCCCTATGGGGCACTGGGGGCCGTATCCCCCAGACCCCCTGGGTCGCACACTTCGTGTGCTCCTGACTTTTTAGTCGGCCGCCTGCGAAAAGTCCCCGGGGAAAGACAGGTGATAACGAATCTGAAGGATTTATGTGAATGAACACACAATTTTAGAAGCCGGGGCCAAAAAGACGGGCAAAAGTACCGGGTTAAATTTTAGAAATTACTCAAATAAAGGTATATTTGCAAGTTAATTATAAGGTATTACGATATGCATATAGCTATAGCCGGTAACATAGGCAGCGGCAAGACCACGCTGACCAAGATGCTCGCAGCGCATTACGGATGGACCCCGAGGTTCGAATCCGTGGATTTCAACCCATATCTGGCCGATTTCTACGACGATATGGAAAGATGGTCGTTCAATCTCCAGATCTACTTCCTGAACAAGCGCTTCAAGGACGTGGTGGAGATCGGGAAGAGCGACAAGGTCATCATCCAGGACCGCACCATCTACGAAGATGCCAGAATCTTCGCCCCGAACCTTCACGATATGGGGCTTATGAGCAGCCGCGATTTCGAGAACTACTCGGACCTCTTCGACCTGATGATGTCGCTGGTGAAGGCTCCGGACCTGCTGATCTATCTGCGCTCGTCCATTCCGAATCTCGTGGCGCAGATTCAGAAGAGAGGCCGCAATTATGAGCAGGGCATCAGCATCGAGTACCTCACAGGACTCAACCGCCGCTACGAGGAGTGGATTTCGGGCTACAAGTCCGAGCTGCTCATCATCGACGCAGACAACGTGAAGTTCGGGAACAAGCCTGAGGACTTCGACAAGGTCACCAATATGATCGACGCTCAGCTGTTCGGTCTCTTTCCTAGTCTAAGCATCTAAAACATAACTATATATGGAATCACGACCAAGACTTACGATTATCGACTTCGTAGAGAAGTACGCTAAGAAATATGCCGGCAAGACCTTCCTTCGCGAGAAGGTGGACGGCATCTGGACGGAAACCTCTTTCGAGACCACCCGTGACGAGGGCCGCATCTATGCAGCCGGATTCATGGCCCTGGGCCTGCAGAAGGGCGAGATGGTTTCCCTGATATCCGAAGGCCGCAACCTCTGGATTTTCATCGAATTGGGCATTCTCTATGCCGGCGGTGTGGACGTTCCGCTCTCTTTCAAGCTCGAGTCCGACCACGACCTCTGCTTCAGAATCAACCATTCGGATTCCCGCTTCATCATCGCCTCCGAAAGCCAGATCGACAAAGTCCGCCGTGTCCTGCCGAAATGCCCGGCCATCGAGAAGGTCATCGTGCTGGATGACATTCCTCTGCAGGAGGGCGAAATGTACGTCGGGCAGCTCCGCAAGATGGGTGAGAAATATCTCGCCGAGCGCGCCGATGAGCTGGAAAAGAGAATCGCAAGCATAGGTCCTGATGACTACGCGAACATTTCATACACTTCCGGAACTACCGCCGACCCTAAGGGTATCCTCCTGACCCACAGGAACTACACCGCGAATGTGGAGCAGTGTCAGTCGGTCATCAAGGTGAATGAGGATGAGGTGATGCTCATCATCACCCCTCTCGACCACTGTTTCGCACACGTGGCCGGATTCTATGTAATGATGTCCTACGGCGGAAGCATCGCCACCGTTCCGGGCGGCAAGAATGCCATCACGATGCTGAAGAACATCCCTATAGCCATAAAGGAGACCCGTCCTCACGTGATGCTCTCGGTTCCTGCCATCTCACGCAACTTCAAGAAGAACATCGAGGCGGGAATCAGGAAGAAAGGTCCGAAGGTCGAGAAGCTCTTCAATTTCGCGGTTCACAACGCAATAGTTTACAACAGAGAATATTACAATGCAGGCAAGCCTTGCTGGAAGATGTGGTGGAGAAAGCCTCTGATGGCCCTTTTCGACAAGATGATCTTCAGCTCTGTCCGTGAGAATTTCGGCGGCAGACTGCGTTTCTTCGTGGGCGGCGGCGCCCTTCTGGACATCGAGCTCCAGAGATTCTTCTGCGCCATCGGTATGCCTATCTTCCAGGGCTACGGTCTTTCCGAGGCCACACCTGTCATCTGCTCGAACTCTCCGGGCCACGCCCGCTTCGGATCTTCGGGCCGCACGGTGAAGCCTATGGACATCAAGATCTGCGACGAGGATGGCAATGCGCTTCCGAACGGCGAGACCGGCGAGATTGTAATCCGCGGAGAGAATGTGATGGCCGGATACTGGAAGAATCCTGAAGCCACCGCAGATACCATTGTCGACGGCTGGCTCCACACCGGAGACAGAGGATATATCTGCAAGGAAGACCCTGATTTCCTTTATGTCACAGGACGTTTCAAGAGCCTGCTCATCAGCTCCGACGGCGAGAAATACTCTCCAGAAGGCTTCGAAGACAGCCTCACGGACTCTTCTAAATTCATCGACGCGACCATTATCCACAATAACCAGAACCCTTACACGGTAGCTGTCATCGTTCCTAACAAGCCAGCCCTCGCCGAGGCCGTCCAGAAGAAGGGGCTTACCCCTGATTCGGAGGAAGGAAAGAAAGCCCAGCTGGAAATCCTGCAGGGCGAGGTGGACTCATACCGCAAGGGAGGCATCCACGAGGGACTCTTCCCTGAGAAGTGGCTTCCTGCCGCCATCATCGTGGCTGACACGCCGTTCTCGGAGCAGAACGGAATGATGAACACCACATCGAAGATCGTACGCGGCAAGGTGGAGAAATTCTATGCCGACCGCATCGAGTATGCATACACGGCGGAAGGCAAGGCACTCTGCAACCCTAAGAACATCGCTTCGCTCTAATATGCTCACAGTCAGAAGATTCATCTTCAATCCTTTCGAAGAGAACTGCTGGGTGGTGTCGAATCCGGAAGGCGAGGCGGTGATAGTGGACCCCGCATACTGCTGTCTGGAGGAGAAGAACACTTTCTTCAGCGCCATTGAGGGTCTGAAGGTGAAAGCCATATTCCTGACCCACGGTCATATAGACCATATCTATGGTCTGAAGGACTGTCAGAGGCATTTCGAGAACGTCCCGACCTATTTCAGCGAAGTGGACAGGGACGTGGCGGAAAAGCACCGCGAGTCGATGCTCCGCTATGGTTTCAGGGGTGTGGATCTGACTTTCGAAAGCCAGAATATCTCTGACGGACAGACCGTTAATGTAATCGGCTGCGAATGGAAGGTCATCGCCACCCCGGGCCACAGTCCGGGCAGCGTGTGCTGGTACTGCGAAAGCGAGAAGATTCTCTTCTCGGGAGACAGCCTTTTCGCCGGCGCCATAGGCCGCAGCGACCTGTACGGAGGTGACTATGACAGCGAGATCAAGTCCCTGATGGAGAAGATTATACCTCTGGACGGAGACACGAAGGTCTATCCCGGACACGGGGAAAGCACCGACATCAGCACCGAACGCACCTCGAACCCGTTCCTGCAGCCGTTCAACGAGCTGTCGGAAGACGGCAGCGTCGACGGCATCAGCATCTGATATGGAAGACAAGGGGTTCATCGAAATCACCGGCGCCCGTTCGCATAATCTGAAGAACGTGGATGTACGCATCCCGCGAAAGAAATTCGTGGTCATCACGGGTATGAGCGGAAGCGGCAAGTCCTCTCTGGCATTCGACACGATCTACGCCGAAGGCCAGAGGCGCTATATGAACACCCTCTCCCCTTACGCAAAGCATTTTATGGGGATACTCGAAAAGCCTGAAGTCGAAGATATTACAGGCCTGAGCCCCATCATCGCCATAGAGCAGAAAACCACAGGCAGCAACCCGCGTTCGACTGTCGGGACCATCACCGAGATATACGATTTCCTGCGCCTGCTCTATGCCCGCGCATCGCACGCATACTCCCCGGTGACCGGCAAGGAGATGGTCCGCTACACGGATGAGCAGATCGTGGACCTGATAATGCAGGAGTACCACGGCATCAAGTGCATCCTGCTCTCCCCTCTCGTGCGCGGCCGCAAAGGACACTATAGAGACCTCTTCGAGCAGCTCCGCAAAAAGGGCTTCACGCAGGCCCGCGTCGACGGCGAGATCTTCAGCCTCAACGAGTTGGACGCCCTGGACAGATACAAGGCGCACTTCATAGAAGTGGTCGTGGACAAGCTCAAGCCCGGCGAGGGCGATGAGAAGCGCATCCGCGATTCGGTCGCCAGAGCCCTGACCCTCGGCAAGGGAACCATCGCGATTATGGACGGAGACAGGCTCCGCCATTTCAGCAAGCAGCTCGTGGATCCGGAGAGCGGAATATCGCTTCAGGAGCCTGCCCCGCACTCCTTCTCGTTTAACAGCCCCGAGGGCTATTGTCTTCACTGCAAGGGACTTGGAGAGATAGTGAACGTCAGCATCGACAGCATTATCCCCGACCGCAACATTTCCGTCGCGGAGGGCGGAATCGTTCCGCTGGGCAGACTCCGAGAAACCCGCAAATGCGAAATCATCCGCGCAATCGCACGCAAGCACAATTTCTCGCTCTACTCCCCCATCGCCGAACTGCCGGACGAGGCCGTGTCGCTGCTGGTCTACGGCTCCGACGAACTCTATCTCATAGGCGAGGGAGCCACGAGCGAAATGGTCAGCTATCAAGGACTTATAGATGACATCGATGAGAAGATAACCTGCCCGGTCTGCGGCGGAACGCGCCTCAACGAGAACGCGTCCTACTTCAAGATCGACGGCAAGACCATAAGCGAGGTCGCGGCGATGGAAATCTCCGCCCTGCGCGACTGGCTCGCGAGCCTTCCCGCCAAACTCAGCAACCGCGAGAACGCCATCGCGCGCGACATCCTCAAGGAACTCAGCGACCGCGTGGAATTCCTTCTGGACGTGGGCCTGGACTACCTGACGCTCGACCGCGCGACCGCATCGCTCTCCGGAGGCGAGGGCCAAAGAATCCGCCTCGCCACCCAGATCGGATCTAAGTTAGTGAATGTCATATACATACTCGACGAGCCGTCCATCGGACTCCACCAGAGGGACAACCGCAAACTCATCGCCTCGCTGAAGAAGCTGCGTGACGAGGGGAACACGGTCATAGTCGTTGAGCACGACCAGGAGACGATGAATTCGGCCGACTGGCTCGTGGACGTCGGTCCCGGCGCGGGCGAAAACGGCGGCCGCATCTGCTACAACGGAAAAGTTCCTGTGGCCGCATCCGCGTCCAATATAAATACCAATTCTCAGGCCGCTGACGCGTCCAATATCGACACTCACAGCGTGACGCTGCCGTATCTGCGGGGGGAGAACTGCATTCCGGTGCCGGAGCAGCGCCGCAGCGGGAACGGCAAGTTCTTGATACTCAAGGGCGCGACGGGCAACAACCTGAAATATGTGACCCTGCGTCTGCCGCTCGGCTGCCTCATCGGAGTGAGCGGAGTGAGCGGCAGCGGAAAGTCCAGCCTCATAAACGAGACACTGGTTCCGGTGCTGAAAAAGAAGCTTTACCGCTCGAAGGAGCACGAACTCCCCTATGCCGAAATCGTCGGGCTGGAGGAGATCGACAAACTCATTGAAATAGACCAGAGCCCCATTGGACGAAGTCCGAGAAGCAATCCGGCGACGTTCACGGAGGTGTTCAACGACATCCGCCAGCTCTTCGAGAGCACGCCGGATGCGAAGGTGCGCGGCTTCAAGGCCGGACGCTTCTCTTTCAATGTCTCGGGCGGGAGGTGCGAGGCCTGCAAAGGCGCGGGCATCAAGGTGATTGAGATGAATTTCCTGCCGTCGGTGAACGTGGTCTGCGACGAGTGCCGCGGCAAGCGCTACAAGGAGGACACCCTCGCCGTGCAATACAAGGGCAAGAACATCTCCGAGGTGCTTGAGATGCCGATTTCCCAGGCTTACGAGTTCTTCCGCGAGATCCCGAAGATCGCGCAGAAACTGAAAGCCCTCGTGGATGTGGGCCTGGGCTATGTGCAGCTGGGCCAGTCGTCCGTCACCCTGTCGGGCGGAGAGAGCCAGAGAATGAAACTTGCGGCCGAATTATACAGAAAAGCGACCGGAAGGACACTTTATGTTCTGGACGAGCCGACGACGGGCCTGCATTTTGAAGATATAAAGGTGCTCCTGAACGTGCTGCAACAGCTCGTGGATCAGGGGAATACAGTAGTAATTATCGAACACAACCTGGATGTGCTGAAGTCTGCGGACTGGATTATAGATATGGGACCGGAAGGCGGAGCGCGGGGCGGACGGATTGTCGCCGAGGGCACTCCCGAACAGGTCGCGCAGGACCCGGATTCGGCCACCGGAGCGTATATTAAAGAAGTGTTATGAACAAGATTGAAGCCGCAAGGCAGGAATACAAGGACTGGTGCTCCGCCATCGGAGTCGATACAGTCGACAAAGTCAATGCAGCATTGGCCGCAGGCCAGGGAATAGAGCTCATCAACCTCTGCGAGGCACGGCAGGAGCGCAAGTACGCCGAGGCCGCGAATCAGGTTTACTGGCGCAGGCACGAGTCGCGCATCATAATGATTTCGGGGCCTTCGTCGAGCGGCAAGACCTCCTCTTCGCTGCGGATTGCCCAGCAGACACGCGTGCTCGGGCTGAATCCGAAGGTGATCGAGCTGGACAACTATTTCCGCAACCGCGAGGACACTCCGGTGGATGAGAACGGGGAGAAGGATTTCGAGTGTCTCGGAGCGATGAATGTCGAGCTGCTGAATGAGAACCTGAACGACCTGCTCGCGGGACGCGAAGTGGTCATACCGAAATACGATTTCGTGCACGGGCAGAGCGTTATGGATGAGAACCGCCGTATGAAGCTGGAGCCCAATGACATACTCTTTATGGAGGGTATCCACGCGCTGAATCCTGCGCTCACTCCGGCGGTGGATCAGGACAGGATTTTCAAGGTCTATATCTCCGCCCTGTCGGCACTCGACGGAGGAGAGAAAGTGCATTGTTCGACTACTGACAAACGTCTGATACGCCGCATCGTGCGCGACAACCGCACGCGCGGAATCTCGCCTGAAACGAACATCCTGCGCTGGCCGAGCGTGCGCCGCGGAGAGACTCTGAACATCTTCCCGTACGAGGAAAATGCCGAGGTAGTGTTCAATTCCTCAATGCTTTACGATATTCCGCTGCTTCGCTACTACGCCGAGCCGCTGCTCTGCGGAATCAGCGAATCGTCGCCTGCCTATGAGAAGGCGCAGAGTCTGCTGAGCTATATGCGTCATCTGACTACTCTGAAGCCGGAGGAGATCGCGGCTATTCCGCCGACCTCGATTATGAGGGAATTCATTGGAGGACAGACACTTTAGTCGGTTATGTGGGTCTGGGCATCGGTACTGTCGGCTGTCTTTCTTGGCTTCTACGACGTGGCGAAGAAGCATTCGCTGAAGAGCAACGACGTTCTGCACGTGCTGTTCTTCTCGACGCTTTTCTCTTCGCTGCTGCTCGCGGCTTTCCTGAGCCACGGGTCGGCGGGGGACCACCTCAAGCTGGTGCTCAAAGCCCTGATAGTCACTTCGTCCTGGGTTTCGGGGCTGATGGCGATGCAGCTGCTGCCGCTGACTACGGTCAGTATGGTGAAGGCGTCACGGCCGGTGTTCGTGCTGCTGTTTTCGCTGCTGCTTTTCGGGGAGAGACTGAACGGTCTGCAGTGGGCCGGCAGCATCATTTCCTTTTATGCGCTCTTTATGCTGAGCCGCACGAGCGGACGCGAAGGGATAAGTTTTGTGAGGAGCCGCGGGATGCTGTGCCTTGCGGTAAGCGTGGCGACCGGAGTAGGCAGTGCGCTGTATGACAGGCATATAATGAAGTCGCTGGAGCCGCTTTTCGTGCAGAGCTGGACGAATGTCTATATCACTCTGATAATGGCGCTTCTGCTGCTGGGGATGAAACTCTGGACGGGGCGCAGGACACTGTCCGAAGAGCAGGCCGCGAGGCGCTCAAGGGTGGCGTCGGAGTGGTTCAAGCCTTTCCGCTGGGACTGGACGCTGCTTCTGATTGCCGTGCTCATCACCCTCGCGGATTTTCTCTATTTCTATGCCCTGAGCTGCCCTGACACGATGCTTTCGATCGTGTCCATCGTACGCCGCAGCAGCGTCATCGTGCCGTTCATCTTCGGAGCTATACTATTTAAAGAGAAGAACATACGCGCGAAAGCACTCGACCTCGCGGTCCTGCTCACGGGTATGGTGCTTATCGTGCTGGGGTCCTGATTGGCCGTCGGCCCTCAGCAGTGCACGGGCCGGCCGCCTTTACAAACAAATCCTGTAGTTCCTGTGACATGTTCAAGGGCTTTTGTTTCGCACAAAGTTACCCTTGATTCAGGCTTTCTACAAATATTTATACCCACAGATTTGCAGCACGACCCAGATTGAGCTCTCGCCGAGCCTCGTCACCGCCGCCTCCGTCGGCAATGTTCTGGAATCAGCCTCTCAAACAGGCTAAAGGAATGACTTTGACCCCATCCGGACGAGTATAGGCGATTTCTCCTCCTGTAATGACAAGCAGCAAATCCGGTTCACGAAGCTGGATTTGTTTCTCAATCTTATTATGCTCCCGCACCAACATTTTTATCTCCTTCAAGTGTTCGGCCCCTTCTTCTATTTCACGGCTTCCCAATTTAAACTCGATAAGAGCATATCTTCCGTCTTCGAGGTGAAGAACGGCATCCGCTTCAAGGTCATACCTGTCATGATAATATGAAATTGAGCCACCCAACGGCATAGAATAAGCCTTAAGATCTCGTATGGCCATACACTCAAACAGGAATCCAAATGTTTTCAAATCCGTATAAAGAACTTCCGGAGACAAACCTAAAGCCGCAACAGCGATAGACGGGTCTACCAGCTCGCGTTTAAGTCCACGACGTATCGCCGAAGCGGACCGTATGGCAGGACTCCAGGCTTCGACATCCTGTATGACAAACAACCGCTGAAACGCGTCCAGATATGTGTCAAATGTAGCCATGCTGACACCTTCCAAATGCTCGTTGACGTCGGTGAATAAGACACTTTTCTTGGCAAGGGTTGATATGTTGCGCGCATAACTCTTAATGATTGCCTTGGCCACCTTTTCGCTTCTGTTGACGCCGTCCACTGTTGATATGTCCGTGTCACACACCGAACGCACATAATTCTTTGCTATCTGAAGCTTTGCCTTGTCGAATTCGGCGTTCAGCGACGCGGGCCATCCGCCACGACAGGCGGCAAATATCAATTGCTCGATGGACATGTCGCTATTGACACCATCTATGTCCAAGTCAGGCAAGTCAAACAATTCCTTGAGAGAAATTTTACCATTGGACTCCAACGATTCATAAAGACTCATAGGAATCATCTGCATCTTGGCGATTCTGCCGCTGCCTGAATGTTTTATAAACAACTTACGTTTACTGGGATCAATTGAATTTGACCCGGTGAGAATAAATTGACCGAATTCATTTCTGCTGTCAACGACAGTCCGTACAGAATCCCAAAGTACGGGTGCCTCCTGCCATTCATCTATAAGCCGGGGAGTTTCACCGGCGAGAAGAAGAGAAGGTTTTACCGCTATGGTCGCTTGATATTTCTCGCGCATATCCGGATCCTGAAGGCGGATAATGCTCTTCGCCTGCTGTTCTGCGGTAGTTGTTTTTCCGCACCATTTTGGCCCTTCAATCAACACCGCTCCAGAGGATGCTAACTGGAGGCTCAAAACTTCATCTGCGCTTCTTTTAAGATATTGCATATCAAACATATTATAGTGCATGCAAATATCATCAAATATTATGAAATATCCAATGGCGTTAGGTATTTTTGTGGTATTTCATTAGGTATTTTTGTGGCATTTTGTTAGGTAATTTTGCGGTAATTTTTCCACACAGGCCTTGTTCAAAATTGCACATAGTTTCGTGCAATTTTTACAAAATCTGCCGTATTTTCGCGCAGGTTTTTGATGACGCTTTTGAGATTATGAGCAAAGGATTGATTATCTTGGATTTCGACGGGACAATATGCGATACCCGCGAGACTATTGTGAGAACATATCAGATGACGATGGAGCATATGGGGCTGCCGGTGGCTGACGAGGCGACCTGCGCGGCGACTATCGGGCTGCCGCTTGCGCAGGGTTTCCACGCGATCTACCCTGATATGGGCGAGGAGGAGTTCAACCGCTGTGCGCTGGAGTATCGCAGACTTTTCGAAGAAAACCGCAAAGCATTGACGCCAAAGGTTTTTCCGGGAGTCACCGAGACTCTGCACAGCCTGCACGATCAGGGATTCAAGCTCTCCGTCGCCTCATCGCGTTCGAACCGCTCGCTGGTGTCGTTCCTCCAGGATTTCGGTTTCGACGGTCTGATGAGCCTCATCGTCGGCGCGAACAATGTCACAAAGCACAAGCCCGACCCGGAGCCGGTGCTCTATACGCTCAGAGAGCTGAACATCAAGGCGGAAGACTCGCTAGTCGTGGGCGATATGCCTTTCGACATCCTGATGGGAGTCCGCGCCGGGGCCTCGACCTGCGCCGTGACCTACGGCAACTCGACTGAAGCCGAGCTGCGCGAAGCGGGTGCCGATGAGGTCATTTCGCGCTTCGCGGACCTTATGGACACTGCCTGGATTCGCGAGCGCGCATAAACAGTCTGTTTCGGAGCGCCTGATGGACGTGATGTCTGAAATCCAGCAGGGAGAGGATTTCGCATTTTTTGCTCCCTACTGGAAGCCGCGAATGCGCTGCAGAGCCCCGAAAGGCCTGTCGCATTTCCAGCAGGGAGAGGATTTCGCCATTTCCGCTCCCTACTGGAGATGAAATAAAATGATAGTGTATTTTCCTGATTCGGGTTTATCCGGACCGGGATTTTTATGGCCCGAAAGACATTTTTGGTTAACGGCCTGTATATCAACTACTTGCATTACCCCCCCCGCAAAATTTCACAATAAAAACGCTTCAAGGGAGCAAAATATTATTATATTTGCATCCCCAAAACGATTCAACATAACCCAAGACCACACTAAAACGAGCCGGACCGGCATTGGCCGGCACGTCCCCAAAGTAGGACGACACCATTTATTACACTTAACAATACAAACAACCACAATCTGTTATGAGAATCTATTTGCGAATCATTGCAGCTATCTGTGCATTGGCATTCTCCGGGATTTCCCTGTATGCCCAGACAGATAAGACTGTGATCTCCGGTACTGTCAAGTCTGAGGCGGGTGAGCCTCTGGTGGGCGCAAGCGTCATAGTCAAAGGCACTACAACCCGGGGAACCATTGTAGAGGCCGACGGAACATACTCAATCCCGGCCTCAGAAGGAGAGACACTCGTATATGACTGTCTCGGATTCATTTCCCAGGAGGTTAAACTGGCCGGAAGGACCAGAATCGACATCGTGATGGTCGAAGACACCCAGTTCCTAGAAGAAACCATCGTCGTGGGATACGCTCCGATGCGCAAGAGCGACTTCACCGGATCCATCGCGTCCGTAAAAAGCGATGAACTTCAGAAATCCACCGCTACCGTGGGACAGGCTCTTGTCGGCCGTGTGGCCGGCGTGGAGATCCGCCAGTCCAACGGAGCTCCGGGAGCAGGTGTGAACATCCGCGTCCGCGGTGTCAACTCCCTGACTGCCAGCACAGCCCCACTCTATGTCGTGGACGGATATCCTGTATCCGACGATGATTTCATCAACCCTAATGACATCGAAAGCATCGAAATCCTGAAAGACGCCGCATCCGCAGCCATTTACGGCTCCCGCGGTGCATCCGGAGTGGTTCTCATCACCACCAAGAGGGGCAAGGACAGCGAACGCGCCACCGTGACATACGATTTCTCATACGGAGTCCAGACGCTCGGACGCAAAATCGATCTGCTCAACGCACGCGAATTTGCCGAACTCTATGTCGAAGCCAGAAACAACTCCTACTGGGCATATTGCCAGAAAGGCGGAATCACATACGATGCCACAGATGACAATGCCACCCGTGTAGCCAAGCTCAAGGCCGTCGGCATCAACCAGGGTGTGGACAACATCGGACTTTCCCCTTATTTCTGGGATTTCAGCAAAAACGACTACGCTTCCACAGCATTCCAGTACGATACCGACTGGCAGGACGAGTACTTCACGACAGCCGGAATAATGCGCCACAATGTCAGCGTAGCCGGCGGTTCCTCCAACATCAAGTATATGGCTTCCCTGGGATACCTTGACCAGGACGGTATCATATCCCCTTCAGGCCATCAGCAGATCAATGCCCGCGTGAACATTGACGCCAAGATTTCGAAACGTCTCTCGATGTCGGCGAACTACTCTCTTACCGACACCAAGACCCGTGAGGTCAAGACCTACGGACGAAGCAACGACGGCGGAGAAGGATCGGAAGGTATCGACGGCGCAACTCAGGGCTGTCTCGTGGCGATTCCGAACTTCCCGGCATACAATGACAAAAGCCTCACGGGCGAAGAGGCCTGGGCGATTGCCAACAACAACGGCAACCAGTACGCATCCGACTGGGCCGCGTACAATACCGCAGGCTCTCTCGCACGTTCGTGGATGAACTTCTTCTCCAAGAACTGGGGTATCAACTCATCGGAATCACCTCTTGTAGTCGCACAGGACCTCCCAATCCACAATACGAAAGTAAGGCATAACCTCACGGTATCCGCAACCTGGGAGCCTGTCGACGGACTCAAGTTCAAGGCACAGATCGGCCGCCTCTGGTATGACCAGACTTATACGAAGTTCCGCCAGAACAGCATAGGTAAAGGATCCACAATCGCTTACAACAGCGCTCTCGAGACTTCCGGCCACTACGCGATTTCCAGGACAATGAAGAATCAGGACTCCCTCGGAGAGTTCACCGCATCCTACAACCACAAATGGGGAGACCACCGTCTCGATGCGCTTGCAGGTTTCACCGTACAGGACAACACCTACACCGGCATCGGCATTATGGCCACTCAGTTCACGGACAACAGAATCCAGGACATCAGCGCCACTGTAGATTCCAAATCCGTCCAGGAATATGGAGTCGACAGGTACGAGTACAATCTCCTTTCCTATCTCTCCCGTGTAAACTATTCTTACGGAGACAGATACAGTCTTACAGGAAGCTTCAGGGCAGACGGTTCCTCCCGCTTCGGTTCCAAGAACAAATGGGGTTACTTCCCTTCCATCTCCGCAGGCTGGACATTCTCCAATGAGCCTTTCCTCAAGGACAAGCTTCCGGGAATGAAATTCAGACTCCGCGCAAGCTGGGGCGTAAGCGGAAACAACAACATCAGCAATTACGCGTCAATCGCGACCATCGGAACAGGTACCACCGCGATGGGAAGCAGCATTGTCTCGACTTCCTACGAGTCCGGATTCGTTGATCCTACCCTCAGCTGGGAGACCACGAAGCAGACCAACATCGGTCTTGACCTCGCTTTCTTCAACGGACGCCTCAACCTCATCGGGAACTACTATAATTCCCATTCGTCCGATGTGCTTTACCAGCTTGGCATCCCGTCCATTTCCGGTTCCACATCCACAACCACCAACCTGGGAGATTCCAAGATTCAGAACAGGGGATTCGACATCCAGCTGGACGCTCGCATTCTCGAAGGCCCTGTCACCTGGACAGTCGGCACAAACATCTCCGTAAACCGGAACAAGGTTCTCTACCTCTCGGAGGGTGTGGAGGAAATCTACAACACCACAATGCGCTCCGCGCAGACCCACGTGACCAAGGTCGGCTATCCTATCGGTTCATTCCTTGCCTACAAGACCAATGGCATAATGTCAGAAGCCGATTATCAGAATGTGCTGAAAGACCGTGCCGTTTACGAAGCCAACGGTAAATCTTTCCCTGCAGGCTATACTCTCCAGGGACCTGCAGTTCCTGACTACGCAATGGAGTATCTGTCCCCGGGCAACGTGATCTACAATGATGCGAACGGTGACAACAAGATTACTGAAGCGGACCGCGAAATCGTCGGCAGCCCTTATCCGGACTTCACCGGAGGTTTCAACACCGGCCTCACATACAAGAACTTCGACTTCTCTATGGGATTCACCTACTCGGTCGGCGCACAGATTGTGAACTTCAATGACTACTACTGCTACAATATGGAAGGCTCAGGCAACCAGTACGGTATCGTGCGTGAACGCTGGCGCAGCGATGAAAATCCGGGCAACGGCAGTGTTCCGCGCGCTTTCCGTCACGGCAACAAGAATACCGGTATGAAGGTTTCCGACCGCTACATCGATGATGCCGACTACCTCCGTATGTCCACAGCAAGCATCGGTTACAACTTCCCGAAACAGATTTGCGACAAGCTCCACATCCAGGGACTCCGCGTTTATATAAACGGAGACAATCTCTTCACTATCACCAACTACCGCGGATTCAACCCGGAGGTTGACCAGTACGCTACAGGAGGAAAGACCGTAGCCGAGACCAAGTCCAACGGCAATATGATGCCGGGCTTCGACTGGGGTTCATATCCTGTGGCAAGAGTTATCACAGGCGGTTTCAAGCTTACTTTCTAAAAGAATATGACAATGAAACACAATAAATTCCTTACAATACTCGCTATTTCGGTTGCGGCTGTATCCTGCAGCGATTTTCTGAACCTTTCAGATCCGAATTCCGTAACCACGGCCAATTACTATACTTCAGTCTCGGACATCCAGAATTCCGTGAACGGAGTATATGCAGTTCTCAAGGAGTCCAATTTCCTCGGCAGCAACGCCTGCTATTTCGAGGACAACAAGGCGAGATTCCTCACTTATCCTGACACGGGTGTCGGCGGAGGCGAAAATGCCCAGTTCGACAACTGTACGGTCCAGGCCAGCAACCAGATGGTGCTCAGCCGCTGGAATGCCATCTACAAGTGCATTGACCGCGCCAACGTGGTCCTCAAGCATATTGATGACATCGAGTATTCTTCTCAGGATGTCAGATCGCAGATTGAAGCTGAAGTCAGGTTCGTGCGCGCTCTGTGCTACTATACCCTCGTCTGCGACTGGGGTCCGGTGCCGGTTGTCCTTCAGAAGCTTGAGACCCTCGCCGAGGTAAACGAGGCCAATGTCCGCCAGCCGAAAGATGTCGTATATCAGGCCATCTTCGATGACTGCGAGTTTGTCGTTTCCAGCAAGCTCCCTGACCTCCAGTCGGAGGACAATTGCGGAAGGGCATCCAAAGTCGCCGCCGAAGCGCTTTGGGCCAAAGCCGCTCTCCAGATGGCCACAGATGAAGATTTTTCATCCCGGAAGTCCGAGCTTTGCAATACTGCCATAACTCAGCTGACCGCCGCGTGGAGCAAAGCGCCGTTTGCGGATTTCACGAAATTAAGCCTCACTGAGATCTGGGACGTTGACCGGCAGGCGAAAGCGGCCGAAGGCATATTCCAGCTTGCATTTGTCGGCGGATCGAATTCCGCAAACTCGAGCTACAACACCCAGTTCCGTCCTACCGACATCTATGATTCATCAAAGGAAGTCAACGCAAAGGCTACTTCCGGAGGACATTTTATGCCGTACAACACCACATTGAAACTGTACAGCGAGGCGGGTGACCTCCGTATGTCGGAACTGCTGGCTCTCGGTTCACACAAAGGGAACGAGACTTACTATACTCTCAAATACCGTGATTTCGACGCTTCAGGTTACTACGGATGCAACAATGTGGTCCTCCGTTATGCCGATGTGGCGCTGATGCTTGCAGAAGCTTATTATCACAGCGGAAATGCGGCCAATGCCCAGAAGTACCTCAACCTGGTCCGCAGCCGTGCCGGACTTGCGAGCGTGACGCCTTCAGGTACAGCTCTGCGCGATGCCATCTACAAGGAGCGTCAGAGAGAATTCGCATACGAATTCAAGGCTTACAGCGATATGAAGCGCGGCTACACGAAGGCTGAAATGAGCTCGCTGATGAAGGCTGACGGAGCTACCGAGTACAGCGATGCGGACTATTATCTTCCGATACCGCATACCCAGCATATCCTCAACCCTGAAGGACTTTACCAGAATCCTGGATATTAGTACTTCAGTTCCAACTGAAACGCAGGAGGCTGACTAAAAAGTCAGCCTCCTTTTAGTTTTCTACCCTCAGTCACTTCGTGACAGCCCCTATGGGGCACTGGGGGCCATATCCCCCAGACCCCAGGGTCGCTTCGCTCCAGAAATTAGTCAGCCCTTAATTCTTCCGAGTGTTTTAACAGTCCGGAGGACAATACGACATTGGCCGCTTGAGGCGGCCAATATCTACAGAAGTTTCTTCACGAGCTTGAACGTCGAGTACGGCATATAGCGGAACGGGACGTCGAGCCAGGCCGGAGTGGTGATTACGGCGCGGCGGTGAGTGAATGCCTCGAAGCTGAGACGGCCGTGGTAGCTGCCCATTCCGGAGTTGCCGACGCCGCCGAACGGAACGTGCTCGTTGGCGATGTGCATAATGGTGTCATTGATGCAGGCGCCGCCTGAAGATGTGTGTCTGAGCACTTTATCCCCGTTCCCTCCGAAGTAGTACAGCGCGAGCGGCTTCTCGCGGGAGGTCACGAACTCCATCACCTCATCGAGATTCCTGAATGTCTGAACCGGGAAAATCGGGCCGAAAATCTCCTCCTGCATCACCGGGCTGTCAGGACTCACGCCGTCGAGCACGGTCGGCTCGAAGTAACGTTCCGAACGGTCCGTATGGCCGCCGGAGAGCACTTTGCCGTCCTTGAGATAGCCGCTCAGGCGGTCAAATGCCTTGTCGCTGACGATTCTCACGAAATGCCGGCTCTTCTGCGGGTCTTCGCCGAGAAGGGCTGTGAATTCTGTACGCAGGGCGGCGAGGAACTCATCTTTGATGTCTTCGTGCAGCATCAGATAATCGGGAGCTATGCAGGTCTGGCCGGCATTGAGCGCCTTGCCCCAGGCCACGCGCCTGGCGGCCGTCTTTATGTCCGCGTCCCTGTCGATAATGCACGGACTCTTGCCTCCGAGTTCGAGCACCACCGGCGTGAGGTTCTTCGATGCCGCCGCCATCACGGTGCGTCCCAGAACAGGGCTGCCGGTAAAGAAAATCATATCCCAGCGCTGCTCGAGAAGAGCGGTGTTGACATTTCTATGTCCTTGAACTACAGCGATGTACTCTTCCGGGAAAGTGTCACGGATCATATCTTCTATGACTTTCGACACTGTCGGAACGTATGGCGAAGGCTTCAGAACGGCCGTACAGCCGGAAGAAATGGCTCCCACCAGCGGAGTGAGCAGCAGCTGGACCGGATAGTTCCACGGAGAAATGATCAGCGCCGTGCCGAGTGGCTCGCTGATGATCTTGCTGGAGGAAGGGAAAAGCTTCAGCGGAGTAGGCTTGCGCTGAGGCCTGGTCCACTTTCCTATCTTGCGGATATGGGTGCGGATCTCCCCGAGCAGTATGCTGACTTCGGTGAGGTACGCCTCCTCGTATGACTTGTGCAGATCTGTCCAGAGGGCGTCGCAGAGCGGTTTCTCCCACTTGCGGACGGCCTTGTCGAAGAGTTTCAGATTCTCTTTTCTGGTCCTGACGTCCAGAGTCGCTCCGCTGTGAAAATAGGCGCGCTGTGCTTCGCGAATCTTATTTATGCGCTCAACTGATGTTTCTTCCATAACTGTTTGTCCGCGTTCTGTTCCGGAGCGGGTTTTCTTCCGGTGAAATGGTCCATAACTGAATAGATGCCGAAAATGTCTCCGAAGAAGTAATCGAAAAGCACGTTCGGAAGGAGTGCCTGGCAGATTCTGATGAAATGATAGGAGAAAGGTATTCCGGCGAAGGACTTGTCCTTTTCTATGCCTTTTATGATTTTCGCGGCGGTCTTTTCCGGCTCCAGGATAGGGAATATCTTTGAGTTCACGCCGTCGAACATTCCGGTATTAATGAAGTACGGGGCGACGGTCGTGACTTTCACCTTGCTGTGGGCCTGCTTGAGCTCCACACGCATTGACTCGGTCCAGCCGATGACCGCCCATTTGCTCGCGCAGTAGACGGAAAGCTTCGGCATTCCGAGCATACCGGCGGCCGAAGCGATGTTGCAGATATGTCCGCTGTTGCGGCGGAGCATATCCGGAAGGATCTGCAGGGCGACAAGCATCGGAGCCGTGGCATTGACATCCATCGTCAGATTGATGTCCTGGACGGTCTGACGGTCGAAAGTGTTGTTGCCGCGCACGACGCCGGCGCAGTTGATGAGAATGTCCACATCCCCGACCTCTGACTTCACCTTCTGATATGTGGACGTTATGGCATTATTGTCCGTCACATTTACCTGGTAAGTGTGCAGATGCCCCTGCTGCGCTCCTTTGACCAGGGGCTTGACTGCTCCGAGCGCGATGCGGGTGCTGTCGAGGTTCGTCTGGTTCATATCCCAGATGATGACGTTCTCCGCTCCTTTCTCAAGGCAGATGCGGGCCATAATTTTTCCGATTCCCGACGCTCCGCCGGTAATCAGCACATTCGTTCCAATAACTTTCATAACCCAATGATTTAGAGATAGGGCAAAGGTATCGGGAATTTGACCAAAAGCGCAGATTTTCACCAAACTCCCCGCCGATTTCACCACAAAATCACGGATTTTGGCGACAATGTGACTCTATAACTCCTTGAAAGTGCCGAAACTGTAGCCGCGCCCGCGCAGACCGTCGATGATTTCGTCCAGATGGTTATACACGCGATCTTCCTTTGACCTGTCCGGGTAGTTCATCGCGTGAAGCAGAATCACCGCACCGTCAAGTCCGTACCTGTCATCGAAATCCCAGATATTCTGAACCATCGTCTCCGCGCTCGTATAAAGCGGAGCGCCCGGGCCCATCCAGTCGCGGCTCGTCACGAGTCCCGGCGTCGGAACTACAAGCTTGTAGCCCAAGCCTTTAAGCATATAGGCAGAGAAACCGTTGCAGCTCTCGTACGGCGGAATCATCCAGCGGTACTGCTCTTTCTGCAGGCCGAAACGGCCAATCTCGGCTTCCATATTGCGGATGTCAGCCACGAGCGAGTCGGCAGTTACGAGGTTTTTCCTGCCTTCGCAAAGCTGCAGGTGCCTGTCGGAGTGTCCCGAGAGATAGTGTCCTTCGCGGATTATGCGCTTTATTGCGTTTCTGTACCTGCTCTGGCGGAAGCACTCTCCTGTCGGGAAGAACGAGCCCTTTACACCTTTGGCTTTCAGAGTGTTGAGTATCGGGACTACGCCGTCGAAATTCTCGAAGCGACCCTTGTCCGCCGTGCTGAAATGGGCGGTGAACACGAGATAGACCTTCTTTTCGTTTGTATTCACCCTGGTCACGGCTCCGTACTTATCCTCCACCCTGCCGCGCAGCATCGCGCCTTCCTTTTCATAGGCCGAAAGCGGAAAGGTGAGCGACGCGGTGCCGTCCATCGTAGGCTCGTTCGTGGAATAGTCGTGAATGCTGTCGTGATATACCATCACACCCGGCTGAACGTCCAGATAGTTGATGCCGCCCTCCATATTCACGCCTTTCAGGCTCTCGAAGATGGTCCTGTAAACCGGGCCGTCCACCAGGCCTCCGGTGGTGTTGCCGAGTCCGAATTTCGGAATGAAGGAGTGAGGCTGGGTAGGATAGACTTCCGCTCCGGGGAGTTCCACTATCATAGCGACACCCCAGGGATTGCAGCCCATAAGCCAGTCTCTCAGAGCGCCTTCCATTTCCTTGTAGGTCTCGTCGCCGGTGGTCTGACGGTAAAGAATGCACTGGGTGAGCATCGCGACGGTGAGATTGTTCGAGCACCAGATGGACGGGATTCCGTAGAGGAATGGGGTGCCGTCGGCCTTCTCGAAAGTGCGGGCGATGCCCGAGCGGAAATTCCGTATGAATTCCTGCGAGACTCTGGAGTTTCCGTCCTTGATGAGATGATAATGCCCCATATTCATAAACGGGTACCACTGGTAGTGCCGCGCGCTGTCAGCCCCCATCCACGGGGTGACAGGCTCTCTTCTGGCGTATTCTATGGCCTGGGAAAGGTATTTCGCATCGCCGGTTTTGTGGTACATTTCCACCGCACCGAGTTCCATATCGTCGGCCCAGTTGTCCTCTTCATATATGTAGGGTGAGACTACAGAAACGGTCTGGCAGGCTCCCGGCTTGTCGATGCCCATCTGATAGGCTCCGGCGGCCTTAGCCCCGATTTTTGCCGCGAATTCAGGGTAGAACGGGGCGAGGATTTGTGAGCCGAGTGCGAAGTCCGAGGCGAATTTCCCCACCGTACTGGCGGCTCCCTGCGTGGCGTTCAGGCCCTTGTATCTCTGCTGGGGCTGTCCGGTGATGAAATAGACCGGACGTCCGCAGTTGGGCCCCCAGCCGTAGTCGGCGTGGTCTTTGGCCGGAAAACGCATCCCCACGTGGTCCCGGTCATCGGCTATCTGGTTGTAGAATTCGCCAGGCTCCGGGTTCATCCTGTCCAGCCAGTCGAGGCCCCAGTAGATTTCATCGACGATGTCCGGGATGCCGTTTTTTCCCGGGGTCCCGTCCGCAAGGTATTCATCCCCGAAGGCTTCCGGGTTCTGCTGATAGGCGAACATCATCTGGTAGATGGCGTTGGCGGAAGTGGTGGTGTACTGCAGGCAGTCGGAGGCGTCGTGCCAGCCTCCGCGGACATCTATGTGACGGCCCTCTTTGGTCGGATGGTAGCGGATGTAGCCGTCACGGACGTGGCAGCTGTCCTTCATAAAGGGGTTCCATCCGCAGCGCTGCTGCCGCATATAGTTCAGGACAAAGTCGGCGCTGCCGTCATAGACGTGGGTGCCAATCCGGATGGCCGGCGACTGTATTCCGTTGGCTATGAGGCAGTACGTGCCTTCCTGAGTGAGTTTTGAGAAATTCAGCCGGAAGGTCGAGGTGAGCTCTCCGGTGGCTCCGGTGTTGCAGATGTCTTCGGGAACCGAGGTATAGACCGTATCGCCGGTCTCAGTGTCGATGACAGTGAAAGATCTGATTTCGTGGAGGGCGGAGTCGTTGCTGATATAGACGGCTACCTTTGACGCATCGGGAAGGTATCCGACCCGGTTTATGCGGATCCACTCGCCGGCACCGGCCGTGAGCTGTACGGACAGGGTCAGTATGGCGGTGATAATCAGGGTTCTGATGGTTCTCATATGGTGATTGGGATGTAGTGATTCCGGTTATTATTTCTGTGGCTGTTTTGAAATGCCTCCTGAAGCAATTCTCGACAGTTTCTCTCAATGCCGGAATGCAAAATTAGCATAATTTTCGGAACTGCCTGCCTAAACGGTTTCTCGGATTCGCGCAGCGAATTTTCTGCGGGATGGCGGAATCGGCCGGGGTTGGCCGCAGGGCCGGACAAGATGCCGCCGGCGTGCGTCAGGGCTGCATTTCCGGATTTTCGGAGGGTCGGGAGGCTGATTTTCAGGTAGCGAGGCCTTATTTTCGTTTGAAACGAAAAAATTCTTTTCGATATATAGTGAAGTTATTCAACGAGTTAAAATTTTTAAGTGAAAATCGTTTTAATTTTTCTAAAGAAAAAGTTTGGATATTAAATAAAAGTCCCTACATTTGCATCGGACATTTGAAACATCATTTCGTGTCTATTTGTTAAGTTCGTTTTATATACCGGGCGGCACCTTTGGGGAAGGGTGCCGCCTAATCTTTT
>CAVCRS010000048.1:0-21831 GCA_963604635.1 Faecalibacillus sp.
GACTGTACGAGAGCTGTGACGAAGACGCCCGTGAGGGCACCGATGAACTTGTTGTCGGTCATTAAGTTGAGGATGTTTCTCAACTTGTTGCCAGCCGCTTTCTGAAGACCCTCGCTCATCAGTTTCATTCCATAAAGGAACATTCCCACTGATCCTATGAGGGTAAGAATTTCCAGTAATCCGAAATTCATAAGTCAATCCTTGCTTAGTAAGTAAAACCCGGACTGATTCAAACCGGGTTGCAAAGATATTAAATTTTTGTTAAAAATCCGTTACGGTTTCGTTTCACTTGGACGGAGTCCGCTGTATTTTGTTTACGAAGTATCTGGCGGCGAGCGCGAAAATCACTCCGAGGGCGCTGCCGACGAGTGCGCCGACAAGTATGTCGCCGAAATAGTGCTTGCCCACGAAGATACGGCTCAGGGCGATGAGTGTCGCCCAGATGTAGATCATCACCCCGTAGCCGATGAAGCGCTGGCGGCGGTCATTGCGCAGGCCGATGAGAGAGGCAGCGGCGAAGCCGAAGGCATTGGCCGAATGGCCGGAAAAGAATCCGAAGTAGCCGGAGCGTTTCTCGAGAATGTGGAGTCCGCCGCTGAGCATATTGTAGTCATAGCACGGACGCAGGCGGGTGACGCTGTCCTTGATGAGATTCGCGATCTGGTCCGTTACGAAGATGGTCAGAGCGAACGAGAGCATCACTATGAGCGCTTTTTTCCACCCGAGGTGGACGAACAGCATCACAATGACGATGACGTAGAGCGGAAACCAGACCTGGACATCGGACATGAACTGCCAGAACGCATCCCACCACTCGCTGTGGAACTGATTGATGGCGAGCGTGAAATTCTGGTCCCAGGTATGAAGGCTGTCAATGATCATCTGTGCAGGGCTGTCCAGAGCATTTCCTTGAGTTCCTTGAGACCTTTCTGGCTGAGCGAAGAGATAAGCACGGCAGGAATGCCATCAGGGAGCTGTTTCTGTATCTTCTTCTCCTGTCTGGAGTCGATCAGGTCGCACTTGGTCACTGCCAATACGCGGTCCTTTACGAGAAGCTCGGGGTTGTACTCCCGCAGCTCGTTCAGAAGAGTCTCGTAGGCTTTCGCAATGTCCTCTTCCTCGGCGGATACCATAAAGAGAAGGACTGAATTGCGCTCGATGTGGCGGAGGAAGCGGATTCCTATTCCCTTGCCCTCGTGGGCGCCTTCGATGATGCCCGGGATGTCGGCCATCACGAACGAACGGTCATCGTAATAACGCACGATGCCGAGGTTCGGCTCCAAGGTGGTGAAGGCGTAGTTCGCAATCTTCGGCTTGGCGGAAGTGACGGTGGAGAGCAGAGTGGATTTTCCGGCATTCGGGAATCCTACAAGTCCCACATCTGCAAGCAGTTTGAGCTCGAGAATGAAGCAACCCTCGACTCCCTCCTCGCCCGGCTGGGCGAAACGCGGGGTCTGCATTGTCGGAGACTTGAAGTTGCTGTTGCCCAGGCCTCCGCGGCCTCCCGGACAGAGAATCTTCTCCTCTCCGTCCTCCACGAGTTCCATTATGACTTCGCCCGTTTCGGCATCCTTTACCACCGTCCCGAGAGGAACGTCGAGGGTGATGTCCGCTCCGTTCTTTCCGTGACGGTTTCCGCCTTCGCCCTTGCCTCCGTCCTCAGCCTTCACGTTCTTGCGGTATTTGAGGTGGATGAGGGTCCAGAACTGGGAGTTCGCCTTGAGGATAATGTGGCCTCCGCGGCCTCCGTCGCCGCCGTCAGGCCCGCCCTTTGGAACGTATTTCGCTCTGTATAAGTGGGTTGACCCCGCTCCTCCGTGTCCGGAGGCGCAGTATATGCGGACGTAGTCTATAAAGTTGCTCTCTGCCATATTGTTTCTGTCAATTCTGCAAATATAGCGATTCTTTTGGGAAGTGCGTCATTTGCCGTGCGGACAGACTTCGGAAGAATGGCGGAAAGCGCTTCTGAATTCCAGATTTTAGTTATCTTTGCGGGTAATTCAAACCTGCATAATATGAGTCTCAGAAAATTATCTGCCGCATTGCTGCTTGCTCTGGCGGTGTCGTGTTCAAATCCCGGCAATCAGGGAATAATCAAAGTCGAAACTCCGCAGCGTCCTGCCGGCCAGGAGAATGTGCTCGGACTTACCGTTCCGGCAATGGACACCGTCCGTGTCGGCTTCGTAGGCCTCGGAATGAGAGGCTCAGACGCGGTGGCCCGCTACACCTATGTCCCGGGAGTGAAGATCGTCGCCGTATGCGATGTCGAGGCTGACAGAGTCGAACGCTCTCAGAAGACGCTGGAGGACAGAGGCTTCCCGCAGGCGGCCGGATATTCCGGAAGCACTGAGGCGTATAAGGAGCTCTGCGAGCGGGATGACATAGACCTGGTTTACATCTGCACTGACTGGAAACATCACGTTCCGGTAGCTCTCTATGCGATGGAGCACGGCAAGAATGTGGCGGTGGAGGTCCCTGCGGCGGCATCCCTGGAGGATATCTGGGCTCTCATAAATATGTCCGAAAAGACCCGCAAACACTGTATGATGCTGGAGAACTGCTGCTACGACTTCTTTGAACTGACGGCCCTGACGATGGCTCAGAAGGGTCTGCTCGGCGAGATTATCCACGGAGAGGGCTCCTATCACCATAATCTGGATCCGTTCTGGAACGCATACTGGGACAACTGGAGACTCGATTTCAACCGCACCCACAAGGGGGATGTCTATCCTACCCACGGCCTCGGCCCGGTATGTCAGGTTATGAACATCCATAGAGGCGACCGGTTCAAGACCCTTGTCGCTATGGAAACCAAGACGGTGAACGGCCCGAAGCACGTCGAGGCCAAGACCGGAGAGAAATGCGATGATTTTCAGAACGGAGACCTCACAATGACGATGATTTCCACCGAAAAGGGCAAGACCATCCTCGTGGAGCACGACGTGATGACTCCGCGCCCGTATAACCGTATGTATCAGATTGTCGGAAGTGAAGGCTATGTCGGGAAATATCCGGTCCAGCAGGTATGTCTGCGCGAGAATGCCGCGGAAGGCGCTTCCGCAGATTATCAGAACCTCGGCAGTGAAGTGATCTATTCCGGAGAAAAGCTCAAGGCTCTTCTCGACGAGAACCGCAGCCCGATTCTGACCCCTGAGCTTGAGGCTCTCGCAAAGGAGGTCGGCGGACACGGCGGAATGGATTTCATTATGGACTACCGCCTGATATATTGCCTCAGAAACGGACTCCCGCTCGATATGGATGTCTATGATATGGCCGAGTGGTGCTGTCTGACTGAACTTGGCAGGATTTCGATGGAGAACGGCAATGCTCCTGTCGAGGTCCCTGATTTCACCCGCGGCGCCTGGAACGTCCAGAACGGCTTCTCCTACGCATTCGCTGAATAATATGCACAGAATTCTGATAGTCGAGGATGATACCGACATCCGCGAGATTCTCAGCTTCAATCTGGAGAATGCCGGATATGAAGTCCTGAGCGCGGCCTCTGCGGAAGAGGGACTCGAAATCTTTACCTCTGATATTGAACTGATTCTGCTGGATGTGATGCTCCCCGGGCTGAGCGGCTACCAGATGGCCCGCAAGATCCGCACTGAAATGGGAAGCGAGGTCCCGATTGTGTTCCTCACCGCCCGTACATCTGAAAATGACATACTTACCGGTTTCTCGGCCGGAGGTGACGACTATATTTCCAAGCCGTTCTCGGTGAATGAGGTCCTTGCACGAGTCAAGGCTGTCCTCAAGCGAAGCAAGGGCCGTCAGCAGGCCGTCCGGGAAACACTTGGGGTCGGACCTCTGCAGATGGACCCTTCGACCGGGAAGGCGACTCTGGAAGGCGGCGAACTCCAGCTTTCCCGCAAGGAATTCGACCTGCTGGCACTTCTGGCCAGACACCCCGGCAGGTATTTCTCCCGCGCCGCCCTCATCGGCGAACTTTGGAAAGACTCTCCCTATGTCCTCGACAGGACTGTCGATGTGCATGTCGCCCGCATCCGTCAGAAACTCGGACGTCATCACAATCTGGTGAAGAACCGTACGGGGTTCGGCTATTATCTGGACAGTAGCTATGAAATTGATAATCATTGAGATTGCTCTATTTGCCGCCTTTCTGCTCTGGATAATCATAGATTACACCCGCGACAGAGCCCGCACCCGTGCTGAAGAGGAAGCCCGCAAGCTCAAGCATGACCTGACGGGCAACATCTCCCACGAACTCAAAACTCCCGTGAGCAGTATCCGGGGCTATCTCGAGACTCTCGTGAACAATCCGGACCTGCCGGAGGACAAGCGCCGCTTCTTCATCGAGCGCTCTTACCTGCAGTCGCTCCGCCTCACCGAAATGATCAATGATATCTCTCTGATTACCAAGATGGAAGAGGCTCCTGACCAGTTTCATTTCGAGCCCGTGAACATCAGGGACAGCTTCGAGGAGGTCGTGGAGGAACTTTCGGAGAAGATTGCCGAGCACAGGATAACTGTAGAGGATCTTATGAAACCGGCCTATATACGCGCGAACTACAATCTTATCTATGCGATTTTCCGCAATCTCCTGGAAAACAGCATCAAGTACGCCGGGGACGGTTGCCGCGTAAGGATTTCAGTCAAGTTCGACACCGATGAGGGAGTGTTCGACTATTCCGACAACGGCAAGGGCGTTCCCGAGGAGGAACTCTCCCGCATCTTCACCCGCTTCTACCGCCTGAGCGAAGACCGCGGCGCCACGTCCGGCGGTTCCGGCCTGGGGCTGAGCATCGTACGCAACGCCGTGCTCTTCCACAAAGGCAGCATCACCGCATACCGTCCGCACGACGGAGGTCTCGGCTTCCGCTTCACCATCAAGCGATAGGCGGGCTCCGCCCAATATTGACCCTCAGAGTCAATCCCGCATTGGCCGCAAGGCCTGCAGAATCGTATGGAAAATCACCATTTTTGGTGATTGACGCGCGCGTGCGGCTTGTCTAACTTTGCAGCCGAAATTACACGAAGCATTCGGTAGCAAACAGGCAAGCAGATGACTCTCAAAGACTTGAAACAGGGACAGTCCGCCACGATCTTTGCGGTAGGCGCCGGCGGTGCGCTCAGACAGCACCTGCTGGATATGGGACTGATTCCCGGACTTGACGTAAAAATTCTGAAATACGCTCCGATGGGCGACCCGGTCGAGGTGCTTGTCCACGGTTATACGCTCTCGCTCCGTCTGAGCGAAGCCGCTGAGATTGAGGTCCGTCCGACAGGCGAGGCAGAGCAGTCCGACGATTTCGGCTACAACCTCTCGCTTCACGAGCACAATGCGCATCCGGGTCTCGGCGAGGCGGGCAAATATCACTCCAAAGATCACGAGAATCCGCTTCCGAAGGGCGAAAAACTCACTTTCGCGCTCGCCGGACAGCAGAATTGCGGCAAGACGACTCTTTTCAACGTCTTGACCGGTTCCAGCCAGCACGTCGGCAATTTTCCGGGGGTCACGGTCGACCGCAAGGACGGCGTCATCAAGGGGGCGCCGGACACTCTGGTCACGGACCTTCCGGGCATCTACTCTCTCTCGACCTACACTTCCGAAGAGCTCGTTTCGCGCGATTTTCTCATTAACGAAAAGCCTAAAGGCATCATCAACGTGGTGGATGCCAACAATATAGAGCGCAATCTCTACCTCACCGTCCAGCTGATGGAGCTCGGCATTCCGATGGTCCTCGCGCTGAATATGATGGATGAGGTCCGCGGCAACGGCGGGTCGGTACGCGTGAACGAAATGGAACGCCTGCTCGGCATTCCGGTCGTCGCGATTTCCGCGGCGAAGGGCGAGGGCATCGAGGAGCTCGTGGAGCACGCGGTGCACGTCGCACGCTATCAGGAGGCTCCGGCGCGCCAGGACTTCTGCGACCGCAATGACTTCGGAGGCGCGGTCCACCGCTGCATCCACAGCATAATGGACCTTGTCGAGGGCCGCGCAGGCGCGTCCAATATGCCTCCGCGTTTCGCGGCTTCCCGTCTTATCGAGGGAGACGAGGTGGTCAGCGCCCGTCTCGGCCTCACAGATGAGGAGAAGAAAGTCATCGAGGATGACATCAAACTTATGGAGGATGAGCGCGGTATGGACCGTCACGCGGCTATGGCCGATATGCGTTACAGTTTCATCCGCCGCCTCTGCGAACGCACGGTCAGAAAACCCAACGAGAGCCGGGAATACCGCCGCAGCGTAAAGATCGACAGGGTGCTTACCGGCCGCTGGACAGCCATTCCTATATTTGTAGCCGTGATGGCCCTGACCATCTGGCTCTCGATAGATGTGATCGGCGCCCCTCTCCAGGACCTTCTGGACAAGGGAATCACCTGGCTGGGAGGTATAGTGGGTACGGCCCTTGCCACGGCCGACGTGGCCCCGGCACTCCGTTCACTGGTGGTCGATGCCATCTTCGGCGGGGTCGGTGCGGTGGTAAGTTTCGTTCCGATCATCATAGTGCTGTTCTTCTTCCTTTCACTGCTGGAGGACAGCGGATATATGGCTCGAGTTGCCTTCGTGACGGACAGTCTGCTCCGCAGGATTGGCCTTTCAGGCCGCAGCATAGTGCCGCTTCTCATCGGACTCGGCTGCAGCGTGCCGGGCATTATGGCATCCAGAACGCTTCCGTCGGCGCGCGACCGCCGCAAGACGGTGCTGCTGACTCCGTTTATGAGCTGCTCGGCGAAGATTCCGATTTATGCTTTCCTGAGCAGCGCGTTCTTCCCGGGTCACGGCGGTCTGGTGCTTATCTGCCTCTATCTCATTGGAATACTCGTGGGAGTCGTGGTGGCTCTCGTAATGAAGAAGATCGAGCGCAACGCCGAAGCTGCGCCGTTCGTGATGGAACTCCCGAACTATCGCCTTCCTCAGCTGAAGAACCTCGGGCATCTGCTCTGGGACAAGACCAAGGACTTCCTTTCACGCGCTTTCACCGTGATATTTATGGCGACCCTGGTCATCTGGTTCCTGCAGACCTTCGACCTGCATTTCCAGATGGTCGAGAACGGAGAGGGGAGTATGCTCGCGCAGCTTGCCGGGCTTATCGCTCCGGCCTTCGCTCCGCTGGGGCTCGGTGACTGGAGGATAGTTACGGCCCTGATTTCCGGCTTCCTCGCTAAGGAAAGCGTGGTCGCCACGATGGAACTGCTCGGCGTCACGGCCACGCTCACGCCTCTGACAGCCCTGCCGCTGCTGATTTTCTGCCTGCTCTACACGCCTTGTGTGGCAGCAATCGCATCGGTGCGCCGCGAGCTGGGAAACAAATGGGCCATATATGTAGTGGTGTTCCAGTGCGCCGTCGCCTGGGTCTGCGCCTGGGCGGCCTACCTGCTGGCTCATCTGTTCGTTTGATTTGATTATTATTGTGTTATAGTAAATAGACCTGGACTTGGGTATGAAGCTTTTGTGTAATGTAATGACTATTTGATTAACCGGGCTTTTACAATGAATCTGACCAGTATTTTAGTTTCGGTGGCAGTCATCATTTGTGTAGCTGCCTCCCTGTTCTTCTCCCATCGGCGCCGGCGCAAAGGCTCCGGCTGCTGTGGCTGCGGAATGAATTCCGTCTGCCACTGCCACGATGAAAAGAGAGAGGAGCATTGAGAGAAAGGGAGCCGTAAGGTTCCCTTTTCTGTGGTTACGGGATACCGGAAATGCGGGGCGCATCCGCAGCGTCTGTTGAAAAATTTAAAAAATGTATTGATTATTTAAATTCTTTATCTAACTTGCACCCAGTTTAAGAAACGAAAGATGATGACAAATAACGCATATTGGTGGTGGCGCTCTCTACAGCTCAGAAAGTCGTAGGAGGTCATCGCTCGTATGTATAGTGGTATATATGAAGCCCTGCCGTAGGAACTACGACAGGGCTTTTCCCTTATAACACTCAGCGGCGCGGTCATTGGGCCTGTCGAAATGCCGGCGCTACAGAATGGACAGAATATCAACAACTTAACTTATAGTACATTATGAGACAGAAGAAATTTATGCTTGCAGAAAGCGAAATCCCCCAGGCGTGGTATAACATCCAGGCCATAATGCCGAACAAACCTCTCCCTATGCTCAATCCCGCCACCCGCGAGCCGATGAAGCCGGAGGACCTCTTCCCGATTTTCTGTGAGGAATGCTCCCGCCAGGAACTCGACCGGGAGCACGAATGGATTCCGATTCCCGAGCCTGTCCGCGAGCAGTATGCCGCCTACCGCTGCACCCCGCTCGTAAGAGCCTACGAACTCGAAGCCGCGCTCGGCACTCCGGCACACATCTATTTCAAGAACGAGAGCGTGTCTCCTGCCGGATCGCATAAACTGAATTCTGCCCTCGCCCAGGCGTATTACGCCAAGCAGCAGGGAGTTACCAATATCACCACCGAGACCGGAGCCGGCCAGTGGGGCGGTGCCCTTTCCTATGCCGCAAAGAAGTTCGGCCTCGAGTGCGCCGTCTATATGGTCAAGGCCAGTTTCAACCAGAAGCCTTACCGCCGCTCCATTATGCAGACTTTCGGGGCTGCCGTAACTCCTTCGCCGTCAATGTCCACACGCGCCGGCAAGGACATCATCACCGCGAATCCGAATGACCAGGGGTCCCTGGGCTGCGCCATTTCCGAGGCCATCGAGCTCGCCGTGAGCACCCCGAACTGCAAGTACACCCTCGGCTCGGTAATGAACCACGTCTGCCTGCATCAGACCGTAATCGGTCTGGAGGCCGAAAAGCAGATGGCACTCGCGGGCGAGTACCCGGATATTGTCATCGCCTGCTTCGGCGGCGGCTCCAACTTCTCCGGCATCGCCTATCCGTTTATGCGCCACAATATCCTGGAGGGCCGCAAGACCCGTTTCATCGCTGCCGAGCCTGCGTCCTGCCCGAAACTCACCAAAGGCAAGTTCGAGTATGACTTCGGCGACGAGGCCGGCCTCACCCCGCTTCTCCCGATGTACACCCTCGGTCATACGTTCAAGCCTGCGACCATCCACGCCGGCGGCCTTCGCTATCACGGCGCCGGAGTCATAATGTCCCAGCTGATGAAGGACGGCTATATGGAGGCTCAGGATTACGAGCAGACCGAGACATTCCGCTGCGGAGTGCTCTTCGCGCGCACCGAGGGCATAATCCCGGCTCCGGAGTCCTGCCACGCCATCGCCGCCACCGTTCACGAGGCGCTCAAATGCAAGCAGACCGGCGAGGCCAAGACCATTCTCTTCAACCTTTCCGGCCACGGCTTCGTGGATATGTCCTCCTATGACCGCTATATGTCCGGCGAAATGAGCAATTACGACCTCACCGACGAGGAGCTCGCAAAGTATATCAGGAGCGCGGATGATTTGAACCGTTAACAATATGAAATTGGCCGCCTCCAGGGCGGCCAATTAATTAATATTCAATTATTGAGTAGTCTCCGACCTGCGTCGTGCTGCGCGCGCGGGTCTGGATGAATGTCTGCAGCGGCGGATTATCCGCAATGCGGCTTGTCGTGACGATGAGAGTGCTCGGCTGCGCCGTCTCCGCCTCGCCTTCGAGGAATGCGTCCACATCCTTTTCGTAGCGGATGACATCGCGGTGCAGATAGACTTTCATATTCTCCGAACGTTTCACGAAGAGAGTTACAACCCTGTCTGATTCAGGGACTTCTGCGCATACGGAACCGTAACCGATATAAGGGTTGATATCCTTGATTCTGAAAGATGCGGCGAAGACGGTAAGAAGAATCGTGGCTGCGAGCATTGCGACCGGAGCGCTCCAGTGCGCCCTGTTTGAGCACAGCATAAGACTGAAAATGCTTCCGGCCGCAAGAATCGAGGTGGCCGTGATGACGGCAGGGGATGTCAGGAACGGCATATCGGCAATCAGGGCCTGCAGGTCCTGGAGCGGCTGCCAGGCCAGCTGAAGATTCGGCGTCAGGGTGACAGCCAGCAGCCCGAGGATTCCGATGAGTCCCAGAATGATGATCGTGATTTTGAGGCAGGCGTTCATCCAGTCCCTCCAGCCCAGTCTCTCGATGGTCAGCGGAATGCAGTATGTCAGACAAGGGACAATCGGGAGCAGATAGATAGCGAGTTTCGAGCTGAAGCAGGAAAGCATTACGAAAGTCACGGCAGAGGCGCAAAGCAGCAGCGACTCCGTACGGGTCTTGCCGTAAGATTTGAAATATGAGGCGATTATGATCGGCAGGCTGAAAAGCACATACGGCGCGAGATTTATCGGCAGCGCCTCGAAATAGTACCAGAACGGCTTCGCGTGCGTAAAGGCGTTTATGCCGCGTCCCACTGTCTGATGCACGGTGAGTTCATACAGATACTCCTTTCCTCCCTCGAACCAGACTCCTCCGAGCCAGAGTGCGCAGAGTAGGATAAGAACTCCGAAAGTTCTGAATCCCAGATATTTGCCCATCAGCTTCGCATCCCGTCTGATGATAAGGAACGCGGCTATGCCCATCAGCGGCATCAGCAGTCCGACGGGGCCTTTTGTGAAGAGTGCGAGGAAAATCCAGACAGGCAGCAGCCAATTGTGCAGCCGTGCGTTTCTTGCGAAAGTGTAACTTCTGTAGAATGAATAGAATGCGAGGATGATGAACATCGTCATCAGCATATCCATCCGCAGGAAAAAGCAGGTCCCGAGGAACATTCCGCTCGTGAACAGCATCAGCACCATCGCCAGCCGCGTCCCGGGATCGGCGCTGCGTCCTTTCTGCTCGAATGCCTGAGTCATCCATCTATCCATCACACAAGCGATTACGGCTGCCGGAATGAAGGCGAGCAGCGAGAGAAGCAGAATGTTATGTTCGCCTGCGGCCAATCTCAGGAGCATCACCAGCCACAGGAAAAGCGGCGGTTTGTCGGCGTACGGCTTGCCGTCGTTCGTGAAAGTGAAGACGCTGCCGTTTTCGATGGCCTCATCTGCTATCTGGAGGTATCGCAGTTCGTTGTCAGGTGTGAAATCCCTGCCGGACATAAGGGGAAGAAGGCAGAGGAACACGAAGATTATACCGGCTAATACAGGGTGTCGTCTCATTGCTTTTCACTTGTATTCCGGGCTTTCAGACCTATCATTACACTTCTGATGTAAGAAAGGAAACCGAAACTCTGCCCGAGTATGAGTACTATGTCAAGTCTTAAAATTCCGTAGATGATGATGATGCCCGAACCCAGCAGGCTGATGGCCCAGAACTGTACCGGAAGCGAGGACTGGTGCCTGCGTGCCGAGTAGATGATCTGATAGACGAACCTCAGCGAGAAAATGGTCTGGCCGAGGGTCCCGAAGATGACGAGCCATACGGGTATCTGGTCGTTGCTCAGGAAGTTCTCGAAGAATTCCCTTGCGTCCTTGAGCACGAAACACATCGCGACCACAGGTGTGACGGCGATGACTGTCTTCAGCAGCACCGGCAGTTTCTGCCAATGTCCCTTCGCGTTCAGGTTCCAGATGTAGATGTAGTAGGTGATGAGCTGTCCCACTATGATGGAGAAGTCGTTGCGCCCCCAGCCATAGAGGAACATCAGGTAGGACCCTATCAGGCTGAACACCCAGTATAGGGTAGGGGACTGCAGGGATTTGCTCTTCTCGGACTTGTACCACTGCACAAGTATCCTGGCAGAGAAAAATCCCTGGGCCAGAAGCCCTATTCCCGTGAGTATCAGCTGATGTGCCGTCATCTCAGATTACCTTCCTTTATTCTGTAGTTTATATAGCGGCTACGCATCCAACGGTATGCGAAACAGTCGATGAACGGCCCCCAGAGGCGGTTCCAGAGGTGATATTTCGATTTCCCGGCCTCACGCGGAAAGTGGCGGACAGGCACCTGGACGTAGCGTCCTCCGTCCTGCAGCAATATCAGTGCCGGAAGGAAGCGGTGCATACCCTTGAAGAGGGGAAGTTTCTTTGCGGCGTCGGTGCGCAGGACCTTGAGCGGGCATCCCGTGTCGAGGGCTCCGTCGCCCGTCATCATACGTCGCCAGCCGTTGGCGATTTTCGACTGGAGTTTCTTGAAGAATGTGTCCTTGCGCTTGGCGCGTATTCCTATGGCCATCTCGCAGCCCGCCTTGTCAATCTGTTCCATAAGCAGGTTCAGATCCTCCGGAGCGGTCTGCAGGTCGGCATCCATATATGCGAGGAACTTGGATTCCGTGTAGTCGATACCGGCTTTCAGGGCGGCGCTCAGACCGCGGTTCTTCTCGAAACTGATGTAGAAGAAATCTTCGTTGCGCGTGCAGCATTCCCTGATTCTCACGAGACTGCGGTCTCTGGAGCCATCGTCCACGAAGAGCACGCAGGCCTTTTTCAGAGATTTCGGAAGGAATTCGAGAAGGGTATTCTCGAGCCTTACCATATTTTCCTCCTCGTTGTAAACGGGAACTATGATGGTGAGAGCGTAATTGCTCGTGTTATTTGCCATTAATCTGTACTTTTTTAACAATTTTCGCAGTCTGCAAATTTAGGCATAAATACCCAAACTATTGTATCTTTGCAGCGAAATTCGGCGTTTTGCACAGATGAAACCGAATTTGGACAATAAAATGAACAGATTCATCAAGCAGTATCCGGTGACCAACGCGGTTATGGATTCTGAATTCAGACTTTCCCTCTACGGAGCTTCGCTGGTGTTCCAGGACGGTTTCGCAGCCTATATGGCCCGCTACAAGCGCGCCGCCTTCGATCTGAAAGAGATCGGAAAAATGTGGATCATCTCCGATTTCTCTTTCCGTTTCACCGGTATCCAGCCTTTCTGGGGCGAAACCATCGACCTCGAGCTCTGGATTTCAGACTCTCCCTGCGTGAAGGTCTGCGCGGATTTCCGTATGAGCACAGGCGGACGTGTGTTCGCCGAGGGGAACAGCACCTGGGCTGTGCTGGATATAGCTACCCGCAAGCCTCAGGTGGTCAAGGACCTGCTTTCTATGGTAGAGGTCGAGCACGAACTCGCATTGGGCGTAAGGCGGATGCCTTCGCCCGCCTCCGCAGAGCTTGACCACGAGTACGCGCATCTGACGAACCGCGCCGATATGGATTTCAACAAGCACGTCTCGAACGTCGCATATGTCTCGGCCTCGCAGGATGCTCTGCCGTGGGAATATCTGAGTGCCAGGCAGTTGGAATCCTATACAATTCATTTTATCCACGAGTCTTTCATCGGGGATGAGCTCCGTTGCCAGGTCTTCTCCACCGCTCAGGCTGACAGTTGGAACATCGATATGATTTCCCGCGACCGTGTCTGCTGCAAGGCATCCCTGAAATATCGCGAAAAGTAGTTTTCTGCAGACATTGGCCGCAAGGCCGTAAAATCAATTGGATAAATATTCCAAAATGTTTGCATAAACGGAAATTGTTGTATATTTTTGCTTTGTTGATGTATAATTCCCCAACTATGCTTAACAAAGTAGAAAGACACGAACTGATCCGCCAGATAATTTCCGTGCGCCGCGTCCGCAGCCACGAGGAACTGCAGGCGCTTCTCAAGGAACGCGGCGCAGCAGTCACGCAGGCTACGCTCTCGCGCGACCTAAATGAACTCGGCGTATTGAAAGTCAAGGAGATAGGCACGGGCTACTGCTATCGTATGCCTGAGGTTCAGACTCCGCACGACCATTTCCGGGCCTCATCCTACACCGGTCAGGGCATAAAGAGCATCGAGTTCAACGGGAACGGGATGGCGGTCATCAAGACGATTCCCGGGTTCGCCGGCGCGCTTGCGGCAGTCATCGACACCAACTCCACTCCGCACATTATGGGAACTCTCGCGGGCGATGACACCGTGCTGCTGATTCTGCGCGACGGCAGCAACTCCGTTTCGGTGCTCCCGGAGCTCTCGAAATTCATCGAGGGCATCGAGGAAAAGAGAATCTAACCGGCCTTCGGCCAATGTATTACCTAAAAATAAAGCCGGATGAAACTTGTATTCATCCGGCTGCATTTATATTCAGATCTGGACTTTATTTCTTTATAGGGTACAGATAGGTGAGCAGCAGCATTATTGCTGCGATTCCGGCAGGGATGACGGAGAAGAGGGCCCAGATCATTGTGAGCACCGGTTCCGTGATGGATGCCGGGTCCACAATCGAACTTCCCATATCGTCCACGATGGTTCTGGCACCGGCCAGTCCGAGGAAAAGTGCCACGAGGGAGCCTGAAACGGCTGTTCCGAGCTTCTGGGCCATGGTTCCGGAGGAGAAGATGAGGCCGGTGGAAGAGGTCCCGTTCTTTTCTGTGGCGTAGTCCGCGACATCAGAGTACATCGACCACAGGAGCGGGGAATAGAATCCGATACCGATGGAGGTGATGACTACGAGGGCTATCATCAGATAGATGGATGAAGGCCTCATCGGGACGAAGAAGAATGCCACCGAAGAAACCAGACAGATGACTGCCGCCAGCATAAAGGCTTTCTTCTTGCTTCCCACCTTTCTGGTGAACCACGGCGAGAGCGCACCGAAGACCATGCAGGTCAGCTCTCCGAAGGTCATAAATACGGTATAGTTGATAATCAGTTTGTTGAAGGTGATGTCGCCGCCCAGACAGTAGGTGAACATATAGCCTGCCACCGCGTAGCGGAAGCCGTTGAAGAAGTTCGTGCAGATGCCTATGAGCGTGAGATAGATCCACGGCCTGTTTCTGAAAAGGTCGGCGAACTGCTTGAAGGAGAACTTGTCGGCGCGCGCCGGCTTGAGCCTTTCTTTGGTGAGAAGACCGCAGGCGAGGGTCATAATGGTGGCGAGGCCACCGAAGATGGCTGCGACCACCGCGTACTGATGAGCCTCGGTTCCGCCTATCATCTTCTGCAGATAAGGGAAGGAAAGCAGGGTGATGAAGCCCATTGCATAGGCGCCCACCATACGGTAGGAGGAGAACTGGTTCTTCTCGTCATCGTCATCGGTCATCACGCCCAGCAGCGAGCCGTAAGGCACGTTCACCATCGTATAGACGGCCATCATCATAAGATAGAGGGTGTAGGCATAGACGCGTTTTCCCGCCATTCCGAAGTCCGGTGTGAAGAGCAGAAGCGCGAAGATGAGTCCGAGAGGGACCGCTCCGAAGATGATCCACGGGCGGTATGTGCCCCAGCGGGACTGCGTGCGGTCCGCAAGGCTGCCCATAAGCGGGTCGGTCACCACGTCGAAGAGTCTTGCGACAAGCATAAGGGTGGCGGCGTCCGCGAATGTCAGACCGAATACGTTCGTGAAGAAGAGCGGGAAGGCAATCGACATTATTTTCCAGGTGATTCCGCCGGCGGCGGCATCTCCGAGGGCATAGCCGATTTTTTCTGAAAGTTTGATTTTAGACATTTGTATTCTTTTCTTTAATTTTTTATCGCTTTCTTTATTCTGCGAGTCTGCGGCAGTAGTCCCTGATGATGCTTATGGTGCTTCCGTCGGTGAGATAAACGGAGTTGAGGCCCTGCTGCTCCTGGGCCGGGTCGCCGCAGTAGTCGTCACCTTTCTGCCACATCACGTGTTCCGGATTCTGGCCGGCAAGTCCGCCCCAGGTCCAGAAATTGATGCCGGAGAAACGGCCTCCGGCCATCTTGGACTCGAGAAGCTTTGAGAAGGCGTTGGTGTAGTAGGCGTCACGGAGCGTGGTAGGGGAGCCCTTCGCGAATGCGAAGCCGTCGCGAGGGAAACCGAACTCTTCGAGTACCAGAGGCTTGTCCACGGTGTCCGCGGCCTCGATGTGCTGCGAAATGTAGTCGTTGGTGTTGTCGATGGCCGTCTGAAGGTCCTCCGCGAGGGTGTCTTTAGTGATCCAGCTCCAGTTCAGAGGCCAGATGTGCATCGTAAGATAGTCGATGTCAGGACATTCGTGCACTCTTATGAAGGTGTCCATCTCGACCTGGCAGCCGAAACTGCCTTCGCTTCCGGTGGAGACCATATGGTTAGGGTCGATGGACTTGATGAGGGCGGCGGTTTCATACAGCCATTGGACGAAGTCCTCGCGGAGATTGTCCTCTGTGAGGAAGAATCTCGGCTCGTTGCAGATCTGCCAGGAGAAGATTGCCGGGTCTTCGGAGTACGGCTTGCCTGTGACCGTGTTCACGCGGGAGACAACGGTTTTCACGTGCTCGGCGAACATCGACTTGGCCTCGGCATTGGTCACGAACTGCGAATTGCGCTCGCAGTACTCGCGCCAGTCCGCATCGACCGTGCTGAGCGCGGTGCCCACTCCGGCCCACTCGAGGTATTGTCCGAAGCCGCCGGACCACTCCCAGGCGTTGTTTATGTAGAGGACTGCGGACATATCACGCTTGCCGAGTTCCACGAGGAAGCGGTCGAGTCCCACGAATACGTCCTCGTTGTACTCGCCCGGAGCCGTCTGGAGGGTCGGCTCGACCTTGGACATCACGCCTTCGCTTCCGTCTGCGCCGACCAGCACGCGGAGATTCGTCATCCCTATCGCCTTCAGCGAGTCGAGCTCGGCTGCAAGTCTCTCGGGATCGGCTGCGTAAGTGTCTGATGCGAGCAGCGGGCCGTACCACATGTTGGTGCCGATGAAATACACGGGGCCTTCATCGCCCCTGTAGAAATGTGAATCTCTGACGTTCCAGAAACTGGTTTCACCGCCGCCGGAACAGGCAGTCAGCGAGAGTGCGAGCGTGAGCGCAAGGAGTAGATTGTGTTTCATATAAGTGTGAGGATTGGTTATAAATTGGCCGGAGGCCGCTTAAACTATGATTTTGTTTTTCTTGTAGAGTGCGCGGAAGTCGCGCGGGGTCGAGCCGCGTTTGGACTTGAAGATGCGGTTGAAGTTCGAGAGGTTGTTGAATCCGCTCTCGTAGCAGATTTCGGAGATGTTCTTCGTGGAGTCCACGAGCATACGGGCGGCATACCCCAGACGGATGTCCAGAATGTAGTCGCTCAGCGACTTGCCGGTCCTCATCTTGAAGAATCGGCTGAATGCCGACGGGCTCATACCCACGAGGGCCGCCATATTGTCGAGCCGGAGGTCTTCGGCGTAGTGGTCATTTATGTATTGCTTCACCTTGGTCACGCGGCGGCTCTCCTGATTTCTAGACGAGTGCGCGAAAGAGCTGCTGGCCAGGATCTTGTATTCTCCTTTGGAGAGCTCGTTCAGGATGGACATGAACTTGAGGAACTGCTGGAAATGGTCCTTTTCGGATGCGAGGGTGTCCAGATAGTGATAGACCCGCATTATGCTCTCGAGCGGGAAGCTCAGTCCGTGGTCGGCAGCCTTGAGCATCTTGCGGATGGAGTCGAACTGGTTCTTTTCCAGGATCTTGTCTCCGAGAAAGTCGGGGGCGAACTGGATGGTGATCTCGCGGATGTCGGGACTCTGGCAGATTCCGTTTTCCCAGACGTGTTCGAGGTTTTCGGCTCCAATCAGAGCCAGGTCGTATTCGCCTACGGTTTCGATGCTGTCGCCTACGATTCTGCGGACTCCTGCTCCGTGCTCGATGAAATTGAGTTCGAATTCTCTGTGGCGGTGAAGGGGATAGGTGAATTCAGTCTTGTGTCGTTCGGCGATGTAAAAGCAGTCCAGGTCGGACAGCTGCGTGATTTCGGTCAATACTTCGCTCATTGTGTTATGTAGTTTTAGTTCGTTATTCCTGTGGAATTGCAAATATATAAAAAATGTGATACTTTGATGACTTTATTTGGATATTTTTATCTCCGATTTTTCTTTCTGTCGGATTTGGATTAAATTCGCAGAATTGAACTTAATGTTATGAACACTGAAACCAAACTCGCGGAGCTGCGTGAGGCAGTCAGCAAAAATCTTACTGAAAACATACTTCCTTTCTGGATGGACCATTTTAAGGATGAGGTCAACGGGGGCTTTCTCGGACGCATTTCCGGGGAGGGCGCAGTGGAGCCCGAGGCTCCGAAGGGAGCGATTCTGAACGCCCGCATTCTCTGGGCGTTTTCCGCGACGTACCGCGTTCTGGGACGCTCCGACTGCCGTCTGATGGCGGACCGTGCCTTCCGTGAAATCGCCGACCGCTTCTATGACCGGGAGTTCGGCGGGGTTTACTGGAGCCTGGATGCCCAGGGACGTCCGCTGGATACCAAGAAGCAGATTTACGCCATCGGCTTCGCCATATACGGACTGAGCGAATATGCCCGCGCGACTTCGAATGCTGAGGCTAAAGATTTGGCTATAAAATTGTTCCGCGATATCGAGCAGCATAGTTTCGACCCCGTGAACAACGGCTATCTCGAAGCTCTTACCCGGGAGTGGGAGCCTATCGCGGATATGCGCCTCAGTGAAAAGGATGCGAATGAGCGCAAGACGATGAACACTCATCTGCATATAATTGAACCATATACGGCTCTCTACCGTGTCTGGCCCGATGAGGGTCTGAAGGAGCGGATAAAGAATCTGCTGTATATTTTCAGGGAGAAGATTATGGACCGCAGTACGGGGCATCTGCAGCTTTTCTTCGACGACTGCTGGAACAGCAGGCAGGATATGGTTTCCTACGGCCACGACATCGAGGCGTCCTGGCTGCTTCACGAGGCCGCATCCGTGATAGGGGAGGACATTGATGAACTGCTGCCGGACATCGTGAAGATCGCCGCCGCGGCCTCCGAGGGCTATGTCCCCGGCGCCGGAATGATGTACGAAATGCACAGGGGGAGCGGCGCCATCGATGCCGACAGGCACTGGTGGGTGCAGGCCGAGACCGTCGTGGGCTATCTGAACATCTACCGGCTTACCGGCGATGAGGATGCTCTCCGGAAGGCCTGCGAGACCTGGGAGTTCATAGACAAACACCTCGTGGACCGCAAGGGCGGGGAGTGGCACTGGTCCCTGAAGGCCGACGGCAGCATAAATACCGTCGATGACAAGGCCGGCTTCTGGAAATGCCCGTATCACAACAGCCGTATGTGTCTGGAAATAATCGAAAGAATCAAATAGCTATGACACTGAAACCGTTATTTTTCACCGCCGCCGCGTTACTTCTTTCGGCGACGCTGCCCGCAAACGCCAAGATCACTCTTCCGGAGCAGCTCGGCGACTATTGCATCCTGCAGCAGCAGACTGCCGCAAATTTATGGGGCCGCGCCGCGGCGGGTTCCAAAGTCACCGTCAAGGTTTCCTGGAGCAAGACAAAATACAGCGTGACCGCCGATTCCGAGGGCCGGTGGCTGCTCGCCGTCGATACGCCAGCGGCAAGCTATGACCCGCAGACCGTCACCATCTCCGACAGGGACGGCAGCGTGGCCCTGCACGATGTGCTCATCGGCGAGGTCTGGCTGGCCGGCGGCCAGTCCAATATGGAAATGCCTCTCATCGGTTTCGGAAACTGTCCGGTCGAGGGCTCTGCCGAGACAATCCTCAGGGCCGGAGAGTGGAAGGGAAAGGTCCGCAGCGTGAAGATTCCGAAGACCGGAAATCCTGAACCTCAGGAGTTTGTGCAGGGCAAATGGGTGGAGACCAGTCCTGTCACGGCGAGGAATATTTCCGCTGTCGCCTGGCATTTCGCTGTCGCGCTCAATTCTGCCCTGGATGTTCCTGTGGGCATTGTCTCCTGCAACTGGGGCGGCTCATCCGTGGAGAGCTGGCTCCCTAAGGAAGTTGTGCATTCCTTCCCGGCGAACACCATTCCGGACGGTTCCTGCGAGCCGGTGATTACCGAGGGCGGCTGGTATTACCATACCTCCCCTTATGTTATGTACAATGCAATGATTTGTCCTGTAAGTCATTATACTATCAGGGGCTTCATCTGGTACCAGGGCGAGACGAATGCCGGTCTGCCTCAGTATTATCCTGAGAGGCTCGCCCGTATGGTTCAGATCTGGAGAGACCTCTGGGGAAATCAGGAGCTTCCGTTCTATGAGGTGGAGCTTGCGCCGTGGATTTATGGCGGTGACGGCACTTCCGGCGCGCGCATCCGCGAGGCCCAGCACAAGGCTGTGGAGATCATCCCTCACAGCGGCATCATCTGCACCAACGATCTTGCCTATCCTTATGAGAAGGATCAGATTCACCCTTGCCAGAAGAAGCAGGTGGGACAGCGTCTGGCCCTGCTCGCTCTGAACAGGAATTACGGAATGTCCGATCTGGCCTGCGAAGGTCCTGTATTCAAGGATTTCGAGATTTCCGGAAATATCGTTACGGTCAATTTCAGGAATACGTCCTGGGACGGCCTTAGCCCGTGGCACGACATCGTCGGTTTCGAGCTTGCCGGCGAGGACCGCGTATTCTATCCTGCCAAAGCCGAGCGCAAGGATTTCAGCGTAGTCGTGACCTGTGACCAGGTTCCCGCCCCGGTAGCTGTCCGCTACTGCTTCCGCGACTTCCAGGTCGGCAATCTCACCGGCTCGATGAATCTTCCTGCGGTACCTTTCCGCACAGATAATTGGTAACCCTTTGCCGCTCCGCATCGGTCAGACTCTGAGCAAGCAATCTTTTTTCTCGGCCGGCTTCGCCGTCCAATGCTTGCTCAGAGTCTGCCGCTGTCTCCGCGGCTGGCCCTTATAGCGGTTGTCGATCTTGTCGAGACGCCCGCGCTTATAATTTTATATGTGTATGGTCAGGAGGTCATTGATGTCGGTGAGGTAGTTGCGGCTGCGGTGCTCGCTTTTGGACTTCCAGTCCTGCTGCCGGGGGCCCTCTACAGCCAGGCTCAGGGTCTTGACCCCGTACCGCTGGTTTATGGCGTCGATTTCCTCCATCAGGCAGCAGCGCTCGGGACGGTTATGCACCGGATCGAACAGGTCGGCCTGGATACATTCATCGGGAATGATGCCGCTCAGAACCACTCCCGCCCTCTTGTACTGAATCCCTTTCCGGTATATGCCCATAAGTGCCTTCAGGGCCGCTTCCGTAATCTCCAGAGTGTCGCTTGTGGGATTCAGAAGCGGGACGGTGGCCCCGTTGCCGTACTGCGGCAGGTCTTCACGGAAAGGGTTGGAGCCGATAAAGACCGTAACTGCTCCGGCGCTGGAGGTCTGGGCGCGGAGCTTGTTGGCCGAGCTGGCGGCGAAAGTCGCCACGCTCGCCCTCAGGGACTCGAGGTCCGAAACCATCTTGCCGAAGCTGCGCGAAGTGCATATCGTCTTGTTTCTCAGCACTTCCGCAGTGTCGATGCAGGGCGTGCCGTTCAACTCCAGCCACGTTTGCACGCCCGGTTTTGTCAGGCTCGCGCGAACCCACGCCTCGCTCCTGTCCGCGAATTCCAGCGGCGTGCGTATGCCGCAGGCGGCCAATCTCGCATAGGTCTGCCGGCCGATTCCCCAGATGTCCGCAAGGTCGAAGAGTTCGAGAGCCTTACGGCGCTTGATTTCTGTATCTATCAGACAGACACCGCGATAGCCCTTGTATTGCTTCGCATATTTGCTGCCCATCTTGGCGAGGGTCTTGGTCGGGGCGATGCCGATGCTGACCGGAATGTCGGTCCAGAGCCGGATCTTTTCCCTGACCTCCCGCATCAGTTCCACAAGGTCGTAATGTCTTTCATAGCCCCTCAGGTCGCAGAAACTCTCATCTATGCTGTAGTTCTCCACGCGGGCTACGCTCTGCCTAAGGATGCTCGTAACACGCTTGCTCATAGCGGCGTAGAGTATCATATTCGTCGAAAAGACCTCCACTCCATATTTCTGAATGGTATTCCGGACCTCGAATGCGCGGTCCCCTCGATGCAGTCCTATGGCCTTGGCCTCGGGGGTGAGCGCGACTATGATGCCGTCATTGCTTGAAAGCACCACGACGGGTTTTCCTTCCAGCCCCGGATGGAATACCTTTTCCACCGAGCAGAAGAAACTGTTGCAATCCACCAGCGCGTACATCTTTCCCCGTTTCTTACTTCTTTTACTTTTCTTCCTCTTCTTTTTCCTCTTCTTTTTCCTCTTCTTTTTCCTCTTCTTTTT
>CAVCRS010000049.1:0-48384 GCA_963604635.1 Faecalibacillus sp.
ACCGCAAAGGTAACAAATATTTTTTAATTCTCAAAAATTATCCGAGAAGCTGTGCCTCGCAAAAAGCATTGACACCTACGGTGATGAATGCGAGCACGATGATGGTGGCGACGATGACCCCGATCACCTTGAGTCTCTTCATCCACTTCCGGTTGCTCCAGCCGAGAGTCTGGAACATACTCCAGAAACCGTGCGTGAGGTGGAACCAGATGGCGATGAACCATACGATATAGAGGGCGAGGATCCACCACTTGCCGAATACGGTGGTCAGGAGGATGTAAGGGTTATTCTCGTAAGTTCCCACACCGAACATCTCAGGCATCTGCATCTTGGCCCAGAAGTGGCAGAGATGGAAAGCGATGAAACCGAGGATGATGATACCGAGGACAGCCATATTCTTCGAAGACCAGGAGTCTGTGGCGGCCTTGCTGGCAACCTCATAGCGCCTGTAACCTCCGCGAGCCTTGTAGTTCTTCACAGTCAGCCAGATACCGTAAGCGATATGGATGATGAAGCCGAGGGCGAGAATCGGGACCATAACAGAAATTATGGTAGTGGACATAAAGTCGCAACCGACCTTGAAGAGTCCGTCGCCCGGCGAGAAAAGGATGTCATCGCCGGCGCATACGCCGAATGTGCCTCTGCAGGAGTCAATTACAGAGAAGAAGTTGATGGTTGCGTGGAGGAGGAGGAAAATGACAAGGAAAGCACCGCTGATGCTCTGGATGAATTTCCTTCCGATGGAGGAGTCAAAAATAAACATATCTGATTCTAAATTTTATTCCAAAAATATTTACGCGACTGCAAATATAGGCTCTTTCTTGCAAGTTTCATAATTTTCCGATATTTTTGTTCTCCTATTGAAAGAACGACAAGATGTATAGAAGAGTATTGCTCAAACTGAGCGGGGAGAGCCTGGGCGGCCCTACAGGAAAAGGCCTGGATGAAAACAGCATGAACGTTTACGCTCGCGAAATCGCGAGCGCGGTAAGGGCGGGACTTCAGGTAGCCATAGTGAACGGAGGCGGAAACATCTTCCGCGGACTTCAAGGCGTGGGAAAGGGCTTTGACCGCGTGAACGGCGACAAGATGGGGATGCTCGCCACCGTCATCAACTCCCTCGGCCTCGCGATGGCTCTGCGTTCCCAGGGACTCGAAGCGGAAGTATTCACAGCCACCCCGATGGAACCGATCGCACGCTACTACGTACGCGAGAATGCCGTGAAAGTGCTTGAATCAGGCGGAGTTGCGCTCATCGCTGGCGGCACCGGCAATCCATACTTCACCACCGACTCCGGCGCAGCCCTGCGCGCGCTCGAAATCAAGGCGGACGCCCTGCTGAAAGGCACCCGCGTCGACGGAGTCTATACCGCCGACCCCGAAAAGGACCCTACGGCAGTCAAATACGAGGAGCTCACTTTCTCCAAAGCGCTCGCCGACCATCTCAAAGTGATGGACAGCACGGCGTTCGCGCTCTGCGAAGCCGGCAATATGCCGATTATCGTATTCGATATGAACCGCGAAGGAAACCTGACCGCTCTGCTCAAGGGCGAGAAGATCGGAACCCTCGTGCACGTTTAGGCGGCCTCACGGCCAATGTTTTTCCGGCCGCCTGCCGCGGCCAATCCCGAAACAAACACATAAAAGATAATATTATGCTGACAGACAGGGCAAAAGAAATCGTCGAAGCTGCAAACAGCAAAATGCTTGACGCAGTTTCCTTCCTTGAGGAAGACCTCAAGACCTACCGCGTAGGCAAGGCCAATCCGTCCATTTTCAACAATGTGACTGTGGACTACTACGGATGTCCAACCCCGCTTCCGAATATGTCTTCGGTCTCCACGCCGGATGCGAGAACCATCGTCATCCAGCCGTGGGAGAAGAATATGATAGGAAAGATGGAGAAAGCCATCCTGGACGCCAACCTCGGATTCACACCTTCAAACAACGGTGAAGTCATCCGCTGCGTCGTTCCGCCTCTCACAGAGGACCGCAGAAAGGAACTCATCAAGAAGGCGAAGGCCGCGGGCGAGAGCGCCAAGGTGGGTATCCGCAACGCACGCCGCGACGCCATCGACCTCCTGAAGAAGGCCCAGAAGAACGAAGGCCTCTCCGAGGATGCCGAGAAGGAGGCTGAGGACGAGGTTCAGAAAGTGACCGACAAGAACATCAAGGCCATCGATGAGCTCACCGGCGCGAAGGAGAAGGAGATCATGACCGTCTAGGCGGACAATGTTCCCCCTCCCGACAGTCTGAACTTCTGATGATTCCCGGCCCGATTTCCCAAGAAAAGAGCCGGGAACGTCATAATGACGATAGGATATTTCAAACAGTTTCAAATTAAACGAACTTATGAGCATAGACAGACTTACCCTGGTCACGGAATCCTTCCGAAGGAGCCCCGTGGAAGCCGAATGTCCCGGCAAGAAAGTCTCCGAGTATTTCGGTGAACTGGTCTTCGACCGCGCCAAGATGCACAAATATCTGGACGCGGAGACCCTGAAAGCCCTTCTGGACTGTATTGACGGCGGCCGTCCCCTCGACCGCAAGACCGCTGACGGAGTAGCCGCAGGTATGAAGACCTGGGCTCTCGAGCACGGCGTTACCCACACCACCCACTGGTTCCAGCCTCTCACAGAAGGAACGGCCGAAAAGCACGATTCCCTCATAGACTATGACGGGAAGGGCGGCGTGATAGAACAGTTCGACGGAAAATCCCTTGTCCAGCAGGAGCCTGACGCGTCCTCCTTCCCGAGCGGCGGCATCAGGGCCACCTTCGAGGCCCGCGGCTACACGGCCTGGGACCCGACCTCCCCTGTGTTCATCCAGGATGACACCCTCTGTATCCCTACCGTCTTCATCTCCTACACGGGAGAAGCCCTCGACTACAAGGCCCCTCTGAAAAAGGCCCTGAAAGCCGTTTCGGACGCAGCGGTTCCTATCTGCAGGCTCTTCGACCCTGCGGTAAAGCACGTCTATTCCTACCTGGGATGGGAGCAGGAGTATTTTCTCGTGGATGAAAGCCTCTATGCGAACCGTCCGGACCTGATGATTACCGGCCGCACCCTTATGGGGCACAACTCCTCCCGCAACCAGCAGCTCGACGACCACTATTTCGGTGCCATACCGACCCGCGTCGCGGCCTTTATGCGCGACCTGGAGATAGCCGGCCACAGACTCGGCATTCCTCTGAAAACCAGACATAACGAGGTGGCTCCGAACCAGTTCGAGCTCGCCCCGATCTACTGCGAGACGAACCTGGCGAATGACCAGAACCAGATTCTGATGAACCTTATGAACCGCATCGCCCGCAAGCACGGTTTCGTGGTCCTCTTCCACGAGAAGCCGTTCGAGGGCGTGAACGGAAGCGGCAAGCACAACAACTGGTCCCTCGGAACCGACACCGGCCGCCAGCTCCTGGCTCCTGGCAAGGACGCAAAGGGCAATCTGCTCTTCGTGACTTTCTTCGTGAACGTCCTCGCAGCAGTCCAGAAGCACAACGCCCTGCTGAAGGCCACCATCGCCACCGCGACCAACGCCCACCGTCTCGGCGCCAACGAAGCCCCGCCGGCCATCATCTCCGCCTTCCTCGGCAAGACGATGACCGATGTGCTCCACAAACTCCTCACCGTCCCTTCGGACACCCCGATCGAGATCGCGGGCAAAAAGGGCAAGAACGTGGGAATCATCGAGATACCTGAAATCTTCGTGGACAATACCGACCGCAACCGAACCTCCCCGTTCGCCTTCACCGGCAACCGTTTCGAGTTCCGTGCAGTGGGATCCTCCGCGAACTGCGCAGGCGCTATGACCACCCTCAACGCCGCTGTGGCTGAGCAGCTTACAGAGTTCAAGGCCGCCGTGGACGAAAAGATGGCCGCCGGCGAAAAGATGAACATCGCCGTAATGGACACGCTGAAGCCTATCATCGCGTCGATCATCGACGTGGTCTGCTTCGACGGAAACGGCTATGACGAGGAATGGAAGAAGGAAGCCGTCAGACGCGGTCTGGACGTCAAGACCTGCGTCCCGGAAATGATCAGCGAATTCCTTAGCCCGAGCTCCGTCAAGATGTTCACTTCCACCGGAGTATATACTCTGAACGAACTGAAGGCCCGCAATGAAGTGAAGTGGGAGACCTACAGCAAGAAGGTGCAGATCGAGTCCCGCGTGATGGGGCGTATGGCCATCAACCACATCTGCCCGGCGGCGCTCGAATACAAGGCCAAGCTCCTCAAGGAGCTCTCGGACAACAAGGCAGTCTTCGGGAACCTCGAGGGCTGCACCGCCGAGCTCGAAATGGTCCGCACCATCAACTCCTGCATCGAGGAAATCCACGAGAGGGTGAACGCAATGACGGCGGCCCGCGCCCGGGCCAATGCGATGACAAACGGCTACGAGAAGGCTATGGCCTACTACGAAGTGGCCGAGAGCCTCTATGAGCTCCGCAAGCCTATCGACAGCCTGGAGGAGATAGTCGACAACCGTCTCTGGCCTCTCCCGAAATACCGCGAACTCCTGTTCATCAACTAGGATATTTTTCGTAATTTTGCCTTCCGTACCGGGCAGGTCAGTCTGCCCGGCGGAAGATTTCATATGATAGACAGAATACTTCTTTTTCCTTACAGCCTCTCTCTGAGGCTTCGCCACTTCTGCTATGACCACGCCTTCCTCTGCAAATCCAGACAGGCCGGCGTTCCTACGGTCTGCGTGGGCAACATAGCGGTGGGCGGCACCGGAAAAACCCCTCATACAGAAATGATTCTGAGGACATTGCTCGCGAGCGACACCTGGGCCTTCAGGAATATCGCCGTGCTCTCGCGCGGATACAAACGCCACAGCAAGGGGTTCCAGCAGGTGACTGAGGACGGAAGCGCGCGACTCTTCGGCGATGAGCCGATGCAGATGAAAAAGAATTTCCCGTCCGTCACAGTGGCTGTCGACAAGGACAGGGTGGAGGGTTGCGCTTTCCTCTCAGATCCCGAAAGCCTCAAGACTTCCCGCAAGGGGCGCCGCTGTCTCAACAAGGAAATGCCCGCGGCAGAACTGATCGTGCTCGATGACGCATTCCAGTACAGAGCCCTGCGAGCTTCGCTCAATATCGTCCTGAGTCCGTACACCCGTCCTCTGATGAAGGACTCGCTGATGCCTCTGGGACGCCTTCGCGACCTTCCATCCAGAATCGGCGCGGCAGACATAGTCATAGTCACCAAATGCCCCAAGTATCTGGAGGACAGCGACCGGAAGACTTCCGTGCAGGAACTGGGCCTGAAGAATTACAATCCCGAAACCTGCGAGGCATTCACGAAGAAAGGCAAGAGCATAAAGGTATTCTTCACTGAAATCGATTATCAGACTCCACGGGCCGTCTATGAATCCGGAAATCCGCGCTATGTCTACTCGAAGAAAATCGTACTCTTCTCAGGCATCGCGGATGACACTCCGCTGCGTATGTTCCTGAGTGACAGCTACAAGATAATGAGGAGCCTGTCCTTTTCAGACCACCACCGCTTCACCCGCGGCGATATCCGGGGCATCGAGGCCGCCGTGCGCGAATATCCTACCGCAGCCCTCGCCACGACCGAGAAGGACGCCCAGAGGCTGCTGGACTGCCCTTATGTCTCTGACCGTCTGAAAGAAAGGATGTTCTATGTCCCTATCTGCGCCGCTTTCTCCGGCGAAAAGGAAGAGGAAATCTTCAGATCTGCGCTGTTATCCGGCATCTGATTATCTGAGGCGTGCTCAGTCATTTCGACAAGCTCAATGACCGCACGCCGATCATATCCCGTAGACTCCCACCGGGTCGGCAAGTTCCGTGTCCGACCAGCGCTCGGCGATGTAATCCAGAGTATTGTACAGTTCTGCGACATCCGTGGTCGTGACCAGACGGATGCGGGTCTCCTTGAAATCCGGCAGGCCCTTGAAATAGCAGGACAGATGGCGGCGCATCTCGAAAACTCCCCTGCTCTCCCCTTTCAGATCTATCGAAAGGGCGAGATGACGCTTGGCGAGAGCCACCCGCTCGGCGACCGAAAGCGGCGGAAGCAGTTCGCCCGTGTCCAGATAATGCCTGATTTCCCGGAAAATCCACGGATGCCCGAAAGAAGCGCGGCCGACCATAATACCGTCCACGCCATAGCGCTCGAAGCACTCCCGAGCCCGCTCAGGCGAGGAAATGTCTCCGTTTCCGATGATCGGAATACGCATCCGGGGATTATTCTTCACGGCCGCTATAAGCGTCCAATCCGCCTCTCCCTTATACATCTGACACCGCGTACGGCCGTGTATCGTCAGAGCCTTGATTCCCGTATCCTGAAGTCTTTCAGCGAGTTCCACGATAATCTTGCTGTTCTCGTCCCAGCCCAGACGGGTCTTGACGGTCACGGGCTTATGAACGGCTTCGACTATCATCTTGGTGATCATCACCATCTTGTCCGGCTCCCGCATCATACCGCTTCCGGCCCCGCGCCCGGCTATCTTGCTGACCGGACAGCCGAAATTTATATCGACCAGATCGCAGCCGTAGCCTCCGGCAATCTCCGCGGCGTTTTCCGCCATCCTGGCCGCCTCCACCATAGATTCTGGGATATTGCCATAGACCTGGATGCCCACAGGGGCCTCCTGCGGGATGGTGCGCATCTTGGCTATCGCTTTGGCCGCGTCGCGGACCAGACCGTCTGAAGGCACGAACTCGGTATAAACCATCGCCGCCCCCTGCTCCCTGCACAGGATGCGGAAGGAAGCGTCGGTGACATCCTCCATCGGCGCCAGCAGCACCGGCCTGTCTCCCAGATCTATATCTCCAATCTTCATAATCTATTCTTTATCAGCTTCCGACACCGTCATCTCGCAGGCCTTGCAGTCAAACCCCAGGGCGAAGCGGCGGCCGTTGTTGCGAAGAAACAGCTTTCCGCTGTCCTTTGCGCCCTGATGTACGGGGCAGAGCCCCAATTCATACCTTATACAATAACGGGTACGCATCAGAGCCTCTCCAGCCGGATGTGAAAGTTCATAGGCGGGAGAAACATCCTCCACGCCGTGGGAAGCGTAAACTTGACGGGCCACGGCATTGGCCACATTGGCCGTATAGTCCCTTTTCGGCGCTGGGACCCCTGAATAAGGTTTGCATTGGCCGAGAGGCCGCATTATACAAGCTTGGTAATCGAGATCTTCCGCGACAAGCCGGCGGATGGAGTTGAGCGTTGCGGCGCTCAGCAGCGGCAGGCGTCCGTCTTTCGTGCTGACCTTCACATCGGTGACGGTGAAACTGTATATGGAGCTGCGCTTGCCCAGCTGCCCCTCGAAGAGGGCCATCTGCCGCTCGCGGTTCTCCGCCGTGTCGACATCCAGTTTGAACGGGCTCCAGACTTCGCGTCCGTCCTCGCTGCGCGCACGGATGTCGAATTCAAATTCCCCGCTGATTTCCAGCGAGAGGGACACGGGGATTTCGCGCCTGCACATATTCTTCTCCGTTTCCCGCTCGAAGGCCGCACTGGAATTGCGCCAGAGTTCGGTTCCTTTCGAGAGAGAGTCGACAGCCTTGCATTGGACGTAAGTCCCTTCGCACACGTCCGCGCGAAAACCTACCACCCTGCCCTTCGAAGCGAAGCACAGGCCGTCGCCGTTCTGCAGGATGACCGACGGTTTGAGTCGGAGCTGAATCATCATTCCGGAGCCTCGGCGCTGGACTGCAATTATCTGGCCCACAGGCTCTCCCATAGATTTCGCGGCGTTCATCGAGGACCAGCTGCCCCGCTGTCCGTCTATGTAGAGGGAGGTGTAGCCGCGGTTGAATGTCTTGCGGCTGTCGGGAGTGAATCCCCCGCTCACGCGCCCGAACGATGAGCGGGCGCATTTGTCCGGGAACTTCTGCACGAGGGCGTCGAGCGCCTGCGAATACTCCCTTACGACGTTCTTCACGTAAGACGCGTTTTTCAGGCGCCCCTCTATCTTGAATGACTCCACGCCGGCCTCAGCGAGGTCCTCCAGACGCTCCAGCAGACGGTAGTCCTTAAGGGATAGCAGGGATTTGTCGCGAACGAGCACCCGGCCGGAAGCGTCCTCGAGGTCATAGAGCGAGCGGCAGGCCTGAATGCAGGCTCCACGGTTCGCGCTGCGCCGGTCGATGTTCTCGGAAAGGTAGCACTGGCCGCTGTAGCACACGCAGAGGGCCCCGTGCACGAAGAATTCCAGCTCGCAGTCCACGGCTTCGCGAATCTTTCGCACCTGCTCGAGCGAAAGCTCGCGTTCAAGCACGAGCCGCGAGCAGCCGAGGCTCTCGTAGAAACGGGCGTCCTCAGGCGTGCGGACGGAGCACTGCGTGGAAGCGTGCAGCGGAACTTTAATGTCATCCCAGGTCGTGACGGCGGTGTCCTGCACTATGAAGGCATCGATGCCGGCTTCCTGAGCCTTCAGCATCAGGGCGTGAGCGCGCGGGAGCTCCTCATCATAGAGTATGGTGTTCACCGTCAGGAACACCCTGACGCCGAAGCGGTGCGCATAGGTGCAGAGGCGCCCGATGTCTTCCAGACTGTTTCCGGCATCTTTTCTGGCCCCGAACTCGCCCGCTGCAATATATACCGCATCGGCACCGCAGTCCACTGCCGCGATGCCGATTTCAGCATTTCTTGCCGGAGCAAGAAGTTCCAGATAACGCATAGAGCTTAAAAGTCTATGTGTGAGATAATTATTTCTTCAGAGCCTCGATCTGCTGCTTGGCCTGAGCGCCGAACTGAGGGTCAGCGGCGACTTTGTTGAAATACTCCAGGGCGTTGGTCTTGTCACCGAGCTGCTGATAGAGGGCAGCTACTGTGAAAGTGATGGCGCCGGAATTCTTTGCGCTAGGAGACTTCTCGAGATATTTCTTGAAGTATTCGATGGCGTCCTTGCTCTTGCCTGACTGCTGATATGCCTGTCCTGCAATGAGATAAGCCTGTGCATTGTCTACATACTCGGCGGCCTTCACCGCATTCTCGGCAGCCTCGGCATATTTCTTGGCCTTCAGGAGGGAAGATCCCTGCTTCAGATAGATGTTTCCGATCTGCTTGTTGGCGGTGGATTCCTGGCCGTTTGCGGCAGCGGTCTCGAAAGCGGCGATGGCGCCTTCCTTGTCACCTGACTGGTTCAGAGCCATACCCAGGCGCAGGGCGGCCACACCGTTCGCAGGATCGGACTCGAGTATCTCCTTATATGCGGCGGCGGCACCGGCGAAATCCTTGGCCTGGAGAAGGTTCGTGGCCTTCTGCATCTTGACCTGAGGGATAAGCTCCTCAGCCTCGGCTACGGTCTCGTCGGAGCCATATTCCTTGCCGGCGGCGATGGCCTCATCAAGTGCCACGAGGGCTGCGTCGGACTGCTCTTCCTTGATATAATCCTTTGCTATGGAAAGTTTTATGGTAGGTATGATTCCCTTGCAGTTTCCTACGAGCTCTGCGCCGTCCTCACCGCAAGCCTCTCCTTCCTTGAGGGCCTTGAGGAAAAGTTCGAGAGCCTCAGCCTTGTTGCCTTCTGAAAGGGCGGCTGCCCCGCTGTTGTAAGTTTCGGTGGCCTGGGCCATGTCCTGAGCCGAAGCTACGCCGGCGAAAAGGACCAAAGAAGCTAAAACAATGATGATTTTCTTCATAACGATAGTATTTAGTTTTATTATTTTCGGATACAATGGCGACAAATGTAGCAAATTTATTTTACTTTTGTGCATAGAATTTGTTTCGATTTATACCGAAAGTTCAAATATCTGTATGTTGGTTATATGAGAATGTCCGGAAAAATATCCGCAGCCGCCGCTGCACTCTTTCTTCTTCTCGGCCTTTCCGCAGGTGCCCAGAAGCTTGTCTCCCTTCCCAAAGCATCCGACACGGTCACCGGAACGCTGCCGAACGGCATCTCATATTATGTAGTCACGGATCCTGTATGCAAGGGCTATGCCGATTTTGCATTGGTCCAGAAGGGACCGGTCGAAAAGAGCCTCAGCCGCGAGCTGCTCGCCGACCTGCCGAACTTCCGGAAAGACAAGCCTTACGAGTTCCTCTCGCGCCGCGGAATCGGCTACAGCGAGGACGGATTTGTCTCATTTTCAGACAGCTGCACCATATTCCGGCTGAGCGGGGTGCATACCAATGACACGGCCGTGACGGACACCACCCTGCTGATGCTCTTCGGTCTGAGCGGCCGTTATCCCTACGAGCAGGCCCTGGTGATCAGCGGAGACGTGAATGCCTCGCAGATTCAGGAGCGTATGAACGTATTCTCGATGATGGTGACTCCGCGCGGAAAGTCTCCTCAGAGAAACGCTGCGGCGTGGAGGCCGACAGGCGAGAAGTCCCTGAAATTCAGGGAGACTTTCGGCGGCGAGGCCGCATTCAGCATAAGTTATTCATCTCCACGGACTCCGCAGGACGTGATGCCTACCGTCCAGCCGGCCGTCACGAAACTTTTCGCCTCCGAGCTCGGATTCATATTGAAGCATCGCATCACCCAGTATTTCCGTCTGCGCGGCATTGCGCTCGGCGGCGCGGAGTGGAGCTACCGCAGCAGCGCCGACTCGCCTCTCTGCGAAAAATACACATTGACGGTCAAGACTTTACCGTCACAGCTCGAAAAAGCGGTGGAAGCCTGCTCAAAAATCCTCGCCGACCTCGACCAGAACGGCGCGAGCGTTTCGGAATACGCACTCGCGCGCGAACTGTTCAGCATCCAGCCGGTCAGCCACGGGCAGAGGTGCATCTCCTCTTTCCTCTATTCATCCTCGCTGGCATCCTGCTCCGATGAAGACAATTACCTGCGCAGCAGGAAGATAAGCGCCGAGCGCGAAGCTCCGTTCTTCAATTCTTTCGTCTCTGCGCTCATCGGGCCTTCGGCCAATCTGGAATTCTCCCTCGCCGCTCCGAACTCCGGCTCGCCGTCGGTCGAGTCCCTCGGAAATCTTTTCTCTACGGCCTGGCTGAATGATCCGGTCAACACTTCTTTCCACAACGTGGCGGCAGACAGTTCGAAACTCTCCGGAACTTCGATGAAGGTGAAACTGAAGGCCAGCGCAGCCGAGCCTGTGACCGGCGGACAGATGTGGACATTCTCGAACGGAATGAGAGTCATCTACCGTCAGAGCGGCTCCGAAAAGAGTTTCCGCTACTGCCTGCTGCTGAACGGCGGCTACAGCGAAGTCAAGGACCTCCGCCAGGGCGAGGGCGGCTTCGTGCAGGACCTGTTCGCCCTGTACAACATCTCCGGGCTGGAGGGCAGCACGTTCCGTGCAATGCTGGAAGCGAACAAGGTGTCTATGTCCTGTGAGGTCACGGAATCTGATATGCGCCTTTCCGGCGAAGCCCCTTCCGAGCGCCTTCAGCTGGTGCTCAAGTCGTTGGTTTCAGTATCCTCCAGCCGCAGGCTGGACAAAAAGGCTTTCCCGGTATTCCGCAGCGACGAGGCGGCGCGCCTGCCGTGGGAGCGCAGGGACAGGGAGGCATTGGCTGTCCTGATGGACAGCCTCCTGACTCCGGATTACAGATATACTGCGACGCGCTCTCTGGCTGCGCTCGGTGACGACCTGCCTCAGCGTGCGGACGAGTACTTCAACGCGCGCTTCTCCAGCTGCTCGGACGGTGTGCTGATTCTGGTGGGCAACCTGGATGAGTTCGAGCTGAAAAAACAGCTTCAGCGTTATCTGGGAGGCTTCGAGACGTCACACAGGCACTCTGTCCGGCCGCAGATCGCTCTGAATCTTCCGACTTCGACTCTGACCCTTACCGACTGGGCTCCGATGATGAAAGTCGGGGACGGACGGGAGAGCGTGAATATGGCGATTACGGCCGGAATGCCGTTCAGCCAGGAGAGGAATTTCAGTTTCAGGATTGCGCTTAAGATTCTGGAAGACAGGATTATATCCGAGCTTCCGGAGCTTGGGATGGCCGTTTCGGTGACCGGGCGCTATGAGCTGTTCCCGACGGAGCGGATGGTGGTTCATCTCTCGCTTCTCAAGGTTCCTGAGACGAGCCTGCCGGAGGGTGTGATTTCGGAGGATCCGCTGGTGGCTGTCACCCCGATACGTGCTCTTCTCGCTGACATCGGTTCCACGCAGATAAGCGATGCCGAGATGAATTTCTACAAGGCTTGGCTGGGAAGCGAGGTGGACCGCGAGAGGGCTTCGCGCGAGGGTATCGTGGAGGCGGCGGTTATGCGCTATTCGCTGGGTAAGGACGTCGCGAGCAAGTACAAGGAGAAGCTCGGGAGTGTGAATGCCGCTTCGGTAAAGCAGGTTCTGTCCGCGCTGTCTGCCGGAGGAAGGGTGGAATATATTGTATATTAAGAGATTATGGGGTCTGGAAAAGAGCACGGTGTCATCGTGGAGATAGATGACTGTCTGGTTTCGGAGGATGTGATTTCGGAGTATTTCTGCTGCGATTATCAGAAGTGCAAGGGAAAGTGCTGTATCATAGGCGATTGCGGGGCGCCGCTGGATGAGAGTGAGATTGGCGATGTGGAGAGGTGCTATCCTGTGTATTCGCCTCTTATGAGTCCTGCGGGGCGTGAGGCGGCGGAGAGCAATGGCTTTTTCGAGATTGATTTCGAGGGGGATATCGTGACGCCGCTCGTTCCCGGGACTCAGGAGTGCGCTTATATCCATACGGATGATGAGGGGAACTGTCTGTGCTCTATGGAGCGGTGCTGGTTCCAGGGAAAGTGCGATTTCCGAAAGCCCATTTCCTGCCAGCTCTATCCTATCCGCATAACCCGTCTGAGCAACGGGACTCTCGCTCTGAATCTGCACCGCTGGGATATCTGCGCCGATGCCTTCACGAAGGGTCGCGAGGAGAAAGTCCGTGTATATCAATTCCTTAAAGAGCCACTCATCCGCCGCTTCGGGGAGGATTTCTACGAAAAGCTCTGCGCCGCCGCTAAATACGTGAACGGGGAATAGCACAAACGCCCGAAAGCCCTCTGACCTGGGAAATCTCCCCGGTGAATGGACAGCTGTGACCGCGCACAGTTCGGTCCGGGGGATACGGTCCCCGGTGAATAATATTTAGGCACAAAAAAAAGCCGACTTGCGTCAGCTTTTTTGTGCCTCGGACGAGACTCGAACTCGTACAGGCATTGCTGCCCAAGGGATTTTAAGTCCCTCGTGTCTACCATTCCACCACCAAGGCGATGATGCGAAGTGCAAAGATAAAAAGAACTTGCGAGATATCCCTGCAATTTTTTTATTACTTTTGTGTGGTTCCCTCCGGAGATGAAGATGGGATGGCCGGAAAGGCCGCGTAAAAAAACAGAGGGGACGCTTAAAACAGATTCTAAAGGAAACACTATGAATAATAATATATTGACATACATTCTTATAGCCTTTGTCGCGGCCTTTGTGGCCTGGATAGTGACAAGTTCTGTGATGAAGGCGCGGATGAAGGCAGGGAAACAGGCGGCTGATGAGGCTCTGAAAGAAAAAGATGATGCCCTTGACGCCCAGCACAGGCTGGCGGAAAAGAAAATTGCGGAGCTTAATGAGCAGATTTCAGTTCTGAACATCAGCCACGCCACCGCTCAGGAAAGGGAAGCCTCGCTGGAGAAACAGATGGAAGACCTCCGGGAAGCGGACAGGGCCGCATTGGACGCCGAGAAGGCGGCCGCCGAAAAAAGATTGGCGGAGCTGAGAGACTCTCAGCAGAAGCAGATTGCGGAGATCAAGGCCTCGCACGAGAAGATTCAGGAGGAGCTGAAAGCTTCGCACGAGCGCTCTCAGGAGGAACTCAAGGCTGCGCACGAAAAGGCGAAGGAGGATATCCGCGAGGCTCACGAGAAAGCTCTCAAGCAGCAGATCGAGGCGCTGCGGTCTGAAATGACCGCGCAGACGGAAGCGGTGCTCAAGCAGCGCGAGAAAGAGCTGAGCGAGCGGGCGGAAAAGACTTTCAAGGACATTTCCGGCGACCTTGGGAAGGACCTCAAGGATATGAAAGACGCTTTCGAGGCCGGCAAGAAGGCTCAACTGGAGTCTTCCACGACGCTCAGAGAGCGTTTCGACAGTGCGGTGGGCAGGCTCGAGGCACAGACGAAGGATATCGGCAGCAAGGCTGACCATCTGGCGGAGGCGCTGCGCGGGCAGAAGAAGTTCCAGGGATGCTGGGGCGAAACGATTCTGCTGAATCTGCTGCAGAGCGAGGGGATGGTCGAGGGACGCGATTTCGACAAGGAGGCGACGCTCAGGGACACTCTGGGGTTCGTGGTCGTGAACGAGGATTCGGAAAAGAAGATGCGCCCGGACTTCATCCTGCATTTCCCTGACAATAACGACATTGTGATCGACTCGAAGGTCTCTCTGGCAGCATACGGCGACTGGATCGAAGCGGGCGACGAGGCCGCAAAGGCTGACGCCGCGCGGCGCAACACCCAGGCGATCAAGGACCAGGTGGCCAATCTTTCGAAAAAGAATTACAGCAAATATCTGCTCCCCGGGCACAAGATGCTGGATTATGTGATTATGTTCATACCGAACTATCCAGCCCTGCAACTCGCTTATAATGAGGACAAGAACATCTGGAAGGCCGCATACGCCGCGGGCGTTCTGATTACGACCGAGGAGACCCTGATGCCGTTCCTGAGGATGATCACCATCGCCTGGACGAATGTGGAGCAGGCCCGCAACCAGCAGAAGATCATTGCGGCGGCGGAGAATATGATAGACCGGGTGGCGGAGTTCACGAAGTCTCACGAGGAGATGGGGCGCAAGTTGGAGGATGTGCGCAAGTGCTATGACGCCTGCTCGGACAAGATAAAGAACGGAGGGCGCAGCATCCTGACTTCGGCCCGTCAGGTTATGGATTTGGGAGTGAAACTGAGCCCGAACAAGTCACTGCCGGACGCATAAAATTATAATCCGTGATTAATCCGTCAGGTATGTATTTTGTCTAACCATAGTTTGTGAAAGATTACGTTTATAAAAAATAAAGTATGAAAAAGTTTACTAAAATTCTGGCCGTTCTGGCCATGACTGTATGTGCAGTCGCAGTTTCAGAGCAGAACGCAAACGCTCAGCTCTCCAGCCTCTTCAAGAAAGCCGCAAGCACCGTAACTTCCTCCACCACCGCGCAGTCCGCAGGTTCCGAGACAGGTGCCGCCATCAAGGCTCTCTATTCCCAGTACAAGACCAACAAGACTCTGGATATGAGCAACCTGACAACCATCTCCAACGTCACCAAGCTCGCAAGCAGCGTAAGCGGTCTGAAGACCAATCTCAAGGACAAGACCTACAGCAAGGACTTCGTCAAGGGTCTCATCCTCGGTTCCTCCAATCTCGTTACCGAGAGCAACTCTTCTTCCGTGCTTTCCCAGCTCAAGAAGCTGAGCAATGTGGACCTCTCTTCCCTCGCCAGCGCCGCTGCATCTTCTTCCACCGCCCAGAAGGCTTCATCAGCCGTTACCGAGGCCAAGAATATTTCAGACTCCGTTACCAGCCTGCTGAAGATTTTTAACAAATAGAAGGGTTTCCATTGAACGCAAAAAAGCGGCTCCCGGTCGGGGGTCGCTTTTTTTGCGTTCCGGAAAGTGGGCGTTACTGCGCGGAGTCGCCCCGGAAACGGTAGTCCAGACCGCCGGCGAGGCGCACGATGTCCTTGGCCGGGCCCTCCAGAACGAAGCCTCCCAGACAGCGCTCGAGCGTGATGCGGTCCTCCCAGACTCTGGCAATCCGACGGGCGGCACTGGTGCTGCGGAAAAACAGATCCTCTCCGAGTTCCTTCTCCAGACGGTAGCCGTGCTCAGTCATAAAATCTATGACGCCCTGACGGATCTGAGAGTACTCGCCGGTGATGTGCACCTGCCTGCGGCCGTAGCCGAAGCGCGGATAAAAGGCTGACACGAAAGCGAATACGGCCAGGATAAGCCATACGGACTTCCAGCCGTTGCGGAACATCACGTTTATGTCCGAGCTCACGAAGCCGCTGAGTGCGAGGACTGTGAGAATCAGGGTGACGAGCACCACGATATAGAGGAAGTATTTTACGGCTCTGATAACGTATCTCATATCCTTCGGGTGTTATCTCAGCAGGGTTTCGGCGGAGCCGAGGAAGGCTTTTTCGGTGTAGGCCTCGACGGTATATACACCCTTCGTGCAGCTGTCCTGCAGGTCATTCAGATAGATGCTCATCTCGACCTCGGCGCCCTCATAGTCCACCTCGCGGGAAGCGGAAGCGGTGTGAGCTACGCCCGCGCACTCGAATCCGGTGCTGGAGGCATTCGTAACCACGTTGCCGTCAGGATCTTTCACGATGATATAGACTCTTACCGGGCCCTTCGGGGCGAGGTCGTTCTCCACCAGACTGAGCGTGGTGAGCATACGGATGACACGGCTGCTGCGGTCCGTAACCTTGCCGGAAGCATTGTACGCCTCCAGGCGTACGCCGCGTGCCTTGATGACTGAGCCTACTGCAACCTGACTGCTGAGGTTATCGACCTGGGCGGTGAGCTGCTGGTTCGCCTTGCGGCTCTCGGCGGCCTCCTTGCGGGCTGCGGCAGCGTCGGCGGTGAGTTTCTTGTTAAGCGTGTTCAGGGAGTCGATCTGCACGATGTAGTTGCGCATAATGCTGCGCAGTGTGCCGAGCTCCTTCTCGTACTGGCGCATCTTCGCGCGGTTCGTCGCATCGGTCTTCTTGATGCGCTCCACCAGCTGCGCGACTTCCTCCCTCGAAGAGTCGAGCTGCGAGTTAATTGCGTCATAGTCAGACGAGAGGCTGTCATAGTCCTGCTGCAGCGTGACAATCTGCTCGGTCAGGTCCTCCTTCTCGACGTTCAGTTCCCTGACGAGCGAGGATTTCTGAATCCAGATAAAGGCCAGCGCCGCGGCCAATACGGCAGCTGTCGCTGCCAATCCGTATATGAGCCCCTTGGGCCCTTTGTTCTTCTTTTCTGCTTCTTCGCGGGCAATCCGCTCGAGTGGATCTTCTTTCATCATAGTGCAAGAGTTTTAATTTCCAAACATCAAAGGTAATGCTTTTTCCTGCAAGAATCAAACCCGCGAGGCACCTGACTGCCGCCGAAACCGACATTTGCCAGATTTATTACTCGGTGCCTACTGTCCAGCCTGACGGAGGCGGGGCGGATGATAATCTGAAATTTATTACGGGAGTTTTGCTTATAATCTTTTTTGGTTTTACCTTTGTCGGACCGTTTGTAAAACAATTTATAGATAAATAATCTTTATTTATTATGAGCGAAGAGAAATTCAGGATTGAATCCGATCTTCTTGGGGAACTTCAGGTTCCTGCTGAGGCCTATTACGGTGTCCAGACACAGAGAGCCCTCAACAACTATAAAATTTCCAACACCAGAATGCGCGACTACCACGAGTATGTCATCGCTATGGCCTGCATCAAGCTTGCCGCAGCCGAGACGAACAAGGAACTCGGCGCACTTGAGCCTCACATAGCCGATGCCATCGTGGCCGCCTGCCGCGAGATTATCGACGGAAAACTCCACGACCAGTTCCCTGTGGACATGATGCAGGGCGGTGCCGGCACATCCGTGAATATGAACGCGAACGAGGTCATCGCCAACAGAGCCCTCGAACTTATGGGCCACAAGAAAGGCGAATACCAGTTCTGCTCTCCTAATGACCACGTGAACTGCGCGCAGTCCACAAATGACGCCTATCCGTCAGCCTTCCGTTACGCTTTCATCAGAATGAACAGAAAGCTGGAGAAGAGCCTCAAGGATCTCATCGCAGCCTTCCAGGCCAAAGGCGAGGAGTTCAAGGATGTCATCAAGATGGGCCGTACACAGCTCCAGGATGCCGTTCCTATGACTTCCGGTCAGGAATTCCACGCTTACGCCACAAACCTGGGCGAGGAAGTTCTGAATCTCGAAAGGAATGCGAACCTCCTCTATGAAATCAATATGGGCGGCACCGCCATCGGTACCGGTCTGAATGCCAAACCTGGATTTGCCGAGCTTTGCGCCAAGAAGATGACCGAGCTTACCGGCGAGCATTTCATCGCTTCTCCGGACCTCGTGGAGGCGACCCCTGACACCGGTGCTTACGTCAGCTATTCCGGTGCCCTCAAGAGACTGGCTGTCAAGCTTTCCAAGATCTGCAACGACCTGCGTCTGCTTACTTCAGGTCCGCGCTGCGGTCTCAAGGAAATCAATCTTCCGCCTATGGCCCCGGGCTCATCCATTATGCCGGGCAAGGTAAATCCTGTCATTCCTGAGGTTACCAATCAGGTCTGCTTCAAGGTAATCGGCAATGACACCACCGTTTCATTCGCGGCCGAGGCCGGACAGCTCCAGCTGAACGTTATGGAACCTGTTATCGCTGAGTCCATTATGGAAAGCATCACCTGGCTCACCAATGCTATGGATACCCTGCGCACGAAGTGCATCGACGGCATCACCGTGAATAAGGACCGCTGCTACGAAATGGTGAAGAACAGCATCGGAATCGTTACCGCCCTCAACCCTATCATCGGTTACAAGGCCAGCACGAAGGTCGCCAAAGAAGCCCTCGAGACGAACCGCTCAGTCTATGATATCGTCCTCGAGAAAGGCCTTCTCTCCAAAGAAGACCTCGACAAGGCCCTCGACCCTAAGAAGATGATCAGATAGGCACTTTTACAGAAACAACTGAAAGAGAGCGGCTGAAGGTCTTCTGACTGACAGCCGCCCTCTTTGTTATTTTCATTCCAAATGGAAGTCACACCTCCGGCCGGACCACGCTGGGCGTGGTCCAGTTTTGTTTATTCATTTGGAAGCGTACTCCCCTTGATTCATCAGCATTCCCGTCATTGCCGCGCCGCCCTATCTGGCTTCAGAATGTACAAATAACGTTTCAAGCGTACACGTCGAGGTGAAAAAGTGAATCGAAATGTGCGCTATATCTGCGTTCTGTACATTTCGACTCACGATTTTAACTTTACTCGGCCGCACCGCGTCCAATGCTTGCGGTCATTGAGCTTGTCGAAACCTCCGAAACGTGCGGTCACTGAACTTGTCGCAGTGCCCGTGCGTTTCGCGTATGAACACCATTGGCCGCGCTGCCCCGGTCAGACTCGCAACAGCAATCTTTTTTCCTCGGCCGCTTCGCGTCCAATGCTGTTGCGAGCCTGCCGGGGCGGCTGCGGCAAGGGCTGATATATGAAATTGATTACTCGGCAGTTACTTTCCAGCCTGACGGAACGCCGTCGGTCCCCGTCACATCCCAGGTCGCATCCTTACTCTTTGTGAAAGTTCCGGTTGAAGCAACCCCTGAAACCCAGTCCACCGTGTAAGTCCAGAAATGTTAATATTTGCGCTGAATCTCAAGTTTTTCATTCTTCACTATGTGTGTCAGTGGCCGCTAAATTACTCATAATTTGGCACATTGACAAATATTTGGAGACTACCTTGCTGAATACGTACGCAGCAAACTCTCCGCTGCCCTGAGCGCAATCAGGTGGTTTCGACAAGCTCGATGACCGCAGCCAGCAGGGAGTGAAAATCGCGAAAAACATTCCCTATCGGAAAGGGATAGGGCAACAGAGGGCGATGAGAGAGGGACTGGTCTTCCAGCAGGGAGGGAAAAACAAAAAATCCTCTCCCTGCTGGAAAAGGAGTCAAGGCGGGCCAGCGGGGATGACAGATTTCGCAGGCGTATTGGACGCGAAGCGGCCGGAGAAAAGGATTACGCCCGCGAAACTTGTCATCCCTGACGGCAAAGAAGAAAGGGCGGATGACGGTGCGGTGGTGTAGCTTAGCACAGATGTTTTTTGTCAGGCAGCAAACTGCCACAGACTTATGCTGTCAAATCCAGCAAGAAGAAGACCTTAAGGGCGAAGGCAAGGTAAGGGAATAACGTGTACACCATCCTTTCGGGTATATCCATAAAGCCCGCCGGTTAAGACAATTTTCAGATCAGGTTCGGGAATCGGCATCTGCGTTTCTGTTTTATTATGCTCCGAAATAAGATTATGGAGTTGAATCAAATGGCTCGCGCCATCATCGATTTCCTTACTCCCGAGTTTGCACTCAATCAAGGCATACCGTCCATCGTCAAGATGCAGTACAATATCAGCTTCCAGACCATAGCGATCGCGATAATAGCCTACGCTTGAGGAAAAACCGTATGAGTATGCCTTCAGGTCCCTGATGCACATCTGCTCAAAAATGAAACCGAATGTCTTCATTTGGACCTGCAGAGACTCAGGGGTCAAGCCAAGTAAGGCAATCGCGACAGACGGATCACAGAATCCACGTTTGGGACGGCTTTGAATGGCAGTTCTGCTGCGTATGGCGGGACACCAGGCATCAATGTCCTGTATCACAAAGAGCTTTTCCAACGCGGAAACGTAATCATCAAAGGTGGTTCGAGAGCACTCAATTATATCACTGGCAGTTACATCCGCAAGTAGCGATGCCGTTTTTGCAACTGTCGATATATTCCTTGCATAAGAACGCAGTATCAGTCTAGCCAATTTTTCATTTCGACTGACACCGTCTACACGGGAAACATCCGTTCTGCAGACAGACTCGACATAGTCCCTTGCAATCATCAATGCGACATCTGAACTTTTAGCATTCAATGAAGCCGGCCATCCGCCTCTGCATGCAGAATTTATGATGTCATCGACAGTCATATCAGAGGCACATTCCACTTCTATGGACGGATTATTGAACAACTCCATTAAGGAAACGCTCCCGTTTGATTCTTTTGATTCCCATAGAGACATCGGAAACATCTTCAGACGGGAAATACGGCCTGTCCCACTATGGAAAATCTTAGACTCATCTATAGAGTTTGACCCTGTAAGAATGAACTGACCCGGGAGCCCCCGACTGTCGCACATCGTTCTAACAGCATCCCACAATACCGGCGCATCCTGCCATTCATCAATCAGACGAGGCGTTTTCCCTATCAACAAGTTCGACGGTTTTACAGCCGCAGTGGACAGATAATCATCACGATGGTCAGGATCCTGCAGCCGTATTAAACTCGCAGCCTGCTGCTCCGCAGTTGTAGTCTTTCCACACCATTTCGGACCTTCGATCAATACTGCCCCAAATGCCTCAAGTCTATCGCGGAGATGTCTATCTGCAACTCTTTCCAAATAATCCATAAGATAATTCTTTAAAGCACTGCAAATATACTAATATTTAAATAATTATAGCTGCCACTTGGAACTTTTGTGGTGTTTTGGTTGGAAATTTTGTGGCATTTCACTTGGAAGTTTTGCGGTGTTTTGGTTGGAAATTTTGCGGTAATCTGCTTAGAAGTACTTCTTCTCCTCGCGGTTCAGGGCGATGAAGATGAAGATGAGGATGGTGAAGGCCCAGAGGGAGGAGCCGCCGTAGGAGAGGAGCGGGAGGGGGATGCCGATGACAGGCATCAGGCCTATGGTCATACCTATGTTTATGAGCAGGTGCATAAAGATGCAGCTCGCCACACAGTAGCCGTATATCCTGGTGAAAGCCTCGCGGCTCTTCTCGGCGTCATCGATTATCCGCCAGATGAGGAAGACATACAGCAGAATCACTATGGCGCAGCCCACGAAGCCCCACTCCTCGCCCACGGTGCAGAAGATGAAGTCCGTACTCTGCTCAGGGACAAAGCCGTAGGTCGTCTGGGTCCCCTGAAGGAAACCCTTGCCGAAAAATCCGCCGGAGCCGATGGCAATCTTCGACTGGTTCACGTTGTAGCCCACGCCGGACAGGTCTTCGGTTATGCCCAGAAGCACCTCGATACGTTTCTGCTGGTGAGGCTGGAGGACGCTGTCGAAGATGAAGGAGGTCGAGAAGGTCAGGGCCGTGCCCAGAATCATCGTGACCATCGCAAGCCCGAGGCCGCTGATACGGTTCTTGTAGGAGCGGACAAACTGCACCGGAACGAATACGGCAAAGCAGGCCAGCAGAAAATATATCGGCTTGATTTTCAGAAGAAAAGCCCAGAAAGAAGGCTCTGTCTGCTCGAGCACATTGGGAAGCGGCAGCAGAGCCGGAACCTCGGCGCCCGAAGCAAGCGCGGCAGAAGCGGCGGAAGCGGCAGAAGCGCCGCCGGCGGCGGCCAATGCGGGATTGGACGCGTCAGCGGCCGTATAAAGCTGGGACAGGAACGCGGCGTCGGCGAGATCCGGGAACGCTTCCGGCACGAGGAGCCTGCACAGCGACGTCCAGAGCCACGGGAGCAGCGAGAAGAACGCCAGGAACGGGAGATCCTTGCTGAACCAGTCGCGGAAACTCCCCCGGTAGAGCGAGTAGCAGACGGACACGATGGCCGCCAGAACGACCAGCGCGGCGTACGGCGAAGCGGTGAGCGTGACGATGAAAAGCGTTATGATCAGCCCTATGAAAACGATGAACCAGCCGGAGAATCCCTCCCTGTACAGCACGAATATGAATCCCGTATAGACCAGCGCGGACCCTGTCTCGCTCTCGCCGACGATGGCGAGCATCGGGAGCGCAATGATGGCGGCGACCGTCAGGAAGTGCTTGATCTTCGATATTTTAAAGTTCGGCTTACTCATCACCATCGCCAGCACGAGCGAGGTCGTTATCTTCGATATTTCGGCGGGCTGGAACTTTATCGGCCCGAATTCGAACCAGGAATGCGAGCCCTTCGTGTCATCTGAAACGAAGATCACGAGGATCAGCAGGAAGAACACCAGAACGTAGGACGGAACGGAAATCACCTCCCAGAGGCGGGCATTGAACAGAAAGAGAATCATTCCGCCGAGCCCCAGCGAAGTGAGAATCCAGATGAACTGCTTGCCGCTGCGCGAGGCCCAGTCGAAGATGGACGAAGGGTCCGAGGAATGGATGGACGCGTAGATGTTCAGCCAGCCGAAAATCACAAGGGCCAGATAGCAGAATATCAGCTTCCAGTCCACCGTCTGCTTGAGAGTGCGCCTGTATTTCCTGCTTTCGTCGAGCATAATCTAGTCTTTCTTTACCCTGAACATAAGGTCGCCGTCCAGAATTCTCTTTTCCACATATTCCCGGTTCGGCGCGATCTCGCCGTTCAAGTACTTCTCCACCAGAAGCGAGGCGATAGGACAGGCCCAGGTGGCTCCGAAGCCGGCATTCTCGATGTATGCGGCCACGGCTATGCGCGGATTGTCCTTCGGCGCGAAGCAGATAAACACGCTGTTGTCCGCGCCGCGCGGGTTCTGGGCGGTTCCGGTCTTGCCGCAGACGTCGCGCCCGGGAATCGCCGCCGAGAAGGCCGTTCCCCCCGCGCTGCCGCCGCCGTTCACCGCCATCCACATACCTTCCACCGCCAATGCGAAATCGGTGGTGTCCACTTTGGTGTAATGCCGTTCGCGGTACTTCGGGTCGATCTTCACGTGCTCGGAGTCCTTGATGATATGCGGAATCTTGTACCAGCCTCGGTTCGCCACCGTAGCGCAGAGATTCGCGATCTGCAGCGGCGTGACTCCGATCTCACCCTGTCCGATGGAAAGCGAGATGATGGTGGAAAACCTCCAGCCGCGCTTGCCGTAAATCTTGTTATAATAATTCGAGGTCGGGATATTCCCGCCCAATTCTGACGGGAAGTCGCTGCCGAGCGGGCGCCCGAAGCCGAAGCTGCCCACGTATTCCCGCCAGGTGTCGAAAGACTCCTGGATGCTCGAGTACCTGCGGTTCTCGAGGATATTGCGGAACACGTAGCAGAAATAGCCGTTGCAGGAAGTGGCGATCGCATCCTTGAACGCCAGCGGAGAGGCGTGCCCGTGGCAGCCGAGCTTGCGGCCGTTGCCGTAAGGGAAACCGTGGTTGCAGGGGTACATATCGGTCGGCTTGAGGACGCCTTCCTCAAGTCCGATGAGGCCGTTCACCAGCTTGAAAACCGAGCCTGGAGGATAGGACGCCTGAACGGTCCTGTTGAACATCGGGCGGTACGGATCCCGCGAGAGGTCGGCATAGTGCTGACCGATGTCCGCGAGCTGGTCCACGTCGATACCAGGGCTGGAAACCATCGCAAGTATCTCACCTGTAGAAGGTTCAATGGCGATGAGAGACCCGACCTTGTTCTGCATCAGCTGCTGCCCGTACTGCTGGAGATCGGCATCGATGGTCGTGACGATGTCCTTCCCCGGGACAGCCTCCACATCGAGCTCGCCGTCCTTGTAGGAGGTCTGGATGCGGTTTCTGGAGTCGCGAAGATAAATATGATAGCCTTTCTCGCCCCTCAGCTCCTCCTCTCTCGCAGCCTCGATGCCGGTCTTGCCGGCATAATCCCCGGAGCGGTAATTGTCAGGATGTTTCTTTATGTAGTCGGCATCCACTTCGGACACATAGCCGAGCAGATTGCCTCCGGCATTCACCGGATAATCGCGTATGCTTCGCATCTGCCCGCGGAAGCCCGGGAACTTGTACTGCACCTCGGCGAACTTGATATAGACCTCCTGCGGAATCTGCTTTATCATCACCTGCGACTGGTAACCGATGCGGGAGCGGTACTTGCGGTAATAGGCCATCTTGGAACGGATGACCTCGGGGTCGACATCCAGCACGGAAGCGAGCGCGAGAGTGTCGAAGGCAGTGACCTCGCGCGGCGTGACGAGAATGTCGTAAGCCACTTTGTTTCCGACAATTATCTTGCCGTTACGGTCATATATGACGCCTCGGGTCGGATATATGACTTCGCGGACCATCGAGTTGTTCTCCGCGCTCTCCTTGTAGCTGCGGTCGATAATCTGGATATAGAACAGCCTGCACAGCAGGATGACAGCCACCGCCACCAATCCTGCCAGGAGTTTGGTTTTGCGGTCGATTACCATTTGTCCGAGGATTTTTCAGCTGTGAGGACTTTGGCGACAGGCAGGGAAAGCACTCCGCCGGCAAGGAGCGAGGCGAGGAAACGAAAGACACAGAACCATACCGGACGGGTTCCAGCGCCGTCTGCCCAGATGTAAATCAGCAGGAACAGGGCCTGCACCATAATAATGGCAGTGCTCACTTTCCAGAGACCCTGCCGCACGATGGAAATGCCCTCTCCGCGGGCGAAATGCTCCTCCCCGAAAACGAGCCTTATGACACCGTCGCGCACGAAAGCCACAGGCACCAGGGCGAGGACATTCAGACCGAAAACCCCGTCCGAGAGGAAATCGACGGCAATGGCCAATGCGAAGGCGATGCACAGCACGCTGACCCGGGAAAGCCTGACATCGCTGAAAAGAATCATCGCAGGGAGAATGGACACCATCACATACTGAGTCAGGTGCAGATAATTGCAGAACAATATCTGAACCGTCAGCAGGATAAGGTAGGTGAATATTCTCTCCGTGTTCTTCATCTCTGTTACTGTTTGCCTTCCACTTCAAGCCCCTCGAGAAAATTCATCTCCTCCTCGTCGAGAGTCTGGACCACCGTCACATAGCGCAATGCGGCAAAATCCTGAAACAGAAGTACTTCTATTTCATTTACCGCGCCGTTCACTATACGGGAACTGCCGGCGATGCCCAGAGGGATGTCGGCAGGAAATATCGAAGAATAACCGCTGGTCCAGACGGTGTCCCCGGGGGAGAACTTGTTCTGAAGGGAAATTTCCTTCAGAACCCCCCTGTCGGTACTGACCCCGTCCCAGGTCATCGGACCCACCGCCCCGGAAGAGCCTATGCGGGCGCTGACGCTCATCCCGGTGTTCATAAAGGTGATGCCATAGGAATAGTGCCTGTCCACGGCATCTATTATGCCTATCACTCCCTTCGAGGTGATGATTCCGGACTGAGGCTTTATCCCGTCCTCGGAGCCCTTGTTCAGGATGATGTAGTTATGCTGCCTGTTGCGGCTGACCTTTCGTATGGCTGCGGGGATGTACTCGAAGTCCCGGGAAAATCCCAGATGCGCCGTCAGGGAATCCTGACGGGCCGTGCTGAGGATATTCTGATATCTGCGCAGCTGCTGCTGAAGCTCGAAATTCTCCTGCGCCAGCTCGCGGTTCTGCGAGGTCAGGGAGAAATAACTGCCGATGCTCTCGCTCGCGCCCCAGATCCAGCCGCGTATCGAATAAGATACGCTGGAAAGCCAGATTTTCTGAAGGGGGCCGCTGTGCGAAAGCATCATCAGCGCAGCTATCTCCATAAGGACGAACAGCGCCACGCTGAGGATTCTTGCAGCTATCTTCGAGTTCCTTAGCATAGCGGAGCAGGTCTTAACGCATCAGGAAGGAGTAGCTGTCGGTATTCTTGAGAGCGATGCAGGTTCCTCTTGCCACGGCGTGGAGAGGGTCTTCCGCAACGTGGAATGCGATATTCACCTTCTCGGACAGGCGTCTTGCCAGACCGCGCAGCAGCGCGCCGCCGCCGGAAAGGAAGATTCCGCTGTCAACGATATCGGAATAGAGCTCAGGAGGGGTCTGCTCCAGAACGTGGAGGACGGAAGTCTCGATCTTGGCGATGGACTTGTCCAGACAGTGGGCTATCTCCTGATAGGTGACCGCAATCTCCACCGGATGTCCGGTCATAAGGTTAGGACCTCTCACGACCATAGGTTCCGGCTCCTCGTCAAGCTCCGGAATCACAGCTCCGACAGCCAGTTTGATGGCCTCGGCGGTGACTTCGCCGACCTTGATGTTATGCTGCTGACGCATATAGTACTGAATGTCGTCGGTGAACACGTCACCGGCCGTGCGCAGACTGTCCTGCACGACGAGACCTCCGAGCGAAATGACGGCGATCTCGGTGGTACCGCCACCTATGTCGACAACCATATTTCCTTTCGGGGCCTCGACATCGAGGCCAATGCCGAGGGCGGCAGCCATAGGCTCGAAGATAAGGAACACGTCACGTCCTCCGGCGTGCTCGGAAGAGTCACGCACGGCGCGGATCTCCACTTCGGTACTGCCTGAAGGGATGCCCACGACAATCTTTATGTTCGGAGTGAACAGGGACTTGTGCTTGCTGTTCACCTGCTTTATGAAGCCGCGGATCATCATCTCGGCGGCATTGAAGTCTGCGATTACGCCGTCCTTGAGAGGCCTTACGGTCTTGATGCCCGGATTCTCGCGTCCGTGCATAAGCTTGGCCTTCTGGCCGATGGCGATACATTTGCCGGTATTGTTATCGAGAGCCACAATGCTCGGCTCATCCAAAACTATCTGATCGTTCTGAAAAATGATGGTATTGGCTGTTCCCAAATCCATCGCCAGCTCTTGTGTTAAAAACGAAAATGCCATAATTTGAGGTATCCGATTCCGTTAAAGTTAATAATCGTGTAAAATTACGAACTATTTTTGAATTTCTGCGCTTTTTCTTTAATGACATTATGAGTAATTTTGTGTCCGGATTCAGCACTATGGAGAGAAAGAAATATGTAATCATAATGGCCGCCGGCCACGGAACCAGGATGGGAGCCTCCTTCCCCAAGCAGTTTATGGACCTGGGCGGCAAGCCGATTCTCCGCCTGACGATAGAGAAATTCCTCTATGCCGACCCTGACATCAGCGTCGTTACGGTCCTCCCGAAAGAGTTTATGAAGACCTGGAAGGATTACTGCCAGCAGAACGGGTTCCTGTGCCCCCAGATTCTGGTGGAGGGCGGCATAACCCGCTTTCATTCTGTAAAGAACGCCTTGCAGAGAGTTCCCGACAGCGTGATTGTGGCCATTCACGACGGAGTCAGGCCTCTGATCACTCCCGATCTGATAGAAAGGATGTTCCGCAGGATGGAAGGCTGCAGGGCACTGATTCCCGTGCTCCCGTCGGTGGACACCCTGAAAGCCATACGCAAGGTCCGGCACGAGGACGGCAGCGAAACTCTGGAAACCATACCTGACCGTCAGATAGACCGCGCTGAAGTGTATCGCGCCCAGACCCCGCAGATGTTTCTTTCCGAGGACATAAAGGCCGCATACTCTCAGGCCTATGACACGGCCTTCACCGATGACGCCTCGGTGGCGGAGAAAAAGGGAATTCCCCTCTCCTACATCGAAGGAGAGAGGAACAATCTGAAAATCACCACTCCGGAAGACCTTGACTATGCAAGGCTCATGATAAAAAGTGATTTATAGTTCTACTCGGCCGGCGGGGCGATGACGTCCTTGAAGCTGGTCTTTTTGAATCCCTTGACCCACACCTGACGCTCGAACGCCTCGTCGAGAGAGATCATAGTGTCAGTGGAGACAATGAACGGAATCTTCTGGATAGTATTCAGAAGGACTTCCATAAGATGGTCATTGTCAAAGCAATACACTTTGAGAAGAATGGAAGCGCGGCCTGTCACGAAATGACATTCCACGATTTCCGGGACGTGTTTGAGAGCATCCACAACCTCGGAATATCTGTTCGCCTCCGAAAGGCAGACGCTTATGTAAGCGCAGACGTCAAGCCCGAGGGCCTGAGGTTTCACGATGAGCCGCGAGCCGGAGATGACTCCGTTGGACTCAAGTTTCTTAACTCTCTGATGAATGGCCGCACCCGAAACGCCGCACTCGCGGGCTATCTCGAGGAAAGGCATTCTCGCATTGTTGGCAAGGAAAGAGAGTATCTTCCGATCGATGTCGTCAATATTATAAGCGAGAGACATAACTTACGATTTTTAAGTTTACACTCGCAAATATAGAATTTTTTTAAGCCATTCTGAATTTTCTCAAAGAAAAAATCACAAAGATTTTTAGAGAAAAACCCGGAATGGCTTAAAAGTCAATTATCTGCAGCCCTTACGCTTTTTTTGCCGCAGTCCTTCTTCTCGGCGAAGGCTTGGGCGAGGAGGCCGCATTGTTTATAATCTCCTGACATTCAGCCTCTGTAAGGGATGAAACCTCGCGGCCCTTAGGGATGCGGTAATTTCCGCCGTCATACTTGATGTACGGACCGTAGCGGCCGTTCAGAATCTGAATCCGGCTGTCCGGGAAATCCATCAGGACCGCATTGACCGGCAGCTTGGACGCTGCCGCGTCGATCAGAGACACGCATTGCTCGAGAGTGATCGAGAGCGGGTCGGTACCGCGCGGGATGGAGATGTTGCGGTCGCCGTATTTGATGTACGGGCCGTAGCGGCCTTTCAGCGCGATGATGTCGATGCCCTCGTGCTGGCCGACGGTGCGCGGAAGCTCGAAAAGCTTGAGCGCCTCCTCGAGAGTGATGGTCTCGATGAGCTGGCCGCTGCCCAGACTCGCGAACTGGCGGTCCTCACCCTCGCCCTTCTGGATGTAGGCACCGTATTGGCCGTATTTGGCCACAAGAGGCTTGCCGTCAGACGGATCGACGCCCAGATCGCGGCTGACCCTGCTGTATTTGCCGTCGGAGGTAACCTCCTCGACGCGGGCGTGGAACGGCTTGTAGAACTCGGCGATGACCTCATTCCAGACCTTGCCGCCCTCGGCGATGGTGTCGAAATCCTTCTCGACGTTGGCCGTGAAATCGTAGTCCAGAATGGTGGAGAAGTTCTCCACGAGGTAGTTCGACACGATCATTCCGACCTCCTGAGGCAGAAGTTTGCCCTTCTCGGCGCCTATGATTTCCTCTTTCTGCGATGCGGTGATGACGCCGTCGCGGAGCTCGAGGTCGGTCACGCTCACGCGGCGGCCCTCCTTGTTCGACTTCACGAGATAGCCGCGGCCGGTGGTAAGCGTGCTGATGGTCGGAGCGTAGGTGGACGGACGGCCGATTCCGAGCTCCTCGAGCTTCTTCACGAGAGTCGCTTCGGAGTAACGCGGAGGAGCCTGCGTGAACTTGCTCTCGGCCTTGATGCCGCGGCACTGCAGAATATCGCCCACGCTCATCTGCGGAAGACGGATATCCTGATCCTCAGACTCTTCGACATCATCAACGCTTTCCACATAAAGCTTCAGGAAGCCGTCGAAAAGGATGCGGCTGGCCTGAATGCTGAACTTTTCGCTGCGACGGTCGGAAGCGAGCTTGACGGTAGTGTTCTGGACGCTCGCCTGAGCCATCTGCGATGCGACGGTGCGCTTCCAGATGAGGCGGTAGAGACTCTGCTCCTGAGCCGTGCCCTCAATCTCGCGGTTCGCGATGAAAGTCGGGCGGATGGCTTCGTGGGCTTCCTGAGCGCCCTTGCTATGTGTCTGATACTGACGGGGATGTGAATACTCCTCGCCGTAATTTTCGATAATGAACTGCTTCGCGGTGTTCAGCGCGAGCGAAGACAGGTTCGTGGAGTCGGTACGCATATAGGTTATGAGACCGCGCTCGTACAGGCCCTGGGCGAGACGCATCGTGGTCGAAACCGACAGATGGAGCTTGCGGGCGGCTTCCTGCTGCAGGGTGGAAGTCGTGAACGGAGCGGCCGGGTTGCGGACAGCGTCCCTGGTGTCCACGGAACTTACGGAGTACGTCGCGCCGATGGAGTCGGAGAGGAACCTGCGGGCCTCGGACTCATTCGGGAACTTACTGTCCAGTACGGCTTTAAGTTTCACGGATGCGGGAGAACCGGCAGGAGTGAAGAGGCCCTCGACCCTATAGAAAGGCTCATTCTGGAATGCGATGATCTCTTTCTCGCGATCGACCACGAGACGCAGGGCCACCGACTGGACGCGGCCCGCTGAGAGCCCCCGGCGGATCTTGCGCCAGAGGACAGGAGAAAGTTCGAAGCCCACGAGACGGTCCAGTACGCGCCTGGCCTGCTGGGCATCCACCAGATTCAGGTCGATGGTGCGGGGGTTCTGCACTGCGCGCAGAATCGCATCTTTCGTAATTTCGTGGAATACAATGCGTTTCGTTTTGGCAGGATCCAGGTCCAGAGTCTGGGCCAGATGCCAGGATATGGCTTCTCCCTCGCGGTCCTCATCGGAAGCGAGCCAGACCGTGTCCGCCTTCTTCGCCGCCGCCTTGAGTTCTGAAACCACTTTCTTTTTCTCGGAAGGAATAACATAGTCAGGCTGGAAACCATTATCCACCTCAATGCTCAACTTCTTCTCGTCCAGGTCTCTGATGTGTCCGTAGCTGGGCTTCACCACGAAATCCGGTCCGAGGAATTTCTGTATGGTCTTGGCCTTTGCCGGGGACTCTACAATCACTAAATTACTCATTCTTTACAAGTTTTAAATTTTGTTCTGCAAAGAAAAGGAGAAACTCGGCAATTTTCCAAATTTTAATGTGTAATTTTGCCCTGTTTTGTCGGCCTGTCCGCGGGCTTGACGTAGTCAAGAAATATATATTATGAAAGATACCTCCAGAAAAAAAATCGGCAAGTGGTTCTGGATAATCATCACCGCCCCGGTGATCCTGCTGCTCTGCCTCATCCTGCTCGTCTGTCTCTTCGCGAAAATCCCGTCATTCGAGGAACTCGAGAACCCTGACAGCAAGCTCGCGACGCAGGTGCTCGCGGAAGACGGCGAGACGCTGACCACATTCCACATCGAGAACAGAACCTACGTCAGCTATGACGAGCTCTCGCCGAATCTGGTGAACGCGGCCATAGCCACGGAGGATTCCCGTTTCTACAAGCACTCCGGCATCGATATGAGAGGCCTCGCGCGCGTGGCCGTAAAGACCCTGCTGATGCACAACAGCAGCCAGGGCGGCGGCAGCACCATCACCCAGCAGCTCGCCAAGACCCTCTACCCGCGCCGCGAGGTGAACAGCAAGATCCCCGGATGGTCGAAGGTCGTGATGGTCTGGACCAAGCTCAAGGAATGGGTCACCGCAGTGAAACTCGAGCGCGACTACACCAAAGACGAGATTCTGGATATGTACCTGAATTCCATCTTCTTCGGCAGCAACGCCTACGGCATCAAGGCCGCATCCGAGACTTTCTTCGGAAAGGAGCCTGCCGACCTGAGCGTGGAGGAGAGCGCCCTGCTGATCGGAATGGTGAACAAGCCTACCCGCTACAACCCCGTCATAAATCCGGACAAGTCCCTGACACGCCGCAACTTCGTGATCGGCCGGATGCAGAAGAACGGCTTCATCACCAAGCACGAGCGCGACTCCATCCAGCAGATTCCGATTTCCCTCTCCTATCAGGTTCAGGACCACAATTCCGGTCTGGCGCCTTATTTCAGGGATATGCTCCGCCGCACGATGAACGCCCAGAAGCCGAAGCGCTCGAGCTACACGAACGATGAGGACTACTCCGCTGATTCCCTGCTCTGGGCAGCGGACGACCTCTACGGCTGGCTGAACAAGAACACGAAAGCTAACGGCGAGAAGTACAATCTCGACCGCGACGGCCTGCGCATCTACACGACGATAAACTACAAAATGCAGAAATACGCCGAGGAGGCGGTGGCCGAGCATCTGGGCAAGAACCTGCAGAAGAGCTTCTTCCGCGACCTGCGCAGCAAGACCAACAAGCCTTTCTCGAATGACATAGACAAGGACACCCGCGACCGTCTGATGAAGCAGGCCCGCAGGTGGAGCGACCGCTACCGCAGTCAGAAAGAGGACGGCGTTTCCGAGAGCGAGATACTCAAGAGTTTCGACAAGCCGGTGAATATGAGAGTGTTCTCCTGGACGGGCAAGGGCTACATCGACACAGTGATGACCCCGAACGACTCCATTCTCTACTACAAGTCCATCCTGCGCGCCGGGTTCCTCGCGATAGAGCCTGTCACCGGACACATCAAGGCCTACGTCGGAGGCCCGAACTACAGATACTTCAAGTATGACAATGTCCGTCAGGGCCGCCGCCAGGTCGGTTCGACCATCAAGCCGTTCCTCTACACTCTCGCAATGCAGAGCGGAATGACCCCTTGCGACAAGGTCGTGAACGTGCCTCAGTCCTGGATTCTGGAAAGCGGCGACACCTGGACTCCGCGAAGCACCGACAAGGATGAGTACATCGGCAAGACCGTGACCCTGAAATGGGGTCTGGCGCACAGCTCGAACAACATTTCCGCCTACTTGATGAAGCAGCTCGGCCCTGAGGCGATGGCCGGAATGATGCACCAGATGGGCATCAGCACGCACATTGACGCCGTGCCGTCCCTCTGCGTGGGGCCGGCGGACCTCTCGCTCTACGATATGGTGCCTTCCTACAACACCTTCCCGTCGATGGGAGTCTATGTCTCACCTATCTTCGTGACCCGCATCGAGGATGCCAACGGCAACGTGCTCAGCGAGTTCACGAACCGCAAGAAGGAAGCCATCAGCGACCGCACGGCCTATCTTATGGCGAACCTGATGCAGGGCGTCGTGAACCAGGGAACCGGCTCGCGCCTGCGCTCGGTCTATGGGCTCAGGGGAGAAATCGCCGGCAAGACCGGAACCACGAACGACAACTCCGACGGCTGGTTCATCGGCTACACCCCGAGCATCACGGCCGGAGTATGGGTGGGCGCCGAGGACCGCCAGGTGCACTTCCAGTCCCTCGCGCTGGGCAGCGGCTCGAATATGGCGCTGCCGATCTGGGGCATCTGGATGAAGAAGATCCTCGCCGACGGCACGCTGGGCATCAGCGAGGATGACCGCTTCCTGGAGCCTGCCGGAATGGTGCTCGACCTGAGCTGCAGCGGCGGAGATGATGACGCGGTCGCCAAGCAGCAGAAAGAAGAAGAATATTATTTCGAATAGCATAAAATGAACACTTACAAGAACATAGCAGTCATTTACGGCAGCGACTCCTCCGAGTGGGAAGTATCCTGCCGCAGCGGCGAGTTTACAGCATCCCGCCTGGATGAAACCCGTTACAACGTATATGAGGTATTCGCCCGTTTCGGCAAATGGCAGCTCGTGGCCTACAAGAAGCAGGGCGCGATGAACGTTCCGCTCCCGGAGGGCGCACGTCCGGAAATCGACAAGACGGACTTCTCCGTGACCGTTCTCGGCGAGAAAATCAAATTCGACTACGCATTCATAATGCAGCACGGCCATCCCGGCGAGGACGGACTGCTGCAGGGCTATCTCGAAATGCTCGGCGTGCCGTTCAGCAGCTGCGGCGCGTTCGTTTCGGCTATCGCATTCGACAAGTTCGCGTGCAAGAGCTACTTACGTGACGTGGACTTCGTCCAATGCGCCCCTGATGTCCTGGTCCGCAAAGGCGATGACCTCGAAAAGACCGCCGAGGCGGTGAATGCCAAACTGCGCTATCCGGTCTTCGTAAAGCCTACCGACGGAGGGTCAAGTTTCGGCGTGACCAAAGTCCACGAGCCTTCCGAACTCATCGACGCCATCAAATTCTCTTTCTCCGAAGGCCCTACAGCCATCATAGAGCAGGGAATCACGGGGCGTGAGCTCACCTGCGCCGCCTATCTGGACGGAGGCGAGGTCAAGAGCCTGCCTGTCATCGAGATCGTGAGCGACAACGAATATTTCGACTACGACGCGAAGTACAACGGCCACAGCCGCGAGCTCTGCCCGGCTCCAATCGACAAGTCCCTTTCGGATGACATCCAGCGCACATCGCAGCTCATATACAGGCGTCTTGGCTGCAAGGGCCTGGTCCGTATGGACTACATCGTGGGCGAGGACGGTATCTTCTTCCTGGAAGTCAATACGATACCGGGTATGACGAACGCCTCCCTGGTTCCGAAGATGGTCCGTGCGGCCGGTATGGATATGACCGACTTCCTGAACATCATAATCGACAATTCATAATGCTGCTTTCCACTTTCATAAAGGAAAGCACCGCCTCGCTTGAGGCGCTATACCCTCAGCAGGAGGCCCGCAACATCATCCTGATGCTCTGCGAGGCCATTCTGCACACTCCGACCTACCTGCATATCGTGGAGCCGGGCTATGAGATTCTACAGGCTCAGCTTCCCGCCCTGCAGGGAGCTCTGGAGCGGCTTGAAAAGGGGGAACCAGTCCAGTACGTCATCGGCTACGCCGAGTTCTACGGGCGCCGATTCAAGGTCAGCCCCGCCGTGCTCATCCCCCGCCCCGAGACGGAACTGCTTGTAAAAGAAGCCATTGAGATAGCATCCCGCGTCCAGCGGATGCGCATACCCTACGGCCGCAAAGCCGAGAGCGTGCGCATACTCGACCTCTGCACCGGTTCCGGCTGCATCGCCTGGTCGCTCGCGCTCTCAGTGCCCGGCTGCCGCGTTGTCGCAGTGGACAAGTCTGAGGATGCCCTTGCATTGGCCTCCGGCCAATTTTCACGTGAAGAAATCAAGTCCTGCGGAGCGCTTGCGCCGGCCTTTGTCTGCGCCGACGTGCTGGATACGGAGCAGGAGTTTGACTACGGGCAGTTCGACCTGATTCTCAGCAATCCGCCTTACATCCGGGAGTCCGAAAAGAGCGAAATGCGCAGCAATGTGCTTGATTATGAGCCTCCTATGGCTCTCTTCGTGCCGGACGGCGACCCGCTTCTCTTCTACCGCGCGATTGCCCGCTGGTCGGAGCGCCTGCTCGCCGCTAACGGGAAGTGCCTCACCGAGATCAACGAGGATCTGGGCAGCGAAACCGAAGCGGTTTTCCGCAGCGCCGGCTTCACCTCGACCTCCGTCATCAAGGACCTCAACGACAGAAATCGGATAATTTTCTACTCCAGATAACCCATCCCACATACGCCAGAGCGCGATTTTGGGCAGATTGAAAAATATTTTTGTGTCAATGCCAACTTTTCGCTCACTTTGCAGTGTTAAAAATATCGACTATGAGAAGCCTCTTTTCTCTCGGGAAACACTGCAAGGCAGGACTGTTTCTCACCCTGGCATTTTTGATTTCCTGTGACCCTTCGACCCGGGAAGCCCCCCGGGACGACTCCCCTGTATCTCTGAGCAGCATTGCCCGGATGATGTCAGAACTCCCTCTGGACGGCGGACACCTGAGGGAAGTCCACAATGCCGTCAGCGCGTCGGCGGAAAACGGCTATGACGAGGAATACACAATGTCGCAGCTCTTCTCCGCCCCCGGGTCCGGGGTCGGGACAAAGGCGGGGGAATCCCGCGCCGGAGAATGGGACAATCCTCTGAAAGACCTGATTTCCAGCTGGTTTCAGGAGAAGTACGGAGCCTCGACCAGAGCCTCCGGCGACTATGGCGCTGAGGATTATCTCGCGATGCTCCGCTCTTCGGACACCCAGATCTACTGGCCCTATTCCGAGGAATGGGACGGGGAGACCCTGCCCATAATCACATTCGATCCCGGCTACAGGGCGGAAACGAACATAGGCTATGAAATCTGCGGAGACGGAATCATCAGAGAAGTGACCGTCAGTGAAGAATTGGCCGCAAAGCGGCCGGTCTGGGTCATAAACAGCAATGATGACAGCGCCTACGAAACGCTGCAGATGTATCAGCGCCGGCGCGAAGGACTCGCGGGGCTTCCCGTCAGGTCCGGAGGCAAGACTCTGTATGTCAAGGATTTCACTATGCTCCGCCACTACGACTGCTGGTTCGCCGGAGCTTCGGAATTCTTCATCAAATGCGGCAGCGTCGCGGATTTTTCCGCCACCACGGAAGCGGAGCTGAAGCTCTACTCCCCTCTGGTCACCGACTTTATGGTGGTAGTCAAGCGGAAACAGCTGAACCAGGCGGTTCCGGTGGGTACCGTGCTGGTTTCCGGGATTACCGACCAGCTCGAGCGGCTGGCCTTTATGGTGACCGAAGATGACGGAGGCAGCAGAACCGGCTGGAACTGCTCCGCGGTGGTGAAAGTCAAGTCGAAGAGTTACGGTTTCGACATTGAGCTGCCTTTCAATTCCCGCGATGACATCGTGTGGAGGGGGTCTCTGGCGATGGATTTCTTCGACGGGAAAGAGGAAGTCAGCGGCAATTTCAGCGGAGTGAAGATCGGTTTCGAGATAAAGTAGAGCGGACGGGATAGTCGGAACGGCTCAATTCACTCTGCCTGTGAGCGTGTATTGAAGCAAAATGCTTAACTTTGGGAAAATTGATTTCGATATGGAGAACTTATACTATTCCAGAGTGGAGCAGCTCCGCCGCACAATGGCGGAAAGGGGCTGGGATGCAGTCATCATTACAGGGTCAGACCCTCACAGCAGCGAGTATCCGGCGCTTCGCTGGAAGCAGGTCGAATGGCTTTCCGGCTTTACCGGAGAGGCGGGAGACCTGGTCATCACGGCAGACCACGCGGGCCTGTGGACAGACACCCGCTACTTCATCCAGGCCAACGCCCAGCTCGCCGGGAGCGGGATAGTGCTTCATAAAACGAGGGTTCCGGAGCAGATTCTCATCCCGGAGTGGCTCGCTCTCCACGCTTTCCCGCAGGACAAGGAACGCATAGTGATTGCGGTCGACGGCCTGTGCCAGAGGGTGAGCGCCATAAAGGAGCTTCAGGAGGCTCTGGAGTGCAGCGGCCGGCGGGAAAGCAGCGAGAATGATGAGAACAGTTACCGCATAGTCAGCGTTCCCGACCTGCTGGAGCCGATGTGGAAGGACCGGCCGGCCATTCCGTCCACCCCGGTAATGGGGCTCGGCGAAAGTACGGTAGGTGAAAGCCTGGAGTCCAAAATCGCCTGGCTCAGGGAGTTCATACATTCCAAAGGGTGCGACGGCATTCTTCTGACCGCTCTCGATGAGATAGCCTGGACCCTGAATGTGCGCGGATCAGACATTGAATATAACCCGCTGGTCATCTCCTATCTTCTGGTCTGTACGGACGGGTCCACCAAATGGTTTGTCCGCAAAGAAGAATCCGATACGGAATCCCTCGAAGTGTTCTCCGACCTCGAGGCCGAGGGAGTGCAGGTCCTGCCTTATGATGATGTCTCCATAGATCTGGCGGGAGGCTACGATGTCCCGAGGCGCCTTTTCGTGGATCCGTCCACTCTGAACTATAATCTCTATTCCATTCTGTCAGCGACCTTTACGGACGGACGTCTGGTGGAGGGAGAATCCCCTGTGGGACTGCGCAAGGCGGTGAAGAACAGCGTGGAAATCAACGGGATGCGCGAATGTCACATCCGGGACGGAGTGGCTATGGAGAAGTTCCTGTACTGGCTGGAGACGAGCGTTAAAAATGGAGAGTCTGTAAATGAGCGCAGCGCTTCCATCAAGCTGGATGAGTTCCGCGCCGAAATAGAGGATTATCAGGGAGACAGTTTCGAGACCATCTCGGCCTGGGGCAAGAGCGGAGCCCTGCCGCATTATGTCACCCCTCAGAGGGACGCTCCGGTGCTCGAGCCGCACGGGCTCTATCTGGTGGACAGCGGCGGACAGTATCTGAGCGGAACCACCGACATCACCCGCACCGTCCCGCTCGGGCCTTGCACGATGCTCGAAAAGGAAGATTACACTCTGGTGCTCAAGGGGCATATAGGTCTCGCGATGGCAGTCTTCCCTCGGGGAACGGCCGGATGCCAGATAGACGCTCTGGCCCGTGAGCCGCTATGGAGGACGCACCGCTCATTCGGACACGGAACCGGGCACGGAGTGGGATTCTTCCTGGGCGTGCACGAAGGCCCTCAGGACATAAGGCAGAATTTCAACAGGGTGGCTCTGAAGCCGGGAATGATCACTTCGAACGAGCCCGGAATCTACCGCGAGGGGATGCACGGAGTGCGTCACGAAAACCTCGTGCTCTGCGTGGAGGACGGCGAGACAGAATTCGGGAGTTTCCTCCGCTTCGAGACCATAACTCTCTGTCATTTCGACACTTCCGCAGTGATTGTAAATCTTCTGACAGATGATGAGAGAGCCTGGCTGAATGCCTACAACGCCCGGGTTTACGAAACCCTCTCCCCTCTCCTGCCGCCGGATGTCGCCGCCTGGCTGGAGGGGAAGTGCAGAGCTATCTGATAAATGGTCTATATACACGTACCTTTCTGCAGGAGTTTCTGCATCTACTGCGGTTTCTACTCCGAGATCTGCTCCCCGAACAAGGGCAGGTCGGAGGGGATGGACAACGGGGTTGCCTCGGGCTGGGACATAGATGCCTGGACGGAGGAAGTCCGCTCCGAGGCCCTCGGCCGGCGGCAGGAGATTATGAACGGCCTCGCCTCCGGGGCCCCCGATACTCTGTACATCGGCGGGGGGACTCCGTCACTTCTGCCTCTGAAGTCTCTGGAACGCATTCTTCAGGCACTCCCCGAGGGATGTGGAAAGGACGAGTTCACCGTAGAAGTGAATCCCGATGACATAGTCCGCAGGGGCCCCGAATATGTCCTGAGGCTTAAGGCCCTGGGAGTTAACCGCATCAGTATGGGGATCCAGTCATTTGATGACAGGATACTTAAGTGGATGCGCCGGCGTCACGACAGCGCCGCCGCGGTCCGGGCTTTCGGAATCCTGAGGGAAGCCGGGATGGAAAATGTCAGCATTGACCTGATGTTCGGGATTCCGGGACTGAGCAAGGAAGTATGGAAGGACAGCATTGACAGAGCCGTGGCTCTGTCGCCTGAACATATCTCAGCGTATCAGCTGATGGTCGAGGAAGGAAGCGACCTCGCGGGGCTGATTGCCGCAAGCGCATTGGGCGAAGCCCCGGAGGAAGAGTGCCGGGAGCAGTACGAGATGCTCTGCGCGGCGCTCTCGGCTGCGGGCTACGGGCATTATGAAATCTCGAATTGGGCGAAGCCCGGACGCAGGGCGCGGCACAACTATGCTTACTGGCAGAGACTGCCGTATGTGGGACTGGGGCCGGGGGCGCACTCGCTCTCGCTCGTGCAATCGCCTGACGGTCAGCGGGAAATTCGCAGCTGGAATGCTCAGAAGCTTCACGGCTACGGCCGAGGGGAAGAGGTTCTGGGCGAAAAAGAGCGGCGGGAGGAAAGAATTATGCTGGCGCTGCGAACTTCTGAAGGAATCGAAGCCGGCGCGCTCGCGGACTGCCCTGCTGTGGAGGAATTGCTTGCAGAGGGTGCTCTCGTGCGTTGCGCAGACCGCATCAGGATTCCGGAAGATTACTTCTTCGTTTCGGACGATATCATTTCGGGACTGTTCTAGCGGGATATTCATCCTGCCTGATGCAGTATTTCCGGAAGTTTTGCATTTAATTGGCAGATACTTATGATTATGAGAAAGATATTATTGACGCTTTGCGCTCTGAGCCTGTGCGCCGGGGTTTACGCGCAGACGCAGAAATGCACGGTCAGCGGCTACATACGCGACGCATCGACGGGAGAGACTCTCATCGGCGCAGGTGCCGCAGCGGTGATTTCCGGGAAAGCGACCGGGGCGGTGACCAACGACTACGGTTATTACACCCTGACCATTCCGGTCGGAAAAACAAGCATAACCTACTCCTATGTAGGCTGTGCAGACGTGGTCAAAAATCTTGATTTCCAGAAAGATACCATTATCAACATCTCTCTGCGGCAAAGCACTTCCCTGGAGGCGGCGACCGCTGTGGCGAGAAAGGACGCAGGCATCCAGTCCACCTATATGGGAGCTCTGGAGATTCCGCACGAAATCCTCAAGAACTCTCCCGCCATATTCGGAGAACCGGATGTCATCAAGTCCCTGCAGCTGATGCCCGGCGTGCAGGGCGGTATGGAAGGGTTCTCGGGCATCTATGTCCGCGGCGGAGGCGCCGACGAGAACCTGATAATGCTCGACGGGACTCCGCTCTACAACGTCAGCCACCTCTTCGGCCTGCTCTCGGTGTTCACTCCTGAAGCCGTGAAGAAAGTCACTTTCTACAAGGGTTCGTTCCCCGCCCGCTACGGCGGACGCATCTCCAGCATCGTGGACGTGCGCACCAACGACGGAAACGCGAAGGAGTTCCACGGCTCGGTCAGCGCGGGTCTGCTCGCGGAGAAGCTGCATTTCGAGGGTCCGATAAAAAATGAAAACACGACTTTCTCCTTCAGTGCCAGAGGGATGCATACTTTCGCCTTCGACCGTCTGATAAAGGCGCTCGGCAGTCCTGCCAATTATGCCTTCTATGACATAAACGGCAAGGTCGCCCACCGCTTCAGCGACTCTGACCGGCTGTTCTTCTCCTTCTATACAGGCCGGGACTATTTCCGTTTCGATGACACGTATGAGAGCGATGACAAATACGGCTATGGAGAGGATGCCTATATGAAACACACTGAATCCAAGACCCGGGTAGGCCTCAACTGGGGCAATTCCCTCGCTTCGCTCAGATGGAACCACGTGTTCAACAGCCGGCTCTTCGCCAACGCCTCAGCCACCTGGAACACCTACAGGATGGATCTGTCCACCAAGGTATCTGAAAGCGAGGAATATCTGTCAGAGAAATACAGTTATGCGTACAAATATTCGTACAACTCCGGAATCCGCGATCTGGGGGCGAGGATAGATTTCGACTACACTCCGGGCCCGGAGCATCTGGTCAAGTTCGGCGGGGAGTACGTGAACCACGTATATCGCCCGAAAGTCGAGCTTTCCAGGATTCTGGAAACTGAGGGAGAAGAGACGGTTACCGATGAAAGTTCGAACCGGTCCAGTCCGAACCTCTACGGCAGCGAACTGTCCGCCTACATCGAGGACGACATATCCTTCGGAGAGCATTTTTCGATCAATCCGGGCCTGCGCCTGAGCCTCTTTATGGTAAGCGGGAAGGCTTATTTCCGTCCGGAGCCGAGACTTGCGGCCAAATACGCCTTCGGGCGCGGCTGGGCCGTGAAATCGGCCTATTCCAGGATGTCGCAGTATGTGCACCAGCTCACAACGGGAGACTTCAGCCTGCCTACCGACCTCTGGGTTCCTATCACGAAAGAGATTGAGCCTGTCACATCGGACCTTGTATCCCTCGGAACCTACTACAGCGGCCTGAAGGGCTGGGAATTTTCGGTGGAAGGGTATTGGAAGTGGATGAACAACATCCTCGAATACAAGGACGGCAAGGTTTCCTTCGCCTCGGCCTCGAACTGGGAGGAGAATGTGGAGATGGGACAGGGCCGCTCCTACGGCGTGGAATTCTATATCCAGAAGACCGCAGGGCGCACCACCGGGACGGCATCCTACACCTTGTCCAAATCCGAGCGCATCTTCCCTGACGGGACCATAAACAACGGGGAGTGGTTCCCGTTCATCTATGACCGCAGACACAACCTGTCCCTGAGCCTGAACCAGAAACTCGGCCGCAGGGTGGACCTGAGCGCAATCTGGACCTTCAATTCAGGAAACTGGAAGACCATTCCTCTCAGAGAGACGGTCATAATCAATCCTGACGGGGATGAAGTGGAATACGCCGATCTGATCGAAGGCCGCAACAACTACAAGCTTCCGCCTTCCCACAGGCTCGACCTGGGCGTCAATATCCACAAGCAGAAACGGCACGGCGAGAGAGTCTGGAGCTTCGGGCTTTACAATGCCTACGGCGCCAGGAATCCGAACTGGGTGGTTGTGGACAGCTATGACAAGGAAATATCGCCGGGAAAATACGAATTCGTTCCCGCGCTGGATGTCATAACCTTCCTCATTTTCCTCCCGTCTTTCAGTTACACCTTTAATTTCTAGACAGTTATGAAAAAGATTATATGGCTGGCAGTTTCGGTTATGGCTCTTGCGACCGCCTGCGAAAGATATGTGGACCTGAAAATCGACGGACCGGAAAACCTGCTGGTCGTGAACGGAAACCTCTGCAGCGGAGACACTCTGCATACGGTGTATCTGTCTCTTAGCCGGATGCAGAGCGTCAGGCCTGTGGAAAAGGCTTCCCTCAAATGTTATGTAAACGGGGCCCTGGTTTCGGAGACTGACAGTGTTATGGAATACAAATACACCAACATCTGCCGCGTAATGCAGTTCAAGGCCGATTTCAAGCCCGGGGATGAGGTGAAGATCACCGTGGAGAGCGGAGACTGCAGGGTCGAGACAGTTTCGACGGTTCCGTCGCTTCCGGAAATCAGCATTGTCGATACCTGCTCCGTCACGCTCAAGGACGGGGGAGACAACCTGAAAGTCCACCTGAAGATCAGGGATGTGAAAGGCGAGGACAATTATTACCGTCTCATTGCCTATGTGGATTCCGACTTCTGGGCCGAGGACGTCGCGCCGGAGGTTACTGAATACACGGAGGGCCAGCATCTGGAGAGCTGTTCGGATGACAAGTATATAGACAACACTCAGGAAGGCCTGCTGTACAGAAAAGTCGGGACCGATGAGGATCAGAGCATCTACAGCTATTGGTCGAACTACTACAACATCTTCACTGACAGCCAGTTCGCCGACGGAGAATACACTCTTTCCCTGCTGATGAGCGAGTGGAATCTCAGAAATTACTACTCCGAGGGATGGGTCGAGAACTATTTCACTCTCACCCAGACCCGCAAACTGCGTTTCAGGGTCCTGTCGATGTCGAAGCAGACATATTACTATATGAACGACTACGACTTCGACCATTCCGACGAGAGCCTCTGGAGCTTCATCAGCGGCATTCCTTATCCGAGCAATGTCACGGGCGGCACGGGGATGGTTTCGGTGATGGCTCCCGTGGATGTGGAAATCGGGCTTGACAAAATCCGATACTCAAATCTATCTACCGAATAGCAAAAGTCCCGCAGGAATGCCAATAATTGAGGAGATTTGCTAAATTTGTGGACTGACCCATATAGAACCAATTTATGTTTGAGAGTAATGTTTACGCAGGGCGCCGCAGCGAACTCGTCCGCAGGATGAAGGAAAAAGGCGCAGACGGCATTGCCGTATTCATAGGAAACGCTGAGGCTGCAGCCCAGTATAGAGATAATTGCTATAAATTCCGTCAGGAAAGCAACTGGCTGTATTACTTCGGAATAGATGCTCCGATGTATGCCGCCACCCTGGACCTGGACAGCGGGCAGGAGTGCATCTATGCGGATGATGTCGAAATAGATGACATCATCTGGAACGGTCCTTCCCCATCGGTAAGGGAAGTCGCTGAAAGCGTCGGAGTAAGCTGCTCAAAGAAATATGGAGAATTGGACGAAGTCCTCGGAAAAGCATTGGCCGCAGGCCGCAGAGTGCACTGGCTTCCGGCGACCCGCTGGTTCAATGCAGTAAGACTCGCGAACCTGCTCGGCAAGGCTCCCGAGATGTTCTTCTCGAAGGGCAAGAGCGGCTGCCCGGCGGCTTCGCGCGAGATGGTGAGCAGCGTCATCGAGATGCGACTTGTCAAGGAGGACCGCGAAATCGCGGAGATCGAGAAGGCTTGCTCTCTCGGTTTCGAGATGCACACGGCCGCACGCAAAGGCGTGAAAGTCGGCAAGATAGAGCAGGAGATCGTCGGAGCTATGGAGGCTTGCACGCTCGCAAAGGGCTGGGGAATTTCGTTCGCGACGATTCTCACGCAGCACGGCGAGGTGTTCCACTGCCACAGCCACGAGAATCCGATTGTGCCGGGCAAACTCCTCGTGGTCGATGCAGGCGCGGAGGCCAATTCGCACTATGCTTCAGACTTCACCCGCACCTATCCGACCGGCGGGCGCTACACTCAGAAGCAGAGGGAAATCTACAGCATCGTCCACGACTGCAATGACTTCGCTTTCAGCATCACCCGTCCGGGCATCAGCTATCGCGAGGTTCATCTTGCGGCCGTAGCACGTATGCTCGAGGGCCTCAAGGCTCTGGCTCTCGTGCACGGGGACGTGCAGGAAATGGTCGCTGCGGGCGTTCCGGGACTCTTTATGCCTCACGGACTTGGACATAATATGGGTCTGGATGTTCACGATATGGAGGATCTCGGCGAGAATCTCGTGGGTTACGATCCTGACCAGAAGAGGTCTGAGCAGCTCGGCCTGGGGAGCCTTCGAATGGCGCGCCGCCTCGTTCCTGGCAATGTCATCACCGATGAACCGGGCATCTATTTCATCCCGGCCCTCATCGAGCTGTGGCGCAAGGACGGCATCTGCAAGGATTTCATCAATTTCGACCTCCTGAAGAAGGAATACTACGATTTCGGAGGCATCCGCCTCGAGGACGACGTGCTCGTCACCGCGGACGGCGCCCGCAGACTCTGTCCTGCGAGACTTCCTATAGCACCTGATGACGTGGAGGCCGCGATGGCCGCAGAGTAATATTATGAGCGTCTGGGCTGTATTGGCGGTAATCGCCGGAGTCATAGGAATCATCGGGAGCATCGTTCCCGCCCTGCCGGGGCCGCCTCTGAGCTGGGTGGGACTGCTTTTCGCCTTTCTCGCTAAGGGTACGAACGGCGCGGGAGAAGTGATGGGCACGACCTTTCTGCTGGTCTGGCTGGGAGTTACCATCGTAGTCAGCATACTCGACTACGTGGTTCCCATGTATTTCACGAAAGTCACCGGAGGGAGCAAAATCGCCAGCCGCGGAGCCATAGCGGGGCTTATCGTGGGTATGGTTTTCCCGCCTGTCGGCATCATTCTGGGGACTCTGCTCGGAGCTTTCCTCGCGGATTTCCTTATAGCTGAACGGGGTGTGTGGGAATCATTCAAATCCTCCATCGGCGCCTTTCTGGGCTTTATCTTCGGCACGGGGATGAAGCTGGTGACGTCGGGCATAATGATGTATTACATAATAGTTTATCTATAACCGAAAAGAAGAGTATGGAATTATTGAAAGGAAAGACAGCCCTGATTACAGGGGCTGCGAGAGGTATAGGCAAGGCCATAGCTCTGAAATTCGCATCCGAAGGCGCCGACATAGCCTTTACGGATCTGGCTATAAACGAATTGGCGCAGCAGACGCTCTCTGAAATCGAGGCCTGCGGCGTGAAGGCGAAGGCTTACGCTGCCGATGCGAGCTCATTCAGTGAGACTGAGGCCGTGGTGGCGCAGGTGATGGCGGACTTCGGCAGAATCGACATTCTGGTGAACAACGCAGGCATCACGAAGGATGCTCTGATGCTCCGTATGAGCGAGGAGCAGTGGGATGCGGTCATCAATGTGAATCTCAAGTCGGCGTTCAATTTCATTCACGCCCTCATCCCGATAATGTCGCGTCAGAGGGGCGGCAGCATCATTTCGATGTCCTCCGTCGTAGGCATCACCGGCAATCCGGGTCAGTGCAACTATTCCGCTTCGAAGGCCGGCCTGATCGGTCTGACCAAGTCCATAGCCAAAGAAATGGGTCCTCGCGGCATCCGTGCGAACTGCATCGCCCCGGGATTCATCATTTCCGAAATGACCGAAGCCCTGCCTGCGGACATCCGCGAGAATTGGGTGAAGAACATCCCGCTCCGCCGCGGCGGCACTCCGGAGGATGTGGCCAATGTGGCCCTCTTCCTCGCAAGCGACCTCGCAGGCTACGTAAGCGGCCAGGTCATCAACTGCTGCGGCGCGATGTACTGCTAGATGTTTCCCGCAAATATCAGCCTTAGGGACATCGGAACGGCTCTGCTCGACCCGGTGCTCCCGAGAGGGTGCGTTGTCTGCGGACGCGAACTGCTTCTCCGGGAACGGTTCATCTGCACGCAGTGCCTTGCCGGACTCCCCGAGACTTTCTTCTGGACGCTGCGGCACAACCCTATGGCGGACAGATTCAACGCTATGATACAGAAAGACTTGCCTGAGGGCATAACCGAGCCGTACAGTTATGCCTGCGCGCTCTTTTTCTACCGCGGAGAGTCTCCCTACCGTCATATAACCCCGCATCTGAAATACGGTCACGGCCTCGCTTCGGGGCGTTTCTTCTCGAGACTTCTCGCGGAGAGACTCGCCGGAGCGGCGCATTTCGCTGACGTGGACTGGGTCGTGCCTGTGCCATTGCATTGGACGAGGCGCCTGCGCCGCGGCCACAATCAGGCTGAAACCATCGCGCGGGAAATCGCAAGCGTGCTCGGAGCGCAGCTGCACCCGCGCGTGATCGTCCGCAACCGCCACACGCGCAGTCAGACGCATCTTTCGGTGGACAGCAAGCTGTCCAATGTGGCCGGCGCTTTCAGTCCCCGTCCGGGCTATGCGCCCAATGCTTCTCCTCATCATATTCTGCTGGTGGATGATGTTTTTACGACGGGTGCGACGATGAATGAGTGCCGCAAGGCTCTGCGGGAGCGTTTCGGAGCCGATGTGCGGATTTCGGCGGTGAGTCTGGCGTTTGTGGATGATTAAATCCCGCGTCTGTCAGCAGGAATACCGGCTCTAAGTTATTATTTAGGAGTCATTAATGGGATAAAGTTCGCTGGCTTTTTGTAATTTTGCGCCGTTTTTTTGGTTTCATAAAAAATGGTACGTCAGAAAGAAAGCAAGGCTAAGGGGTATTTCTTCGGAATCCTCGCGGCGGTAAGTTACGGAGTCAATCCCCTGGGGGCGAAATACCTCTATGAAGACGGCGTAAATGTCGAATCCGTACTGTTTTACAGGTACGCATTGGCGGTAATCCTGATTGCCGCCATAATGGGTGTGAAGATTCTGGTGCAGAAGCGCCGCGCGAAGTTCTCGGGCGGCGCTCAGCAGACGCCTTGCGAGACGTTCCGCGTGAGCAGGCCGGAACTGGTGACGCTCATAACGCTCGGACTGCTCTTCGTGATTTCGTCCACCACGCTTTACTGCAGTTTCCTCTATATGGATAGCGGCGTGGCGTGCACCCTGCTTTTCTGCTATCCGGTGATGGTGGCGGCGCTGATGGCTCTTATGTACGGCGAGAAGATCACGAAGCGCACCGTCGTCTCGATTCTGCTCTCGCTGGTGGGCGTCGTGCTGCTCTACCGCGGTGACGGTGAGACGGTTCTGAGTACCGTGGGCGTGTTGCTGGTGCTTTTCTCCTCGCTCAGCTACGCTTTTTATATCATTCTGGCTAACAGGGCCGCCCAAGTGGACGGGCAGCACTCCCGTCTGACGAATTACTTCTCGCCGGTTCTGCACCGCTCGGTAGTGCACAGGCTGGATATGTCCTCGATGAAGCTGAGTTTCTATGTGCTGCTCGTCGGGGCTATCTTCCTCGTTTTCTTCTCATTCTCAGCGCCTGAACGGCATCTGATGATACTCCCTACGACCCGCGCGTGGCTTCTCGCCTGGATGCTCGCCATAGTGCCGACCGTGCTCTCGCTCATTGCCCTGGGCATCGCGGTGCGCATCATCGGCTCCACCCCGACCGCAGTGCTCGGTGCGCTGGAACCTACCACGGCAGTGATCATCGGCCTTACCGTCTTCGGCGAGGCCTTCACCCCAAGCCTCGCCACTGGCATCGCCCTCATCCTCTGCTCAGTAATCATCATCGTCCTCGACAAGAAGAACGGGTGAGAGAAGTTACCTCCCACTCACGCATCGGGATGCGCTGAGAGAGTCCCGTCCACTCACATATCTGACTGCACTAAAAGGGTTCCTTTCCCCGATCCCCGTACCCGATTCCCGTACTCGACACCCTTTCCTCGACACCCTTTCCTCAACACCCTTTCCTCAACACCCTTTCCTCGACACCCTTTCGTCGACACCCTTTCCTCGGCACCCTTTCGTCGACACCCTTTCCTCGGCACCCTTTCGTCGGCACCCTTTCGTCGACACCCAAGCACGAGATGTGCAAATAACGTTTTATTCGCACACGTCGGTTTCATTTTTTGCATCGAGATGTTCAGTCAAAACGATTCTTGCACATTTCGATTTTCCATTTCCATTCCCCAGGCCGGATAGGAGCTTCGATTCAGTATTCCCGTTTCTCAAAGCATGCCGCTACGCCCCGGCGAGATGCCACTTTTGCCGGATTGGGACATCGAGAAGTGCGAATAACGTTTTAAATGTCACTCTCGACGTTCAAAAGTGCGGCGGGAGT
>CAVCRS010000049.1:48438-52551 GCA_963604635.1 Faecalibacillus sp.
GTACGGTGCTTGAGCCTATAGAAACTACCATTGGCCGCAACGCCCCGGTCAGGCTTTGAAACCGCAATTTCTTTCCCCGGCCGGCTTCGCCGTCCAATGCGGTCTCAAAGCCTGCCGGGGCGTTGCGGCAGGTGCTGATGCTGAGTATGGGCCAAATCATCTCCCCGATTGATTAATCGGGGAGAAAAATAACGCCTACTCGGTGGTCACTGTCCAGTCAGACGGAACACCATTCACTCCTGTCACATCCCAGGTTGCGGCCTTACTCTTCACGAAGGTTCCGGAAGAAGCGACATTCTTGACCCAGTTCTTTGTATAAGAAGTTGATGGCGTTGTCGTAAATAGGGCTTTTATATAACTCAGATTACTGCATGACTGGAACATGTATTCATAACATTTATTAGCCAAAGTAGTGGCTGGCAACTCTGGGGCGGAAGTCAATCCGGTGCAGTACTGGAACATACCGTAATAACAATAACTTGCTAAGGTGGTAGCTGGCAACTCTGGGGCGGAGGTCAATTTACTGCAGTAGGAGAACATATTGTAGCAACAATATGAAGCTAAAGTTGTGGCCGGGAGTTTAGCCGGTGCAGTTGTCAATCCGGTGCAGTAATGGAACATACCGTAATAACAATAACTTGCTAAGGTGGTAGCAGGCAACTCTGGGGCGGAGGTCAATCCGGTGCAGTACTGGAACATACCGCGATAACAATCACTTGCTAAGGTGGTAGCAGGCAACGCGGGAGCTGCTGTTAAACTGCTACATTTGTAGAACATTAGATAATAACACTTTTCCGCAAGAGTAGCGGCTGGCAATTCAGTCGGCGCTGTCGTCAATGCCGTGCAACCGCTGAACATTTCGGAGTAGCATTCTTTGGCCAGAGTAGTGGCTGGTAATTCAGGGGCAACCTTCAAATTCTTACAGTTGGAGAACATCAAGTAATAGCACTTTTCTGTCAGGGTGGTGGCTGGCAGCACAGCAGGGGCTGTGGTCATTGAATTACAGCCTTCAAACATCTGCTGATAACAATACTTGTCCGTAAAAATGGTGGCCGGCAGTTCTGCCGGGGCGGCGACCAATGCAGTACAGCCTTTAAATGTGTAGTAAAAACTGTATGCCCCCACTGTGGTAGCCGGGATTTTCAGATCTGAGGCATCTGTAAGTTCGGTACAATTTATAAATAGACCGCAGAAGGCGTGCGATGGCACGACAGTAGCTGATAATGTCCTGTCCAGCAATGACATAAGATTTCCGGAAGCCTTTACAGTACCGTTACCGCTCACTGATACTTTGTAATAAGAGGTAGTTGCTGTGGAGAATGTCGCGTTTCCGCCCTCTCCGGCTCTGAACTGCAGTTCTGCACCATCTGTCAAAGATATAGCTGTACCTATAGTATATTCTGACCACGTTCCACCGTCTGTTCTGTATTCGAGGCTGATGTCTCCAGGGGAATTGTTCTTTGCTATCGATACAGATGTCTCTCCGTCCGATGTGATGGTAAAGGAGTTGTCTATCTGATATTCCTTTGCAGCCATCTTGAGCAGCTTTGAGCGCTTGACGGTCTGGGACTTTGTAGTCACCATCTTCATTTCACCGCCGTAAATGTCAGTTACCGTGACAGTGAAGCCGGAGGCCATAGTCACAGGAGGGAGGGCGATGATGAACGGGGTCGCTGCCTCTTCATTGAGCTGAACACCCTCTGTCCCGCAGTCCAGAGTGACTGTCGTGGCCGTTACATCGGTCATATTGACGGCAGGGTCTGCCGACGGGGACACGATCACATTGGCGGAGCCGCAGAGTTTCTCACTGTCGTTGCCGCTGACGCTGATGGAACGGATCTTCGCGGTACCGGTCAGCTGGAGTTTCAGGCCGCCGAGGATGTTTTTGAACCCGAGGTTGGTGCTATCGGAGACTGCCGCCATAGGGAAGGCGCCATTAGCGAAGCTCGCTTTCGTATAAGTCTGAGTGGCAGGAAGTTCTATGCCGCTTATTTTGTAACCGGCCTCTTCGATGGTGAGTTCTGCCGATGATGAATATGGGTAATATGCAACATTGCCGCTGATTTCAGTACCAGTGCCTGATTCTGAGCCGCTTACAGGGTTCAGGGTCGCGGAGGTTTTGCCTGCCGATTCATCGGATACCTGATACTGAGAATTGTCGGTGGTTCCGGCGAATATGCTAATCTGGTCTCCCTTGTTCCAGAGGACGTTGCCGTTCTCGTCCAGAGAGGTCTTGGTGGCGGCACCATCGTAATTGCCTTCGACTTCGGCCGTGAATGTCATCTGCTCAGGAGAGTCGTCCGTTTTCAGGGTTTCTTTCTGGCAGCCGCAGAGCACAAGAGCAGCCAGAACGCTGAATGCCAATAATTTCTTCATAGCGCAATCGATTTTACCATTCAGTTTCTTCATCTTCCACTCTTTCTGTAAATCCGCTGCCGCACAGCGGGCCTTCCGCCCATACGGGGAGTTCTTCGCAAATTGGCGGCGCGTAGCTTCTGCGGGCCACCGGTTCTTTAGATTGATTCTTCATAATGTATTAAATGATAACGATTTGATTAGCTTGGAACAGTGTGGGACTGGTACCTCTTTCAGAACAGGCATTTGTGCGGCCTCGGGACTTTGCGATGCTCGGTCCGAAGTTCCTGGGCGCAAAAATGCTATCTGAATTGACACCGGTGTGGTCCCCGAGGCCGTGTTGGGATAATCCGGGACTTTGTTGTTCGGGATGTAGAGTTGAAGAAACTCCAACCGTACAGATAGGTGTGTGCGACAGAGTATGTTCCCGAGTTTGAGGTACGTGGCGCTGAGGCACAGAAATGACAGCGAAGCAGATACCTGTGTGCCACAGAGAATGCCCCTGATTTTGCAGTCCGAGGCGCTGAGACGCAGTAACGCCAGCGGAACAGATACCTGTGTGCCACAGAGAATGCCCCTGATTTTGCAGTCCGGGGCGCTGAGGCACAGAAACGCGAAAGGATGCCGGCGCATTGCGCCAGCATCCTTTCAATATCTTACATATCTTATTTAATATCAGTACATTATACCCCCCCCACAAAGAATTTACGGGTCGAGATGCAGGAAATTGTGCTGATTCTTAAATAATTCATTCCTTTCAGAAGTGTGAACAGCCGCTAAGGTAATCATTATTCGGTGAATTTCCAAATTTTAGCAAATCTACCCTTTCTTCCAACAGGGAGAGAAAATCGCGAAAAATACTCCCTACTGGAAGAGGCATCCCTCTCCTATAGCCTTCTGTGGCTTGTTTCCTTTCCAGCAGGGAGTGGAAAACACAAAATCCTCTCCCTGCTGGACGGGAAGACAGATTTGTGGGCGTCTCGACAGGCTCGATGACCGCATTGGGTGGGCGGGGACGACGGGTTTCGCGGACGTATTGCACGGCGAAGCCGGCCGGGGAAATGGATTACGCCCGCGAAACTTGGCGTTTCCGCCGATAGGGAGCGAAAATCGCGAAAAACACTCCCTGCTGGAAAGGCAAGAGGCCACAGAACGCGCCAGAAGATGGTTGGGTTTTCCAGCAGGGAGGAAAAATCCAGAAATCCTCTCCCTGCTGGATTAGGTAGGGGAAGTGGAAGACGGTGTGGAGGGGACGGGCTGGCCAGTAGGGAGTGGAAAACACAAAATTCTCTCCCAGATAGACGGGAAATTAAGACGGGATGACGGAAATCCCGGGAAATCCGGCATCTCGTTGCACCTATATCACTCTTGTGCATTCGCAAACAGAAAACGGTGTGAAAAAGGGTACCATTTTCACACGGGACAGCATTTTCAAAGCCTGCGGTGTGAAAAAGGTAGGGGTTTTCACACGGGATGTATATTTGACCATGGCCGCTGCGCTCCGGTCAGACTCTGCAACCGTAATTTATTTCTCCCGGCCGCTTCGCGTCCAATACGGTTGCAGAGTCCGTCGGAGTCGCCGCGGCAAATACCAGACAACCACCTATGTAACATGGTGGTGTCGAAGCTCCTAAGGAGCACACGAAGTGTGCGACGGGAGGAGTTTGGGGAGAACTCTCCCCAATGGATGGACGGCCTGGGGTCACGAAAAAAAGCAGCCGAATGGCTGCTCCGCTGAATCGGAGCTCTTAATGGAGC
>CAVCRS010000050.1:0-15102 GCA_963604635.1 Faecalibacillus sp.
TCTCAGAGAGAGGATTGTGGAGTTGGAAAGACAGATAGATAACCTCAGACTCGCCCAAGCTTTCTCCTCCCCGGAAGACGGAAACGGAGAAGCCAGGCTCAGGGTCGACAGATTAATCAGGGAGATTGATAAGTGCATTTCCCTGCTTGAGAAATGATGGGACAGAGCGTCGTCATAAAAATTGCAGGCAAGGAGTTTCCGCTGAAGGCGGCTTCTCCTGAAATCGAGCAGATGATGAGGATCGCCGCGGAGCAGATAAATCAGAAACTGTCTGACTACAGCGCTCGGTTCCCTGATAAGACTTTAGCCGACAAGCTCGCCTTCGTCGCTCTTAATGAGGCAGTTACCAAGATATCCTGCATACGCAGACTGGATGCCCTCGACAAGGAGGTGAAGGATATGACAGGTGAGACTGACAAATATCTGAAAAGTATAGAAGAAAAATAACCGTCAGCCCGAACGCTGAAAACAACAGGTTTCACGGAACCGGGTGACCTCGCTGCCGGAAAGCGGGCCAGCACAGACTGGATACTTGAAACGCGGCGGAGCCCAAATCTTGCAGAACAGATTTTTCTGTCTGAGAGCTGACGGTTTTTCATATACATCTTTTTCGCGACCACATTCCATACTCTCAAATTTGAGGATTGGCCCGGGGCGCACCGGACCGGAGAAATCCCCGTAAGGAATTGATTATTATTTTACTAAAAAATAACTTATGATCGCATTATATTGCATTCTGGCCGCATTAGCAGGAGCCGCAGTCGCTCTGGCCATCTATATAACACTGCACAGACGCAGTCTGAAAGGACGCAAGGAGGAGATTCTCGAGCAGGCCGAGCTCGAGGGTGAGAATATAAAGAAGGAGAAGATAGTTCAGGCAAAGGAGAAGTTCCTGCAGCTCAAGAGCGAGCACGAGCAGTTCGTGAACGAAAAGAACGCCCAGATCCGCGAGGCGGAGAACCGCATCAAGCAGAAGGAGAATTCCCTGAACCAGAGAAACGAGGATCTCAACCGAAAGAACAAGGAAAACGACTCCGTACGCCAGAGCCTCCAGGCCCAGAAGGAGAACGTGGAGCGAAAGGGCGAGGAGTACGAACGTCTCATCTCCCAGGCTAACAAACAGCTCGAGACCATCGCCGGTCTGAGCGCGACCGAGGCGAAGCAGATTCTGATGGAGAATATGAAGGCCGAGGCCCGCAGCGAGGCCCAGGCGTACATCAACGACACTATGGACGAGGCGCGCCTGACGGCGTCCAAAGAGGCCAAGCGAATAGTAATCAACACCATACAGCGCACAGCCACTGAGACTGCGATAGAGAATGCGGTAACGACCTTCCCTATCGAAAATGACGAGATAAAAGGCCGCATCATTGGCCGTGAAGGCCGCAACATCCGCGCGCTGGAAGCTGCGACGGGCGTCGAAATCGTGGTCGACGACACGCCTGACGCCATTCTGCTCAGCGCCTTCGACCCTGTGCGCCGAGAGGTGGCACGTCTCGCGCTGCATCAGCTCGTAATCGACGGGCGCATTCACCCGGCACGCATCGAGGAGGTGGTCGCAAAGGTCAGCAAGCAGCTCGAGGACGAGATTCTGGAGACTGGAAAGCGCACCTGCATCGATCTGGGCATCCACGGAATGAACATCGAACTGGTCAAGCTCATCGGCCGAATGAAATACCGCTCCTCATACGGACAGAACCTTCTGCAGCACTCGCGCGAAGTTGCTAACATCTGTGCGATAATGGCTTCCGAGCTCGGGCTGAATCCTAAGACAGCGAAGCGCGCAGGTCTTCTCCACGATATCGGAAAGGTTTCTGACCTCGACAACGAGCTGCCACACGCCCTGCTGGGTGCCAAGCTCGCAGAGCAGTACAAGGAGAAGCCTGAAATCTGCAACGCCATCGGAGCCCACCACGAGGAGATGGAGATGACATCCGTCATCGCTCCGCTTGTACTGGTCGGCGACGCCATCTCCGGCGCCCGTCCAGGTGCCCGCCGCGAAGTCATCGAGTCCTATATCAAGCGTCTGAAGTGTATGGAGGACCTCGCCACGGCTTATCCGGGCGTGACCAAGTCCTACGCGATTCAGGCCGGCCGCGAGCTGCGCGTGATCGTGGGAGCCGAGTCAGTTTCAGACGAGCAGGCAGGACGCCTCTCCACCGACATCGCCCAGAAGATCCAGGAGGAAATGACCTACCCGGGTCAGGTCAAGATCACCGTCATCCGCGAAACCCGCTCAGTTGCATATGCAAAATAAATTCTCACTCGCGTGGAAAGTTCTCTGCGCGAGCATTTTAGCAGCGCTGCTTCCGTGCGCGCTCTTTGCTCAGGGGCCTGCGGCCAATGAGTACATCCATTGGACGTCTTCCGTTTCAGAAACGGAAGACGGCCTGTCGGTCATTCATCTTGTCGGCAAGCTAGCGGACCGGATGCACACCTACTCGCTGACAGACGAGAATTCCGCCACGCAGGTGGAGTTTTCCGCTGACGGCAGCGCGCAGGTTGTCTCCGGGCCTGAAATTCTCTCCCCTATCCAGAAGGAAAACGGTTCCGAGTGCATCTACGACAGCATCGAACTGGTTCTGACCGCAAAGGGTGAAGGTTGTGTAAGCGGCACAGTGTCAGTACTTTGTTGCAGCGACTCTTTCTGTACGCCGTGGATTGACTGGGATTTCAGCGTGAGCGTGCCTCCCACGCAGGAGGTAGCGGTTGCGCCGTCATCGGCGGAAGTTTCTCCGGCAGCCCCGGTCTCTGCAGACAGCTCAACGGCAAGCATCTGGGCCCTAATTCTGGAAGCTATTCTCTGGGGCTTCGCGATGCTCCTGACGCCTTGCGTATTCCCTATGGTGCCGATGACCGTGTCCTTTTTCATCAAGGGCAGCGCTTCGCCGGCGCAGGGCAGGGTCAAGGCCGCCCTCTACGGACTTTTCATCGTTCTGCTTTACACCGTTCCGATCTGCCTTCTGATTCTCATCACGAGGATAGTCGGGGGGAGCGGCGTCACGGCGGACATATTCAACTGGCTGTCAACTCATTGGCTGCCTAACATCATCTTCTTTGTCATCTTCATGATCTTCGCGGCGAGCTTTTTCGGAGCTTTCGAAATCACCCTGCCTTCGAAGTGGACGAATTCCGCCGACCGCAAGAGCGAGAAGGCCGGCATAGGCGGCATCTTCTTCCTCGCCCTCACTCTGGTGCTGGTCAGCTTCAGCTGTACGGGCCCCATCGTGGGTACGGTCCTCATAAAGAGCACGAGCGGCGAATTCTGGGCCCCGATGATCACGATGCTGGCCTTCAGCATCGCTTTCGCCCTGCCTTTCACCGTTCTCGCCCTCTTCCCGTCACTTCTCAAGAGACTTCCGAAGAGCGGCGGCTGGCTGAACAGCGTGAAGGTCGTGCTGGGCTTCATCGAAATCGCTCTGGGCTTCAAGTTCCTGAGCACGGCTGACCAGACCTACCACTGGCATCTGCTGGACAGGGAAATTTACCTGGCCATCTGGATTGTGACCTTCACCCTGCTGGGGCTCTATCTTCTCGGTAAGATCCGCTTCCGTCACGACTCCCCAGTGGAGTACGTTTCGGTGAAGCGTCTGGTTATGTCCATAGCGGTGTTCACTTTCGTCGTATATATGATTCCGGGAATGTGGGGCGCCCCTCTCAAGGCGCTCTCCGGCTATCTGCCTCCTATGGAGACGCAAGACTTCGTGCTGGGGCAGGAAAGCTCCGCAGGGGCTGTGCTTCAGGCAGTTCCGGCTGCGAACATTTCTGTTTCGGCCGCATCTTCAGATGAAACAGTCACCATAGCCCACAATCTTCAGGCCTATACTAATCTGGATGCTGGCATCGCTGCGGCTGCCGCCGCGGGCAAGCCTGTTTTCGTGGACATCACCGGACACGGCTGCGTGAACTGCCGCGAGATGGAGGCGAGGGTCTGGAGCGATCCGAGGGTGCTTGCGAAGCTCCAGAACGAGTTCATAATCGTGGCTCTTTTTGTGGATGACAAGGCCAAGCTCCCAGAATCCGAATGGGTTTACAATGACAGCGGCCGCGCGCTGAAGGATGTGGGCCGTGTGAATTCCTGGATTGCGCTGAAGCGCTTCGGCGTGAATTCCCAGCCGAACTACTTCATTCTCGATTCCTCGGGCAACACCCTGCGCGGTCCCCGCGCCTACGACCTCGACGTCGAGGCTTTCCTCGACTGGATGAGCATATAAATGAATTTGTCCGTAAAAACGTGGTGTTTTACGGACAAACCTTTATTTTTCACAATTTGTCCGTAAAAAGGCCCCTTTTTACGGACATTTTTTACATTCCCCCTCGGTCCCCCAGACGGGGGAAGTGGTCCTCCGCGCGAGCTATCTCACAAGCCCACCCTGCTCGCGCTGCGGACGCCGCCTGACGCGGCCCGTTAGGAGCTCCGACTCACCATTTACAGTCGCTCGATCATCCGCTTGAAGAGGGCGGTCATACGGCCGGCGGCAGCGTTGCCCGCGATGAGCACGTCCTCACCGTCATTCAGGGTGGTCGATTCGTTAGTGGTGTTGCAGATGTTAGTGACCACGGACATTCCGAATACCCGCATATCGCTGTGACGGGCCACGATAACCTCCGGAATGGTGGACATTCCCTGCAGATCCACACCTATCATCCTGTAGAAGCGCACTTCGGCCGGAGTCTCATAACAAGGTCCCGTAGTGGCAAAATAGACACCGTCGTGAAGTTTGATGCCCAGTTCATCACCCACCTCGTGAGCCAGCTTGCGCAGGTCCTTGTCATAGGCGCAGGTCATATCGGGAAAACGCGGACCGAACTCGTTCAGATTCTGCCCCAGAAGCGGGTCAGGCATAAAACGGATATGGTCCTTGATTACCACCAGGTCACCGATCTTGTAGTCAGGATTGTTGCCGCCGGCGGCGTTCGATACGAAAAGGTACTGAACGCCAAGCAGTTTCATAACGCGGACAGGAAGAGTAACCTGATCCATCGAGTACCCCTCGTAGAAATGGAAACGCCCCTGCATGGCCATAACGTGCTTGCCGCCCAGAAGGCCCAGAATGAGATTTCCCTTGTGACCGATGGCTGTGGAAATCGGAAAGCCCGGAATTTCAGAATAAGGGATGACCACCTGCTCGGTAATCTCGTCCGCGAGCTTTCCCAGGCCGCTTCCGAGAATAATGCCTACAGTAGGTTTCAGAAAGCCGATTTTCTCCCTGAGATAAGCGGCCGAATCGTGTATGGTTTCAAGTCTTTGCTGCATAGTAGTATTATGATTATATGGTTGAAAAAATTCCGCGGGTCTGTGAGAAGCCCGCGAAACTAACAGATCTTCTTCATCACGCGGCGCGCCTGCCGCATAATCTCCTCCTCCCCTTCGATCTTCCGGTTCTTCATCACGAACCTTCCGTTCACCAGCACTGACTCAATACAGTCACTGTGAGCGGAATAGATATAGTTCGCAAGGAAAGGTGCAGGCGAAAGGAAAGCCACGCTGTCCGTATTCACGATGCAGATGTCAGCAACGCGGCCTACCTCGATAGAGCCTGAATTGAGAGAGAGGGCGCGGGCACCATTGGCGGTAGCCATCGAAATCAGCTCGGGCAGAGGCATCGCGGCAGGATCGCTGCGCCACGCCTTCTGCACGAGCGCGGAGGTCTTGAGTGCCTCGAGCATATCGAAATTGTTCGACGAGGCAGCGCCGTCCGTTCCGATGCAGACGTTCGCGCCGGCATCACGCAGCTCCCGGTAGAGGAACCTGTAGCCCGAAGCGAGCTTGGTATTCGAGTTTATATTGTGCACGCAGGTCACGCGATGCTCCCCGAGAAGCTCCACGTCGTGAGGCGTAAGATGCAGAGTATGAGCCGCTATGAGACGGTCCGAGAGCAGTCCGAGCCTGTCCAGATACTCCACCGGCGTGAGTCCGCCGTGAGCTGCCTTGCAGTCCGCGACTTCCCCTTCCGTCTCGGCGAGGTGAATATGAAGCGGGATGCCGAATTCTTTCGCGAGTTCGCCCGCCCAGAGCATAAGTTCCTCGCTTACAGAGTATATGGCGTGAAACGCCAATGTGCAGACGTAGAGCGCGTCCTGACGCTGAACCGCAGCCTCAGTCCTCTCGCGGCACTGGATGCGCTGCCGCCGGGCGACCTCATCGGACCCGCGGTCCATCAGGTCATAGCCCGTCGCGATGCGGATTCCCATCTCGCGGGCGGCCTTCTCCGAAGCGGCGAAATGCCAGTAGTGGTCATTGAAGGTGGTGGTGCCGCTGCGGATCATCTCCAGACACGCGAGCTTCGTGCTCCAATACACGAACTCGCTGTCCACGTTCTCCTCGACTTCCCAGATATGCCGCAGCCACTCAGCGAAAAGCACGTCCTCGCCGATCCCGCGCATCATTGTCATAGGCGAATGCGCGTGCATATTCACAAAACCCGGAACGGCCTGACGGCCAATGCAGTCCTCCACCTGGCAGCCTTCCGTCGCAGAGAGCGTGCCCGCCGGAGCGATTTCCGTAATGAGACCGCCGCTGATGGCGATATCCTTTCCGGAGTCGCCCAGACCGATGTTTTTCAGCAGAACATCCATAGGGGGCCTCCGCTAAAGGTCCTCGAAATCGACGTCCTTCTGCCCCGGTTCTTCGCTTCTCTGTTCGAAATCCTGGCCGTTCAGGCAGTTCTGCTTTATGTATTCGATTACGTCCTTCAGGCCTTCCTGGAATTTTACGAAATCCTCCTTATAGAGGAAAATCTTGTGCTTGTCATAAGTGAAACTGCCGTCACGCTCCTGTTTGCGCTTGCTCTCGGTGATGGTGAGGTAGTAGTCGTTGTTGCCCTTTGTGGCCTTGACATCAAAAAAATAAGTACGCTTCCCCGCTCTTACGGGTTTTGAAAAAACATCCTCTGCACTGCGCTCCGGACTTCCGGCGCGATCGAAATCATCTCTGTACATATTTTCGTTATTTAAATCACAATTCCAAAATCGCATTTTCTGCAATCAATCATTGCAAAATTAGAATAAATTCCGGATTCTCGTGTTATCTTTGCAGTGAATTTTTGTTTGAAATAAAATGCTCAACAGAAGAATCCTACGAATCAAGGCCTTCAAGGTTCTCTACAGTTATGCAGAGAACCCGTCCATGAGTCTGAAAGAAGCTGAGTCCCAGCTTGAAATTTCCTGCAAGGCCACCCGCGATCTGTATTTGTTCATGCTCGCCATCATCTCGCCCCTCACGGCAGAGGCAGCTGAAAGGATAAGAGTCGCACGCGAAAAGTTCAACCCTACCGAAGAGGAGAAGAATCCGAACACCAAATTCGCCGAGAACGCCCTTGCGAAATACTTCGACAACGACCCTGATTTCCAGAAGATCATAACCCGCCAGAAACTTTCCTGGGAGCAGTATGACGTCCTGATCCGCAAGACTTACGACAGCATCCGCACCAAAGACTGGTACGCCAGATATATGGCCGGTCCGGAAAGGTCCCTGAAGGAGGACTGCAAACTGTTCGAGCACATCTTCGAGGAGGAATTCGTGGACAGCGCGGACCTCGACGAGATTCTCGAAGACCTGTCCCTGTACTGGACCGACGACCTCGCCTACGCCCTGAGCTACTGCTGCTCCACCCTGGAGGACCTCGCGAAGGGCAGGAGCTGGTCCCTGATTCCTCTCTACAAGAGCGAGATGTCCGACAAGCCGGGCATCGACAGCGACAAGGCCTTCGTAACCAAGCTTCTCAGATCGGCGTTTGCCGGCTTCCCGAGATACAGCGCGATGGTCGCGGGAGCCGTTCCGAAATGGGACAAGGACCGCCTCTTCACTACGGATATGGTCCTGATAATCTGCGGACTGGCAGAAGCTCAGGCCTTCCCGGAGATTCCTGTGAAAGTCACCATAAACGAATACGTGGAGATCACCAAATACTACAGCACCCCGAAGAGCCGCTCGTTCGTGAACGGACTTCTGGACAAGCTCATTCAGGAAATGGTCAGTGACGGCAGCATAGTTAAGACCGGCAAGGGACTGTTGTAAAAGATTTATTACATTTGCATATCATTAATAACATTTGAATATGAATATTCTTTCTATCTTGCCGCTTCAGGCGGCTGCAGGCCAGGCCCCGGCAGGTGGCGGCGCCTCTTTCTGGATTATGATAATCCTTCTCTTCCTTGTTATGTGGCTCTTTATGATCCGTCCTCAGCGCAAGCAGCAGAAGGAACTCGAGAAATTCCGCTCCGAACTCAAGAAAGGCGACAAGATCGTCACCACAGGCGGCATCTACGGCACCGTGGCTGAAATCCAGGAGAGGACCATTCTCATCAAGGTGGACGGTGAAGTCAAGCTCAGAGTCGACAAGAACTCCATCATGAGGGACTATTCCGATGTTGCTAAATAAGCGGAAAATACTCGACTTTTTCAAGAAGAAAAACATAAGCGGGAGAGATATAACGGTATTCCTGTTGTCTCTCCTGCTGTCTTTCGGTATCTGGACCATCTATAACCTCTCGCTGCAGTATTCATCTGTAGTGAGCGTGCCCGTCAGCGCCGCCAGCGACCTGGAGGGACACGCCCGGTTCTCCTCGAATTCCGTAGTCATCGCGGCCCGCTGCCGCACATCGGGATTCAACCTGATGCGCTTCGGAACAGGTCTCAAGCCCCGCCAGGTGTTCATCTCCTCAGCAGATCTGCACCCTACGGGAAGCGGCGACTTCTTCAGCATCTCGGCAAACGAGCTGAGCGGCTATTTCAGCGACATCTTCGGCGATGACATCCAGCTCGAATCCATCATTTCGAGCAATGTCCAGTTCCGTTTCGCGGAGGAGAACCACAAGAAAGTCCCTGTCCAGGTCTCCAGCGTGCAGAGTTTCAAATCCCAGTATATGGCACTGGAGCCCATCAAATCCGAACCGGACTCGGTCACGGTCTATGGTGAGCCGCTGCGTCTGGACAACATCGAGCGCGTAAGCACTGCGACCGTCACTCTCGAGAACCTTTCTTCCAGCGCCCACGGCGTGGTGAAGCTCGAAGTCCCTGCAGGAGTGCGCCTGTCACGCGAGGAGGTCACATACTCTCTCGACGTGACTCGCTATGTGGAAATCCGCACCGAAGTGAACATCGCCGTGCGCAATGTCCCTGCGGGAAAGGAGGTTTCAGTCTATCCGTCGCAGGCCGAAGTGACCTACCGCTGCATCTTCCCGATGGGCAGCGACCCTACCGGAAACATAACATTCTGGATTGACTATAAAGACTTTACCAAGTCCATCAACGGCCGCTGCATTCCTCAGACGGGGAAACTTCCGTCGGGCGTGATAGACTACACCCTCGAGCCGAAGGTGTTCGAGTGCGTGGAGAAAGTGAACAGATGACCAGACCTCTGACCATACTCGTGACCGGAGGCATCGGCAGCGGCAAATCCACCGTCTGCCGCCACTGTGCCAGCCTCGGCATCCCGGTCTATGACTCCGACTCGCGTGCAAAGTCCCTCTACGACACATCTTTACGGCTTTCAGCCAATATAAACGCTGCTTTCGGGGGCGGTCTGCTGCTCTCTGACGGCCGTCTGGACCGGGCTGAACTTGCCCGGAGGGCCTTCGCCTCCCCCGAGGCTCTGCACAAGCTCGAGGCCATCGTGCATCCGGCTGTGCTTGAGGACTTCAAGAATTGGCGGGATACCGCCGGGGCGGATCTTGTGATACTCGAGTCGGCGATCGCCTCTTCCCTACCCTACTTTATGGCGGAGATTGACCGGGTTCTTCTGGTGACTGCACCGGAGCGGGACTGCATCGCGCGGGCTGCCCTGCGGGACGGCGTGAGCAGCGAGAAAATCGAGCAAAGAATTCAGCGTCAGAGGGAGAAACAGGATTGTTCGGCTCGCGAGCCGGACGCGACAATCGTAAACGACGGCACTCTCGAAGAGCTTTATGCCAAGGCTGACGGGGTTTTGACGGCTTTGCGGAGTCAGAGAGAAATTTAAGAAATATATCAATTTACGATGAAACTTGACAGACTGATCGCGCTCGCTGGGTTTATGCTGGTCTGCAGCGCCGCTTCCGCCCAGTGGAGAGTCGGTCTGACGGCAGGTGCCGCGGACAACACCCTGGACATAGCCCCCCAGTTCCGGAATGACTGGAACTATGACAGCCGGTGGGGTGCAGGCATTGGCCTCACAGGCCAATATGACATCAGAGACTGGCTCGCCGTCCGCGCGGAACTGGGCCTTCTGCAGCGCGGATACTCCCGCCGCCGCCCTGAGGCGGTAGCCACCGGGAACCACCTCCGCTATCGCGACAACTACCTCGTGCTTCCGGTGATGGGCTCCTTCTCTTACGGTGGAAACACCCTGAGAAGCTTCCTGAATGCAGGTGTATATGGAGGATACTGGATGAACAGCCGGTGCCGCGGCCTGATCCGGAATACCGGTGAGGGCGGCGGGAATGCGAACGCCCGGGTCGATTTGGTGAAATCAAGGGACCAGAGGCTCGATTTCGGCTACACCGGAGGTCTCGGGGCGCAGTGGCGGTTCGCCCCTCACTGGGCGGCACAGCTGGAGGCGCGCTGCTGGTACAGCGTGGTCAGCAGGAAAAAGCAGTACGAGGTCGCCAGGGACTATCAGTATAACACCACCCTGACCCTCTCCGCCGGAATCGCATACCTGTTTTAGGCAGTTTCAGACCTGCTTGCATCGAAAAGTGCAATTTGAATGTTATTTGCTCTTCTCGATGTACTCGGAAGCAGTGAGAAGTGCATCTGAAACGTTATCCGCACTTTCCGATGTGTTACACTTTGCCGCGGAGACTTCGGAAACTCCTCAGCAGCATTGGACGCGAAGCGGCCGAGGAAAAATATTGCTGCTGCGGAGGTTGCCGAAGCGCAGCGGCACAGAAAGCAATTGGCTGGCTAAGAAATTCTTAGCCAGCCAATTAACTTTTCACACACATTGGGCGTCAGAGTCCCACGCGGCCGAAGATGTAATCGACGTTCTTGAAGTAGTACTCGAGCGTGAAGCAGCTCTCGAGCTCTTCGTTTGAGAGCAGACCGCAGACTTTTTCGTTGTCCTTGAGCAGAGTCAGATAGTCCAGGCCCTCGGTCCACGCCTTCATCGCGACAGGCTGGACGGTGTCGTATGCCTCCTCGCGCGAAAGCCCCTTGCCGATGAGAGCGTTCATAACCCTCTGCGCGAAGATGACTCCCTTCGTCTGGTAGATGTTGAACATCATCCTCTCGGGATAGACCACGAGATTGTCCAGAATGCCCATAAAGCGGTTCAGCATATAGTCGAGCAGCTCGGTCGCGTCCGGCAGGATGATGCGCTCGGTGGAGGAGTGGGAGATGTCCCTCTCGTGCCACAGGGCCACATTCTCGCTGGAAGCGGTCATATATCCCCTCATCACGCGTGCGCAGCCGCAGATATTCTCGCTGCTGATCGGATTGCGCTTGTGCGGCATCGCGCTGGAGCCCTTCTGCCCCTTGCGGAACGCCTCCTCCACCTCGCGCACCTCGGTGCGCTGAAGGTTGCGGACCTCGAATGCCATCTGCTCGAGCGTGGATGCTATAATCGCCAGAGTGGCAATATAATACGCGTGGCGGTCGCGCTGGAGGACCTGGGTGGAGATATTGGCTGAATTGATGCCGAGATGCTCGCATACATAGTCCTGGATGAACGGAGGGATGTTGGCGAAATTGCCCACGGCGCCGCTCATCTTGCCGGCCTCCACTCCCTTGCACGCGAATTTGAAGCGCTCGATGTTGCGCTTCATCTCCTCATACCAGAGGGCCCACTTCAGACCGAACGAGGTGATGTCGGCGTGGATGCCGTGAGTGCGGCCGATGCACGGGGTATTTTTGAACTCGTGCGCGCGGCGCTTCAGCACTTCCTGAAAGGCTTCCAGATCCTTGAGCAGTATGGCATTGGCCTGCTTGAGCAGGTAACCGTTGGCGGTATCTACCACGTCGGTGGACGTCAGACCGTAGTGCACCCACTTCTTCTCCTCGCCGAGGCTCTCGCTCACCGCGCGGGTGAATGCGACCACGTCGTGGCGGGTCTGCTCCTCGATTTCCTGAATGCGCCTGACGTCGAACTTCGCGGCGGCGCGGATCTTCGCCACGTCCTCCTCAGGAATGACACCCAGCTTGCTCCAGGCTTCGCAAGAGAGGATTTCCACTTCGAGATAGGCGCTGAACTTGTTCTCCTCGGTCCAGACGTCCCTCATCACTTTGCGGGAGTATCTTTCTATCATAACTTCACGTATTTGTCTATGAATGCCCTGATGTGCCCCTCGATGCGGGAGAGAGTGTCTTCAGACTCGGCCGGGATGAACTTCTCGCCGGTAATGTGCTCATAGAGCTCGACATAACGGTCGGTGATGCCGGCTACGACCTCAGGGGTCATTTCAGGGACCTTCTGTCCCGCCTGGCCGCTGAACCCGTTGTCCATCAGCCACTCGCGCACGAACTCCTTCGAGAGCTGGCGCTGCTTTTCGCCTCTGGCGAGACGCTCTTCGTAGCCTTCCGAATAGAAGTAGCGGGAAGAGTCCGGAGTGTGGATCTCATCCATCAGGATGATCTTGCCGTCGTGACGTCCGAACTCGTACTTGGTGTCCACGAGAATGAGTCCCTTGCCGGCAGCCATCTCGCAGCCTCTGCGGTAGAGGGCGCGGGTGTAGTTCTCCAGCTGCACGAGATCCTCCTCGGAGATGATGCCGCGCGCCACCAGCTCCCCGTGGCTGATGTCCTCGTCGTGCCCCTCATCGGCCTTGGTGGTCGGGGTGATGATCGGCTCCGGGAATTTCTGGTTCTCCACCATTCCGTCAGGCATCGGAACGCCGCAGAGCGTGCGCTTTCCGGCCTTGTACTCGCGCCAGGCGTGGCCGGTGAGGTAACCGCGGATAACCATCTCGACCTTGAAAGGCTCGCACTTCCAGCCGGCGGTGACCATCGGGTCGATCTCCGCTATCTTCCAGTTGGGAATGATGTCGGCGGTAGCGTCCAGGAAACGGGACGCTATCTGATTGAGTACCTGCCCCTTGTACGGTATGCCCTCAGGGAGCACCACGTCGAACGCTGAGATGCGGTCGGTGGCTACCATAACGAGATAATCGTTTCCGATGCTGTAGACATCGCGGACCTTGCCTTGATACTTGGCAGTGCGGCCCGGAAGATTGAAGTCAGTGACTGTGATTGCTTTCATAAGATGCGTAAAATGAAAGCACGAAGTTAGGTGTTTTTTCGCAATATATTCTTACTTTTGTGCTATGAATTTCCCTGAATCATCAATCCACGAAGAATGTGGTGTTTTCGGCATTTACGGGGTTCCCGATGCCGCCAATCTGGTATATTACGGACTGCACGCGCTCCAGCACAGGGGGCAGGAAGGATGCGGAATTGTCGCCAGAGGCGATGACGGTGTCCTGCGCAGGGTCAAGGGACAGGGTCTGGTGGCGGAAGTCTTCAACGAGCAGAAGATCGCCTCCCTCCCGGGCGATATGGCCATCGGACACGTGCGCTACTCCACCACCGGAGGCAACTCCAGCGAGAACGTACAGCCTTTCCTCTTCCACCACAACACCGGCGACTTCGCCCTCGCCCACAACGGCAACCTCGTGAACTCCGCGCAGCTGCGCCGCTACCTCGAGGACCGCGGCAGCATCTTCCAGTCCACCTCCGACAGCGAAATCCTCGCCCACCTCATCCGCAAGGACACGAGGGAGCGCAAGCGCCCGCGCATCGTGGCCATAAAAGACGCTCTGAATATGATGGAAGGCGCCTTCGCTTTCCTCATAATGACGCAGAACCGCATCTACATCTGCCGCGACAAGCACGGTCTGAGGCCGCTCTCGCTCGCAAAGCTCGGCGACGGGTACGCCGTGAGCAGCGAGACCTGCGCGTTCGACGTGATCGGGGCGGAATACATCAGGGACATCGAGCCGGGAGAAATCGTGACCATCGACCACAACGGCATCCGCTGCAACCGCTACTCCGACTTCCGCCACAACTATATGTGCGCTATGGAGTACATATATTTCTCGCGCCCGGACAGCGATATCGAAGGCTGCAACGTGCATAATTTCAGAAAGTTGAGCGGCCGTCTGCTATTTCGCGAGGCTCCTGCCGACGCGGACATAGTGGTCGGCGTGCCGGACTCCAGCACCAGCGCCGCGATGGGGTACGCCGAAGCCTCCGGACTGCCGTACGAGATGGGGCTCATAAAGAGCAAATACGTGGGCCGCACTTTCATCCAGCCGTCGCAGGAACTGCGCGAGAAGGGCGTGAGGATGAAAGTCTCGGCCGTAAAGACCATAGTCAGGGACAAGAGGATCGTGCTGATCGACGATTCTCTCGTGAGGGGTACGACATCCAGAAGAATCGTGAAGATGCTCCGCGAAGCCGGAGCGAAGGAGGTGCACATCCGCATCGCCAGCCCTCCGATCATCAGCCCGTGCTTCTACGGAGTGGACATTTCGACCTACGACGAGCTGATCTGCGCCCACAAGAGCATCGAGGAAGTCCGGACGCTGCTGGGCGCTGACTCGCTGGCGTTCCTCTCCGAGCAGGCGCTCTACGAAGCCGGTCACCGCAGCGAGCTCTGCCTCGCCTGCTTCAGCGGCCACTACCCGACCTACCTCTATCAGAGCATCGAGGAAGCGAACAAGGACGGAAAGTTTTAATTGGACGGCTCCGCCGTCCAATTTGTTCCTCTGGCCGCTGCGCTTCGGCAAGCTCCGCAGCAACGCTCCGCGTTGCTACACTTCTTATTCACTGGGGAGCGGACTCCCCAGACCCCTTAAAGCCATTAGGAGCTCCGATTCATCATCCTTGTTTTTCCTCGGCCGCTTCGCGTCCAATGCTGCTGCGGAGCTTCCGAAGCGCAACGGCGAAGTGTAATACATCGAAAAGTGCGGATAACGTTTCAGATGCACTTCTCACTGCTCTTGAGTACATCGAAAAGAGCAAATAACATTCAAATTGCACTTTTCGATGTACGGAGCTCCGAAACAACATTACTTTTTATTCATCCGGTCGAGGAAGCACCCGACGGTGTTTTCCATCAGCATCGCGATGGTCATCGGACCCACGCCGCCGGGAACCGGGGTGACGTAGCCGGCAACGCGGGCGAC
>CAVCRS010000051.1:0-7538 GCA_963604635.1 Faecalibacillus sp.
ATCGCCACGATATTGGTTTGTTTTTTAGCCATATCTTTAATCATTTAGTTAGTATAGACCTACCAAAAAGTCCACTAAGTTACGAATAATTTCGTACTTGGTGAACTTTTGGTCTCAAAAACTAAATAATTGCGTTATTTCAAGCCTCTGCCTGACTGCGTACGCACTCCTCTCAAATCGAAGCTCCTAATGGTGTCAGGGGGTCTGGGGGATACGTCCCCCAGTGAGATAATATAATCAAGCGGCGCTTCAGCACTGCTTGATTACGCGTCCATTCCGATGCTTCCGCCCAGACGGTTCTCGATTCTCTTCTCGATCCTCTCCTCGACCGCCTGACGCTTCTCCTGAATCTTCTCCTTGTGACGGATGATCCAGTTCTCGACATAGATGGCCACACTGGACAGCACGTAATAGACTATGGTCTGAATCGCAAGAGCCACAATCAGTTCCCGCACCGTAGCCAGATCGCCGCCAGCCGTATTCAGGTTAATGAAAGCCTGACAGGCGAATGTGGACGGGAAGATATATGAAAAGTACTTCCAGAATGCCGGGAAAGCGGTGGTCGGCCAGGAGAATCCCGTGAGGAACAGCGCAATCGGCGACATGAAGAGGAAGAGCACGAACACAGTCTCGCGGCGCGTGATCAGCGAACTCCAGGTGGAGCAGAAGAGCACGCAGTCGGAAACAAAGAAGAGCATCATAATCAGAATATCCCAGAAGTCACCCCTCTGAGGCAGCCCGAACATCGCCGGCACGAGATACGCCACATACATTCCGATGCCCATATACAGCAGCCAGTAGGCGGCGCCGCGTCCCAGCACGACTCGACCGACTCCGGACCCTTCGACCACCGAAGGCAGCAGCGCAGGGCTGTGGCTCTCCTCCCTCATCGTACCCACGCGCAGCGACATTCCGTAGAACATAGTCTGCTGAATCACAAGCAGAAGCGCGGCGGAAAGGAAGAAAATGCCATAGGAGAACGCACGGTTATAAGGATTGTTGTCCTCATACTTCATCGGTTCGACCAGCTGCGAAAGCGTCTGACCGGAATATCCGGCCGCGGAGAAGCGCTCGATCTGGATGTTCTTTATCTCGTCGAGCATCACGAAATTCGCGCTCATCAGCAGGTTCTTGTAATAGAGGAAGCTGCTCATATCCGCATAGATGCTCAGCTTGGCGGTCTCGCCGCGCACGATCTTCTCTCCGAAGTCGCGCGGGAAATAAACGATGCCGTTCACCTTGCGCTCCTGCAGAAGGCGCCGCGCCTCCTCCATATTCATACAGCTGTAAGCAATTGACACTTCGCGCGTTGCATCCATCTCGCGGATATAGCGGCGCGAGTACTGGTCACCGCTGTCATCCACGACAGCAATCGGCGTGTCTTCGAGAATACCGTTGTGATACACAAGGCTATAGACTATCGGATAACCAAGTCCGCCCAGCAGGAAGATGATGAGCACACCGCCATCCTTGAAAATGCCCCTCAACTCGTGGAGCATAATGTCCCGGAAATTATGGAACCAAGTCTTAATGAAACTCATAACCTTCTAATTTTTAGCGTAGTTCTGATAGATATAAGCATTCTTCAGACGCGGCAGAACAGCAAGCGGCGGGAGCAGGAACGCCAGCAGCCAGATGACCTGCGGCCACCAGCCGGCGAAGCCCGAGCCGAACAGACTCTCCTGCACGAAGAAGAGGTAGTAGTGGCGCAGCGGGAACGCTGCGGCCAATCCCTGAAGCCACGGCAGCATAGTTTCGACCGGCAGGGTGAACCCTGCCAATGAGAATCCGAGCACGCTGTAGATGGCTGAAATGCTGAGCGCAAAGCGGCAAACCGGAATCAGTCCGATGATGAAGACCGCGACGCCCTCGCTCGCAAGCACCAGCAGAATTATGGCAAGAACCATATTCCAGAGGGAACCCTGCAGAGGGAAGTGCATCCAGTGATACAGGATCAGCATCATTATGATGCCTATGACGGAGAAATACACAGTATAGACTATCAGTTTTCCGGCGAGAGCCCTCGTGATGGACATTCCGGACTTTTCGAGCAGATGGCGGGAAGTTCCGTACTTGAGTTCGGCGCCCAGTGAATATACCAGGATCAGTATCACTATCATCTCCAGGACCCCCGGAAGCAGGATGTTGGTCAGATATACGCCATAGTCAGTCATCATATTTCCTATCTGATGCGTGTCTATGTCGACCGGCCTGAGCAGACCGGCCATCTGCGTCTCGTTCATTCCCTTCGCCCTCAGCACCTGACGCTTTATGGCGCCGCCCGTGAGGTTAGTCATCGTGAGCAGGTCCTTCCACGCCAGGGCGCCCCCGACAAAATAAAGGCCGTTCACATAGAAGGTCATCGTAGGCTGGCGTCCGGCCTGGATGTCAGCGTACATATTCTCCGGAATCAGACAGAAGGAAGTGATTTCGCCCTTCTGCATCGCGTCCCTTGCCGTGGCGAAATCATCGTACTGGATGATTTCCCCGAGCTGAGTGGCGTCAAGCTGCTCGGTGAAGTTTCTCGAGAATGTGGAATGGTCCATATCGACCACGCCTATCGGCAGGTCGGACGGCAGACCGTCCCGAAGGAAAGTCAGGAAGAACACGGTACAGAAGATGATGGTCAGAAGAGAGCCCACCAGATAAATGGGCCTCTTGATCCAGATCCCTATCTCGCGTCTGATGACCGTCTGTATCTGTGACCAGGAACTCATCTCGGATTATTTTTTAAGAAGCACTGTCATACCCGGACGCAGACCCTCGACCTGAGTGTCAGGGACGGCGCGGACTTCGAAGGTCTTGGCATCGTACTGGCCGGTCTCCTTTGTGGCCTTCCAGGTGGCATAAGACTCGCGCACTGCGATGTAGGTGATTGTAGCCGTGCAGGTTGCGCCATCAAGTGCAGGGATGCTGACGGTAATCTTGTCGCCGCTCTTCATGGAGTGGAGGTAATCTTCGCGGATATTGAATGTGAACCACGCGTCGCTCAGATCCAGGATGCTCATCACAGGGGAACCCTGACCCACGAGCTCGCCGGTCTTGGGATAGATGGCGGACACTATACCGTCGGCAGGAGATGTCAGATAGAGCTCGGAAAGGTAGGACTCCACCTCCGCGAGGGCTCCATTGGCCTGGTTCACCAGGGCCGCGGCAGTAGCCTTGTCCTCTGCGCGCGCGCCGTTCAGAGCCATCTGATACTGGCTTTCAGCCGCAGCGCTCTGAGCCACGGCAGCATCATACTTGGCCTTGACCTCATCATATTTCTGTGCGGAAACCACGTTCTGGTCATACAGACGCTGGATTCTGTCGAAAGACTTCTTCATCACGTCCTCCTGAACCTTGGCCTGCTGCCAGAGCTGGTAGGCGCCTGCAATCTGCTCGCTGCGGGCTCCGTTCACAGCCTTGCTGCGCTGAGCCTCTGCTGCGCTCTTCACGGCCTCGGCCTGCTGAAGCTTGGCCTTCACCTCAGGGGAATCGATGAAAACGACGGTGTCACCCTTGTGAACCTCCTGGCCTTCCCTGACCATAAGAACCTCGACTCTTCCCGGAACCTTACCGGATACGCGGTACTCTGAAGCCTCGGCTTCACCCTGAATTACGAGCGGCTTCGGTCTGGAAACCAGCCAGCCGGCAAGCGCTATAAGCAGCACGATCACTACCAGAGCCACAACTCCGATTACAAGATTGTAATTCTTCTTTTTAGTCTGTTCCATATCTGTAATTATTTATTATCAATTAATTATCTCGCTTCTGCATTCTTGAGTTCGGATGCTGTCATCTGCAGTTCGATGGCGGCGTCGATATATTCCGAGTGAGCCTGCAGCCAGGCTGTCTGGGCGGAAAGGGCGGTATTGGAGTCTATGACTCCCTCGCTGAATCCGACGGTCGCCGTGCGCAGATTCTCCTCGGCGCTGTCCAGATGGCTCTCGGAGAGGCGGAGCTTCTCGAAAGCCTCGTTGCGCTTGAGCCTCAACTGACTGAGCTGCAGAGTGATGAGCTCGCAGGCATCGTTGTATTTGCTGCGGTAGATGGTCACCTCAGCCTTGGCCTTGCGTGTCTTCTGCAGAGCCTCGAAGCCGTGGAAGATAGGCACGTTCACCACTACGCCCGCGCTGAACATCCCGCCCCAGTCGTGGCTGAAGCCGTTGTAGACGCTCGGGTTGCTGACCAGATAATTGGCCGTCAAGGCCACCTTAGGCATCATATCCGCGCGTGCGACTGCGACTTTGCGGTCGTAGATCTGCGCTCCGAGCGAGAGGCTGCGGGTCTCGGGACGGTCTGCGAGGACTTCGTCCAATTCCTTGTCTGCGTCGAAAATCGGCTGCGCGATCACGTCGCCCCCCTCATCCGCGAGCTTTATCTGAGTGTTCAGATCGAGTCCCACAAGCTTGCAGAGCAGCATCTTGGCCAGCGCCAGTCCGTTCGTGGACTTGGTCAGAAGCATATCGGCCTCGTTGGTCTTGACCTTAACCGCGAGCAGGTCGGAAGAAGTGGCCACGCCCTCGTCTGCGGAGAGTTGGATGTCGTGCTCCATCGAGTGGAGAAGCTCCGAGTAGGACTCGGCGAGCTCCTTTTTCGCTGCGACGGACACTACCTGCCAGTATGCCTGGTCCACGTTCAGCAGGACTTCGCGGCGCCCGCTGTCATACTGGGCGTCCGCAAGCTCTTTGGCGAGAGCGGCTATCTTGTTGGCATTGATTATCTTGCCGCCCATGAATACGGGCTGCTGGAGGCTCACTGCGCCGGCGAACACATTCTCTATGTCGAGATGGAACGCATCGTCGACCTCACGGCCGATGGAATTCAGGGCCTCGGAGATATCGGTCTTGGAGAGAGCGCCGAGCACCGTCTGCCACATCGGGCTGTTCATATATTCGGCGGCGGCTGACGGGTTCGTCAGAATCGCCTGCGTCAGGCTCTCCGACAGGCTTGTCACCTGTCCCTGGACGGCGGTGCCCATACCGCGCAGAGTGGCGGACTGCTCATCGCTTACCAGCGAAATGTTCTTGCTGTTATAGAGGTATGCGCCTGTGGCCGAGATGTTCGGGAAGTAGTTGGCGAGGGCGATCTTCCTGTCATAGCCTGCCATTTCCACCTTCGCGGCGGCCTGTTCGAGGTCACGGCTGTTTTCGAGGGCCAGAGAGCGGCACTCCTCCAGTGTCAGCGTCCGCTGTGCGGTAGCCAGCGGCATACTGCACAGAGTTGCGAGCGCGATCAAGCAAATTTGAATCTTTTTCATCTTTTTCTTTTCTGTTGCTGGCGCGGCTTTCCACAAAGTTGAAGCCAAATTGGCGATTTTGGGACCCAAAATAGGGATTTTTTGCCCCGTTTATTGTCAAAAAGTCGGGTGAAACGATTTTTTGACAGCAGAAACACTCCGTGATGGAATAAGTTTCGCATATTTGCGGGCGTTTGAAAAGGATTAGGTATGAGCGACTCTCTATTTACATTGGATATTAAGGACTTGAAGGAGATGTTCCCGACTGACAGGGTTGACAGTTTGTCAGATGACTTCATCATTTCGCACCTGACAGCCCAAGAGCTTCTGGCAGACAAAAGGATGCAGTTTCTGAAAAAGCCTTTCAGATTCAACGGCTATCTGGCCTATTTCTGCCTGGGCGGCGAAATCAACCTCGAAATCAACCTGAGGGCCTTCACCGTCAGCCGCGGAACGCTGGTCATAAACACCCCGGGCAACATCTGCCGGGCACAGTCCATAGGCGAGGACAAGGTTCAGGACGTGAATATCATAATTATGGCGATGTCACCGGAATTCCTGACGACCATCCGTCTGGACTTCAACAGCCTGTACCGCGAGAGCAACAGCATCCTGGACAATCCCTGCATCTCCCTGAGCCAGGAGGAGTTCGAGACCTGCCGGATGTATATGAGGATAGCTGAACAGCTCATACACAGCGGGGCGGCCAGGTCCCGCGACGCCCTGCGCTACCTGATATCTTCCGTATTCTACTATCTGGGAAACATCTGGACGGAAAAGATTTCCGAGGCCCGCAAGACTGCGGACAAGGGCAGCGTGCGCTCGAAAATGACTGCGGATTCCTTCATCAAGCTGGTGGTGGAGCATCATAACGAGGAGCGGAATATGGCCTTCTATGCGGACAAGCTCTGTCTGAGTCCGAAGTATCTTTCCAAGCTCGTAAAGGCCCAGACGGGACGCTCCGCCCCGGAATGGATCGACGCCTTCGTGATTCTGGAGGCGAAGAATCTGCTGAAGTATTCCGAACTGTCCATCAAGGAGATAGTCTATAAGCTGCATTTCCCGAACCAGTCCGTATTCTATAAATTCTTCAAGGCCCATACGGGTATGACGCCTTCGGATTACAGGACTTCGTAAAAGTATTTTTCTCAGCTTCGCGAAAAAGTGCTATCTTTACACTCTGGAATCCTCTGACGGGGATGCAACCATCTAACCATTCAGGATATGCACATCGGAATCGCAGGAAACATAGGCAGCGGGAAAACCACACTCACTCGGATGCTCGCGAAGCATTACGGCTGGATACCAAAATACGAAGCGGTCAGCTACAATCCCTATCTGGAGGACTACTACAGGGACATCCCCCGCTGGTCGTTCAATCTCGAAGTCTATTTTCTGACCTGCCGTTTCAAGGATGTGCTCGAAATAGCGCGCAGTTCCGAGACCGTCATCCAGGACCGCACCATCTTCGAGGGCGTGAACATCTTCGTAACGAACAACCACGACCTGGGGAACCTCACCGACCGCGATTTCGAGACCTATATGGACCTCTTCCATCTGATGATGTCGCTGGTGAAGGCTCCTGACCTGCTGATCTATCTGCGCTCCTCCATCCCGCATCTGGTGTCCCAGATTCAGAAAAGGGGGCGCGAATACGAGCAGGGCATCAGCATCGAGTACCTCAGCGGACTGAACACGAGATATGAGAAATGGATCTCCGAATACGAGGGGCGCAAGCTCATCATCGATGCGGACAACCTTGACTTTCAAGGGCGTCCGGAGGATTTCGCCTTCATCACCGACAAAATTGACGCTGAACTTTTCGGACTTTTCTGAGGGTTGGCCAGGTAGGCTTTCCAGGTATGGGAACATTCGGCGTTTTATCGCCATACCTGGCGGCGGATTTGGAAATCAGACGGGCATCCCAATCTATCTCATTGATGCATTCTCTGACAATTTCCGTTGACGTTTCAGCGTAATAACGGTCATGCTTTGAAAAGAGAGAGTTCAGAATTCATTGATTTTCTGCAAATATGCAAAAATGTCGGTTAGAACCGCCACTTTTGGCGAGAAAATGACGTTTCTAACCGTCATTTTGCGCGTATTCCGAACGGACACGCTTTTCAGATAGATGCACTGCACATAGAGGAATGTAACAACGGGAGAGGTTTCCTTTTCAAAAGGAAAATATTTACACCTTCTTTCCTTTTTGAAAGGAAAGTACTATATTTGCATCCAAAAGGACAAAATATGGAACTGCGTAGAACATTTCAGTCACTCATCACTCTCCATCAGGGAGAATTCCCCTATAAAGGGC
>CAVCRS010000052.1:0-16928 GCA_963604635.1 Faecalibacillus sp.
GGCAAGTGCGCCCCGCCACGATTTTGCACTTCCCGATGCACTTAGAAAAATACGGCGCGGGCGTCTCGACAAGCTCGACGACCGCAATGGCTATATCGTGAGTTCGGGCCAGGAGCCGGAGCGGGCGAAGGCGGTCCAGGCGGAGAGGAGTTCGGCGCTTATGCGGTCGTAGTCGCTGCGGGTCATGCCCTGGAGCATGCGGGCGTCTTTCCAGTCGTCGTAATCGCCTAGAATGAACGGGAGTTCTATGCAGTGGCAGGCTCCCATCACGCCGCCTTCAGGGCACCAGCGGATGATATGTGAACGGGCCTGGACTCCTAAAGATACAAGACGTGATATATAGGCTTTCGTCCCGTCCATAAATATCTTATGGGTCAACAGTTTGACAGCAGGTGTACTGATTACGCGTTCAAATGAAGGCCAGCGGGAAAACAGTTTGTCGAAAGGCGGGAGGGCGTAGGGTGAAGCGTCCTGAGCCGCGCAGGTGGCGAAAACCTGAAGGCCACGGCAGCACTCGGGACACAGCATATTGTCCTCAAGTACAGGCATAAAGGTCAGGGAACTGCGCATATTCTTCACTTTCTCCTGCGCGGCCAGAATATCCGCCATTGAGGCAGACGAAACACTCTTCCCGAGAGCCTTGAGAAAAGCCTCGCGAACCTTTTCAGCCTCCTTAGGCGTAATAGTAATCCCCAGCGGAGCACTCTGCAGAATGACCCGGCGGAAAAGCGGAGCACCCTCAGAACCAGTCAGTCCTGCGAATGAAGTATATTCCGCGTCGGAGGAAGTCGCTATCAACGAAGCCGCCGCGTGCGCACCTGCCGACTGGCTGAAGAGGGTGACATTGGCGGAATTCCCGCCGAAAAAGCGGATATTGCGATGCACCCAGCCGAGAGCGCAATGCAAATCCTTGAGACCCAGGTTTCTATTGGCCGCTTGCGGCCAATACAGCCAGCCCTCTGCGCCGAGCCGGTAGGAGACTTTGACGACCACGACGCCCCCTGTGCGCACGAGCCTTTCGGCACCGTAGCGCGGGTCCTCGCTGCCGCCGGAGAGAAACGACCCGCCGTGAATCCAAAGCATTACGGGATGCACAACGCTCTCGTCTTCAGGCGTATATACGGAGAGGCAGAGCTCGCCTTCGGCGATTCTCAGCCCCTTGACCTTGCCGATCAGCGCTTCCACGCGGGGGGAGACCTGCGGACAGAGCGTGCCGTAGTCGACAGCCTGAATCTCACGCTTAGGATCCGGGACGTCCGCTGCCACGGGCGGAGCGAAACGCTCATAGACAGCATACACCAGTCCTCTGAAGATCCTGACTCCGCCGTGCGAAGTCCCGGTGATTCTTCCGAATGGGGTGTTTATGCGTACGTAATTCATTATAAGTGTTCTACATTGCCAGACGCAGGCTCTGGGTCTGGGCCTTCATCGCTTGTGCCGAGTTGGATTTCCCGAAATTCCAGGCGAAAGACAGAGTTATCGTGCGGCCGAGCGCATTCGAGAACGAATCTTCGATGTACTCCTGGTATGCGGTATGGTTGAATACTCTCTGACTGTTCAGGAGGTCATAAATCTTCAGGCTCAGCGTGAAGGACTTGATGCTCTTTCCGACCGTGATGTCCCAGATGAAGTCATTTACGTTATAGGCCGCTCCGTAGCCGCGGCGTACGTCATAACTGAATGCTGACATACACTCCAGACCGTTGTCGGAAGTATATACGGTGTTGAATTCCAGAATGTTGATAATCGCAGTCGTATTTGCCTTGGAATCAAGAGAGTATCTGTAGGTCTCAATTGTGGCCCTGTCTGCCAGGTTGATGGACAGGGAGCCGAGTCTTGCGACCGCTCCGAGGGTAGTCCGCGTGTGTCCGCTGCGGGTCTTGCTGGTCCGGAAGCCGCTTTCTCCGGAATAGAAGCGGTCACCGGAGGCATTGCCCCAGAACTGCTGCATAAAGGAGGCGTAGTCGAAATTGTCAGTGTCGATGCCTGTCATCGTTCCCTTGCTCTGATAGCTTGTGCTCTGCGACAGGGAGCTGTACAGGCGATATACCAGAGAGAATTTCCCGTCGGATGTCAGAGGGGAATTGCCGGAAACGCTTATGCCTGCGCTGACGCGCGGCTGTCTGGAATTGACAGGGATGCTGTAGCGGATTCCGTCTGAATCGAACCAGACCGCCGAAACCTGAGGACTGCTTGTCAGGGAAGAGTTGAAAGACAGGTTCAGAGAGGACTTTCCCGCAGAGCCGTAACTGTAGGCATTGGCGGAATATGAATAGGACGGCTTGAGGTAGATGTTTCCTGCAGTGATTCGCGTAGGGTTCACGATGCTGAAAGCCGGCCTGAGGTTCAGCGTGGACGGACGGGAAATGCTGCTGTTTATGTATGCGTTCAGGGATTGCTTCATCACTTGAGTGGATAATCTCACATAAGGGGAGATTACCGTCTGCCATTCACCCGTGCCGGTATGGGTGTCGATGTTGTAGGAGCGGGAATATGTCTCGTTGTTCATCACACGGACATGACCGCCGGCCTGCAGGGTGGTGCGCCCCTTTGAATACTGTGCCAGAATGCGTCCCGTGTAGTCTGTGTAATCGTTGTCTGAGAACGAGGAATAGTAGTCATTGGCGGAGCCGTCAGAATTGGCCGCGTCCCTGTTGCTGTCTCGCCCGGTGAAATTGTAACCTGCTGAGAACAGGGCTTTCCAGTTCTTCGCTATCGGCTCCGTCCAGTCGAGCTGGGCAGTGAATGCACGGTCGGTGCCGTCGGTGTCATAGAGCAGATTGCGTTTCAGGGAAGTTTCGGATGCCGAGTAGTAGGTTTCGGAGCTCTCGAGTTCGTCTCCGTCGGAGCTAGCGAAACTGTAGAGGCCTGAGAGCGTGAGAGAACGGCCCTTTTTGCCGATGTTTCTCACTCCGAGGGTGTAGTCCGCGTTGGCGTACCAGCCCCTTTTGTTAGTGGAAACGAAGGATTCGGAGCTGTTCAGCAGCTCTCCCGCCTGCTTTGCGAGTGTGCTGCTGCTCTCAGTATTGGTGTAGCCGTAAAATCCGAATTCCGGGGTGATCTTGACAGTGAAATTCTTCTTGCCGGTATTCTCGATTTCTCCCTTGACGCCGAGTTTGCTCACTTTGCCGTTAATCAATCTTTCGGCAGTGTCATCAAGGTCCTTGCCTGAACTCTGGAAGGTGGTGCGGTCGGTGCGGGAATGTTTGTCGACCGTCTGTGAAGAGAAGGTTACGGATGCGTCTGTATTGAAGTTCTTGACAGCCTGGGAGTTGAGATTCACGCCTACATTCCGGTTGGTATGAAGTCCGTCAGCGTCCAGCGTCGGGACTCCCGCCCTCAGTCCACCGGAAGATGTGACTATGAAGGCGTTCCTGTCCGCGAAGTTGCTCGCCGAGGCTATGGCCGTCAGCTGGTTCTTTTCTCCGTAGGCTGAAAACATGCCGCTTCCGTTGTAGAGCAGGTCTTTGGACTCGCGGAACTCATTGTCATTTTTCCCCGGCAGGGAAGTTCCTCCGCTGAGATTGACGTTTCCGAACCAGCCCTTCTTGTATTCCTCCTTGAGTTCCACGTCCATAACCTTGACTTTGTCTCCCTTGATTCCGGAGAACTCGGCCGCATCCGTCTCTTTGTCAATGACTTTCACCTTGTCCACGATTCTGGCCGGGAGATTGTCCAGAGCCGCTTTCTGGTCTCCGAGGAAGAAAGTCCGTCCGTTTACCGTAATGCGGGAAACCGCCTTTCCGTTCACGGTCACGCTGCCGTCAGAGCCGACTTCGATGCCCGGCATCTTCTTCAGCAGGGCTGCGAGGTTGTCGCCCGAAAGGGTTTTGAACGAGGATGCATTGTATATGACGGTGTCCTGCCGGATTTCCATCGGCGTTCCTATGGCCGATACGAGGGCGGCCTTGAGCTGCTCCTTGTCCTGCTGGAGCAGGATGGTCTTCAGGTCGATATCGTCTCTGACATAGATTTTCTTGTAGAAAGGTCTGTAGCCGAGCATCTCCACGCAGACCATATGTTCTCCACGTGTCACGTTCCCGACTTCGAAGCTGCCGAGCGAGTCGGTGATGGCGAAATTCGTTATGACGGTGTCTTTGGGATGGCGCAGATATGCGGAGGCGAAAGCGACAGGCTCATTCGTGAGCGAATCCAGAACCTGAGCCTTCAGCGTGAAAGTTACAGCATCAAATAAGGTTGAAGAAACTGTGACCTGAGCCCTCAGGCCGATGGCGGACAGCAGCAGAATCGCGCCAAGAGTGAATAATTTTCTCATAATCAAGCATTTTTGTCGGGGAATCCGCCCCCCCTGAACTCCTTAAAACACAATACGATGCGTAAAGATAGGAAATAATCGCATTTATTCAAATTTTATGATTATATTTGCAGGACTTTTGCGGGGATGGTGAATTTTTCCCTCATAATCCGTAAAATCTTTCACGACGGGGTATTAGCTCAGTTGGTAGAGCGTTAGGTTCGCAATCTAAAGGTCAGGGGTTCGATCCCCCTATACTCCACAAAACGAACAATTTACACGAATTTTATGTCAGAAATATCTCAATTCCAGAAGGCTCGCGCCTCCTATCAGCCGAAGCTTCCGCTCTCCCTCAAGGGCGGCGTGAAGGCCGTGGAAGGCAAGCCGACCGAGTCCGTAGGTGACCAGGCAGAAATCAAGGCTCTTTTCCCTAACACATACGGTATGCCTGTCGTTACTTTCGAGGCTGCCGAGTGCTGCGGATGCTGCGCAAAGGCAGAGCCTTTCAATGTAGGCGTCATTCTTTCCGGCGGTCAGGCTCCTGGCGGACACAATGTAATTTCCGGTATCTACGACGGTATCAAGGCCCTGAATCCTGAGAACAAGCTTTACGGCTTCCTTATGGGACCCGGCGGACTTGTAGACCACAAGTATATGGAAATCACTTCCGAGATTATGGACGCATACCGCAATACCGGCGGTTTCGACATCATCGGTTCCGGCCGTACCAAGCTTGAGGAAGTGGACCAGTTCGAGAAGGGCATCGTGATTCTCCGCGAACTCGGCATCAAGGCCCTCGTAATCATCGGCGGAGATGACTCTAACACCAACGCCTGCGTTCTTGCAGAATATTATGCAGCAAAGAATTACGGCGTTCAGGTTATCGGCTGTCCGAAGACCATCGACGGCGACCTGAAGAACGACCAGATCGAGACATCTTTCGGTTTCGACACCGCGACCAAGACATATTCCGAGCTTATCGGCAACATCGAGCGCGACTGCAATTCCGCACGCAAATACTGGCATTTCATCAAACTGATGGGCCGCAGCGCTTCCCACATCGCTCTCGAGTGCGCTCTCCAGACCCAGCCGAACGTCTGCCTCATTTCCGAGGAGATTGAGGCTAAGGAGAAGAGTCTCAATGATATAGTGGATTACATCGCCGGCATCGTTGCCGCACGTGCAGCCCAGGGCAACAACTTCGGTACAGTCCTCATCCCTGAGGGTCTCATCGAGTTCATCCCAGCCATAAAGAAGCTCATCGCCGAGCTGAACGACGTGCTCGCCACAGACGAGGCGAAGGCCGTGGCCCGCGAGAACCAGATCGAATATGTAAAGAAGCACCTCAGCGCAGCCAATCTCGCCACATTCAGCAGCCTGCCTGCAGACGTGGCCAGCCAGCTCGCACTCGACCGCGATCCTCACGGCAACGTCCAGGTGTCCCTGATCGAGACCGAGAAGCTTCTCTCGCATATGGTGGGTGCCAAGCTCGCCGAGATGAAGAAGGAGGGCAAGTACTGCGGCAAGTTCGCAGCCCAGCACCATTTCTTCGGCTATGAGGGCCGGTGCGCCGCACCGTCCAATTTCGACGCTGACTACTGCTACTCACTGGGTTACAACGCCTCCCGCCTGATTCTCTCCGGCAAGACCGGCTATATGTCCATCATCCGCAACACTACAGCTCCCGCTTCCGAGTGGGTTGCCGGCGGTGTGCCTATCACTATGATGATGAATCTCGAGAAGAGGGCAGGCAAGATGAAGCCGGTTATCCGCAAGGCTCTTGTGGAACTCGACGGCAAGCCGTTCAAATTCTTCGCGGCTCATCGTGAGGCATGGGCTTTGAATACAGAATACGTATATCCGGGTGCGATTCAGTACTGGGGACCTTCAGAGGTCTGCGACCAGACGACCCGCACTCTCGCTCTGGAACAGGGCAAATAGAAATTTACCGCATTTCATTTAGTAATTGGGTTAATAAAATTTAATGTGGAACGGGATGAGTTGTGAAATTCGTCCCGTTATTTCATTAGTCTTTTGGGTCTAGATTCATTTTTTCATCAGTCGTGTACTCCAGTACACTCCTTCTTCAAAAATAAATCTATCCTCAAAAATCCTTCATGAAATATTTGCCTTGATTATGGACTTCTGCGGTCGCATCGGCAGACTCTGAGACCGCATTGGACGGCGTAGCCGGCCGGAGGAAATGATTGCGGGCTCAGAGGCTGACCGGGGCGCCGCGGAACTAGAACGGATATCCGACTCCAAAATGTAATGCGAAGCCGTCGCGGGAGAGCCAGCTGGAAGGGGAGAGCCAGGCGGGGGCGTATGAGCCGTCGGAAGAGAGGGCGGCCGGATCGTGGAGCTTGAGACCCATATCTATACGCAATACTATGAAATTCAAATCGATGCGTGCGCCGAGACCCCAGTCCACCGCTATGCTTTCGGCCAGATTTCCGAAACCCTCGTGAGTGTTCCAGACATTGCCGGCATCTATGAACAGAGCACCCGCAAGCTTCCAGACTATAGGAAAACGGTACTCGATATTCGCCTCGAACTTCACGTCACCGGTCTGACTCGGAATGCTGAACGTCTCGTCCAGAGGAGAAGTTCCCGGACCCAGCGAACGTGCCTGCCAGCCGCGCATACTGTTCGCGCCGCCGCAATAGAACTGCTTTTCAAAAGGCATTACGGTGGAATTCCCGTATGCCACACCGGCTCCGGCCACAATGCGCGTTGCCAGCGCGTGCGAAAAGTTCTCGCCCCAGCGCCAGGTCTTCCCCAGATTCAGTTCCCCGCGTACATACTGGGAGAACGGTACATTGAAAACCAAACCGTTACCGCTCTCATCGGTACGCATCAGAGGTTTGAAAAGGCTTATGAAATTACCCGCCACGTCCACCGAAAGACGCACATAATGGAAAGGCCGTTTGCCGGAAGCGTTGTCCGCAACCGAACTGTAATAGATGGTCCCGCCACTGCCCGAATCGAAATGGTTCTGATACGAATAACGCATTATCGGGTTCTTGTCCATCGTGGATGAGAACTCGGAAGTGATGTTGTACAGCCGGACCATATTGAACTGCAGCGGATAGAACTGATACGAAAATTTCTTTCCGCTGACTGTGCCGCTGTAGCCCAGGGAGGTCGAAATGATGCTTCGGGTGTATTCCGGACGGTCCTGGTAATTGTAGGACAGGTTCAGTTCGGTGTTCGGAAGATTCACGTCGCGGTCATTGTATGGAATTCCGAGGAATTTCGGGAAAGTCAGTCCGGCCGAAACACCGAACTCGTTCGCCCGCGTGGACTGATCCAGCATAAATTGGAAATTACCCATGAATCCCAGATTCAGCCATTCGCCTCCGCCGAATATATTTTTGTGATATACAGTAAGTTGCGGAGAAATTCCCATAAGCCCGTTCGAGTTTGTGGAAGCCTCGATATTCGCCTTGAATCCCTGCAGGCTGGACTGCTGGAGCCGGATGTCGCAGCTCACCAGATTCGTGTCCGTCTGCGAGGTGCCGATGGAGACGCTGTTGAACATCCGCAGCGAAGAAAGGCGTGAATAGGTGTTGTTCACTTTCTGCTCATTGTAGAAATCTCCCGGATGGATCAGATTCAGATCCTGAAGCAGGCCTTTCCTCAGATGAGTCCGGCTTGGATAGGATATGGAAACCTTGTCTATGAAGAACTTGCGTAAAGGCACCGCAGTGGCGGCGCTTTCGTTGCGCGAGAAATCGCTGAGTTTCATATCCAGAATCAGAGACCCCGGAACACTCAGAGTGTCAGCCTCGAAGGTATAATTGTTCTTGCTGAGGCTGTAATATCCCAGCTTGCGGAAATGCGCCGCTCCACGCTCGATCTCCTGTTCCATCACGGCTTCCGAGAGAAAATCCCCGCGGCGCACCAGGATATTGGCCGTGTCGGCCATGAAATCGGCGGTGAAATCGGCCCTGGACGGTAGCGAGAAGCGGATGCTGTCGATGCGGATGCGATTGCCCGGCGCTACGACGTAGCTTACCGAAACCTTGCCGCGCCGCACGCTCACGGAGCTGCTGACCTGCGAACCGTAATAGCCGAGGTACTCAAGATGCCGCCCGATGCCTTCGATCGAAGGCTGCACAAGCTCGGGGTCATAGATGACCTTGCGCATGAATGAGGGATGCTGTTTGACGTAGTCGCTGAAATCCGACGGCGAGAGCTCTGTCGCTCCGGTGACCGTCACCTTGCTCTCGCGCAGCAGGTACTCTCCTTCGCTGAGCTGGCGCGGGCCGGCACAGCCGGCCAATGCGAGGGCGATGACAGCGAGTGAAAGTATGTGACGACGCGTGTGCATAAACATACAAATTTAGAAATATTAATCGTGATTCTTCATTTCGAGGGAGGTTTTATTTTTTATTAATCAAAACCTCGCCCCGGCTCTTGCATTATCTCAAAACAGTTTCTCTGAATTTCACGGCAAAGTTCAGTTATTTTTTAGGAGTCACTTAAGATGCGAAATGTTTCTTAAATCGTTTCCAAATGTTAAATTTGCATCTGCATAGGCATCGAATACAGATGGAAAATATATCAAACAACGAAATAAAGAATGTCAAAGCCCTGAATAACAAGAAATTCAGGGATGAAACAGGGCTTTTCACAGTGGCGGGTGAGAAGATGGTGGCTGAAGCCGGGGCTTCCGATTTCGAGGTCGTGAAAGTCTATAGAATGGATGAAGTCGGGGAAACGGCGATGGAGAGGATGTCAGGACTCAGCTCGCCGCCGCCCGTATTGGCCGTAGTGCGACAGAAGGCCGAAAGGCCGCTGGAAGTGCGTAACGGCCTCTATCTTATACTCGACGGAATACGCGACCCCGGGAATCTGGGCACGATTCTGCGCCTTTCCGACTGGTTCGGCGTGACCGCCGTGCTGGCGGGAGGGGAGAGCGTGGAGCTCTACAACCCCAAGGTCGTACAATCGACTATGGGCGCTGTTTTCCGCGTGGAGTATCACACCGGTGACAGCTGCTCTTTTTCAAGACAGGTTCTCTCCGCCGGCGGCCGGGTTTACGGTACTACGCTCGACGGTGAGAACATCTATTCGCGTGAGTTGAAAACCGGATTCGACTGCCCCGTCGCCATAGTGGTCGGCAACGAGTCGAACGGAATCAGTTCGCAGATGCTCAAACTCTTGAGTGACAGGCTTTTCATTCCGCCTTATCCACCGCAGGGAAGCGGCTGCGAATCCCTTAACGCCGCCACCGCCACCGCCATCACCCTGGCCGAATTCCGCCGCCGGGCTATGCTTTAACCAAGCCCGACGCGGTCGCCGAGCCTGTCGAGATGCCGCATCGCAGTAGAACATTAACTGACCCCACATTATGATAATATACCAAATCTTTCCGCGCCTGCTCGGTAAAGGCAAGTTCTCCGAGCTAGACAGCGTATTTTTCGATTATCTCAAGAGCTTGAGCGTTACACATTTATGGCTGACCGGGATTCCGCGACACGCTACCGGCGAATCCTTTGTCAAAGGCGATCCGGGCTGCCCCTATTCAGTCTGTGACTATTACGACACCAATCCTTATCTCGCCGACGAGCCTGAAAACAGGCTCGAGGAATTCCGCGCCGCAGTGGCCCGAGCCCACGACAGCGGCTTGAAAGTCATAATGGATTTCATCCCCAACCACGTGGCGGTGAATTACTCTGACTCCCGCGGCGGCATCCCGGTATTCGACCATTGCGACTATGACTGGACCGACACCCTTAAAATCAATTACGGAGCCGAACGCACCTGGCAGAAAATGCTGGACATCATCCTCTTCTGGGCCGGAATGGGCGTGGACGGTTTCCGTTGCGATATGGTGGAACTGGTCAGTACGGACTTCTTCGCCTGGATGATAAAGAAAGCCAAGTCTCAGTACAATGACTTGATTTTCATAGGGGAAGCCTATGAAAAGGGCAATTATCGCAGGTACATCGAGGAGGCCGGTTTCGACTATCTCTATGACAAATCCGGAATGTATGACATTCTGCGAAAGCTCTGCGCCGGTAACGGCACGGCCCGCGAATTGACTTGGAACTGGCAGACCCTGAGCGACTTGCAGCCTCGGATGCTGAATTTCCTGGAGAACCACGACGAGCAGCGGCTTGCTTCGCCTGCCTTTGCGGGATCGGCGCAGAAAGGAATGGCTGCATTGGCCGTCTCGGCCCTCTTCAACAGCACTCCGTTTATGCTCTACTTCGGGCAGGAGGCAGGCGAGGCGGCGCGCGAGAGCGGGAACTGCCGCACGAGCATCTTCGATTGGGCGAAGCCCGCGACGGTAGGAAGGCTTGCCGAAGGACTCTACGCCGTGCGCCGCGGCGAGAAGTCCGACCCCGGGCGCCTGCTGCTACCCGCTGAGAGAGAGACACTTGCGCGCTACCGAGCCATCCTGAAGCTCGCTTCCGAGGCCGCTGATGCGTCCAATTACGACCTCTGCTACTGTAGCGAGGGTCTCCCGGGCTTCGACCCTGACAGGCATTTCGCATTTCTGCGAAGTTCGAAGAAAGGCACCTGGCTTGTAGTCTGCAATTTCTCGCAGCAGGATGCCGAGATTCCGGTCTATATCCCTGCGATGGCGGTCGAATACCGCGGTCTCGCCGGAGGGTGCAGCCCGACCGAGGGCCGCATAATGGTGAAACTTCCCGTCAAGTCCCGCGACTTCGCCCTTGTGCGGCTGTACTAGCCGCCACATCGTTCCGCTCAGATTTGCGGTTTCCGAGTGTCTCCTCTGCGCGAGCGCTCCAGAAACCTCGAGATGGACAAATAACGTTTTGACCGTACATTTCGATGTGAAAAAAATCATCGAAATGTGCGGTTTGCATTCATTCTGAACATTTCGGTTTCTATTATCATTTCACCTCTATTGCATTTCATAGTCGTGTCGCCATAAGTTATTCCTTAAGAAGAACCCTGAGGCGGCCGGGTGGTCATTTAGTGATGATGAAAAAGTGCCAAGTTATTATTTAGGAGTCACTTAGCAGGGTGAAATCTTGGTTGCATTTCAGGACAGCTTCTAAGAATCCCTCTTATTCAAATAATTTCTTAAGTGTGCTTAAGTCCATATGTAGTTTGCGGGCTATCCTTTTGACGGTCACTTTATATTTGGTTCTGAGCACAATGGCCAGACGGCATCGGTCATCAACGCCCAACTCATTTATAGTGTTGACTTTGAACATCTTCCTCAATGTCAGGGCGATGACATCGTTCAATTCCTCTTCCGACAGTATCACCTCCTCCCCGAGTCCTTCTGCGATTCGTATATAAGCGTCAATGTTCCTGACAATAGCGTAGAAATAATTCCATGACCTTTCGAACATTTGTTCGGCCTTGTCTGTCAGAACATAAGAATCAGGGAGTATGAAGCCATACTTTTCGTTATAAGTGTAATCATCCGGAAGAGATACTCCGCTTCTGAGCAGCTGCCGCTTTTCACGGCAGGACAGATCACTCAGGAGCTTTCTTTCGTAGAAGTCCTTCATCTCGTTGAAAATCAGATTTGTGGAGCCCCATATATAGCCATTCACCGTAGCAGTGGGGCAAGCCTTAAGAGGATTTCTGGCGATATAGACAATGGTGTCGGCCATCTGTCTTTTATCCTCCACCTTTACCAGTTTGAATCCGTAGCTTTCCGGAAGCAGGGGATATCCGTCATCCCGCAGGCAGTCATTAATGCGCCTCTTCATGAATATGAAGAACTTGACCAAGTTTTCTCCTGACCCGTAAGCAAGTATATGACAATGGTTTATCATAAGATTGAAAGCAACAATGCTTAAATTGTAAAGGTATTGTCCGATGGCGACACCATTCATCCCCCGGGCATATTCATCCTTGTCATTAAACAGCTGTCCTTTCTCAAATGAATCGAAAATAAGATGGTAATACCACTGTGGCCAGGAACGATATTCCTCATAATCAGATTTCAAAGTCTTCATACCTTGTCGAGTTCAGTATTATAATTTCCCAAGTTTCCAACGTGCGCATCATCCGGCTCATTACCTGTTCAAGATTCGTACGGCACATTGAGACCTTCACCAAGATAGGAATAATATTCGTAACCCCCCCCTCAGAAATCGGAATTTTACCACATTTTTCAAATAATTATACAAATTTTAAATGTTTATACATTTCTTAAATTTCTCCGGACGGCGCCCGCAGCCGTACATACCCGCAGTTGCAACGCATCCCTACGGCCGCTTCGCGTCCAATGCGGCTGATGATTCTGAAACGGACCACAAGGAATTAGCAGACCGATGTCACATCGGAAGCATCTCCCCGCTGACATCGGTGGGATTCATCGGATTTGAAATGTACAAAACAACGGCAAAGTGTACATCCCGACTTCAAAAAGTTCATCGGCATGTACAGATGAAACGTTTTCCGCACATCCCGAACTGATATCCGCCTTAATCGGAGCTCCTAACGGGCCGCGTCAGGCGGCGTCCGCAGCGCGAGCAGGGTTGGCTTGTGAGATAGCTCGCGCGGAGGACTACTTCCCCCGTCTGGGGGACCGAGGGGGAAATGAAATTGGACGGCCCGCCGGGCCGTCCAATTTCGTATTGACGCTTGCGCGAAGCGACTCAGATCTTCCGCGAAGGTATCCAGGCGATGATGTAGCCCACGATGGTGACGCCCAGGGCGGTGATGAGGATGTCGCTCAACTGAAGAATGACGGGGTAGGCGTTTGTCATAAATCCGCCCGGCATCCTGATGATGCCGAAACGCTGCTGGATCAGGGCGAAGGCTATGCCGATGAGAAGGCCTGCGGCCAATCCCAGAAGCGAAATCAGCCAGCCCTCGACCGTAAAGATGCGGTGGATGGTGCTGTCTGTGGCTCCCATACTGCGCAGAGTCGCGATATCGCCCTCCTTCTCGATGATGAGCATCGTCAGGCAGCCGAAGATATTGAAAGCGATGATTATGATTATAAATATGAGTATCAGGAAGATGGCAGCCTTTTCGTATTTCATCATCCTGAATATGCTCTCGTTCTGGCGGTAGCGGTCCAGAAGTTCGAATTCCTCTCCGGCCGAAGCGGAAACCTGCTTTTCGAAACTCCGGATTTCGCGATGGGAAAGCTCGTCCATCAGCCTGATTTCCACACCCGAGACCTCATCGCCTGAATAGCCCAGCAACTCGCGCAAAGTTCCTATCGGAAGGATTATCAGAGAGTTGTCGACGTCCTGGCTCACGGAGAAAGTGCAGCTCGGCCGCATCGACACGCTCTCCACCGAGGCCAGCGGATTCGCAGCGGAAATGTTCCTGTCGCGGTCCGGATAATACAGGGTCAATGAAGCGAGGAACGAGGGGTTTACACCCAATGTCCGGGCAATCCCGACGCCGACGGCGCATTGGGCGAGTTCGCCCTTTCCCAGGGCGTACTGCCCGGCCACCACGTGACCGCGCAGTTGTGACGTCTGCTCGGAGCCGGGCTCCACTCCTTTTGCGACCGCCACGCTCTGCCGTCCGTCATAAGTGGCGAATACCCTGTCTTTCAGCACTTTCTCTACGCTCAGCACCTTTTCGTCCGCCCGAAGATCAGCCATCAGGCTGTCACTCGGAGTGAACACGCGGCCGCTGCGGCTGGTCAGGAGATAGTCCGGGTCCAGATCGCTTAAAGAATCGGATACCAGAGCGTCGAAGCCGTTATAGACAGAAAGTATGATAATGAGCGCCGCCGTACCGAACGCCATCCCTATCGCCGAAATCGCGGAAATGATATTTATCACATTGTGCGATTTGCGGGCGAAAAGGTATCTGCGGGCGAAGTACAGCGGCAGATTCATACCCTATTTCTTCAAGAGTTCATCGATATGCTCGGCATAGTCCAGGGTGCTGTCCAGATAGAAGTCGATTTCCGGAACTATACGGAGCTGCGCTCCGACCTTGCGGCCGAGCTCCCCGCGAAGAGACTTGAGATTGTCGTTGAGAATTTTCATCACCTCCTCGGCCTTTGTCGAAGGGAAGATGCTTACATATGTCTTGGCGATGGACAGGTCCGGACTCACGCGAACCTCGCTGACCGTCACCATTGCGCCGCCGAATGCGGCCATACCCTTGCTGCGCAGAATCTCAGCCAAATCGCGCTGGATCTCGCGGGCGACCTTAAGCTGTCTCGTGCTTGCCGGCTTATCCATAACTACTTGACTATGATAATGTAATAGTTTTTCTTCCCGCGCTGGGCGAGGATGTACTTGCCGTCGATGATGTCATCTTCGGTGAGCTGGCGGTTCACATCCGTAACCTTCTCCTTGTTGATGCTGACGCCGTTTCCCTGGAGCATCTTGCGGGCCTCGGCCTTTGAAGGGAATACTGCTGTCTCGACTGCGAGCGCATCCAGAATGCCCATAGGAAGGGAGCTGCGCTGGATTTCAAAGGTCGGGACACCGTCGAACACGTCGAGGAAGGTGCGCTCGTCGAGAGCCTTGAGGGCATCGGAAGTGCAGTTCGAGAAGAGCATCTGCGATGCGCTGAGAGCCTTCTCATACTCGGCCTCGCCGTGAACCATAACGGTAACTTCCTTTGCGAGAAGCTTCTGGAGGGTTCTGCGGCCCGGATCCTCTCTCTGCTCGGCGATGGCGGCTTCGATGGTTTCGCGGTCCAGCATAGTGAATATCTTGATGTAACGCTCTGCGTCTTCATCACTTACATTGAGCCAGAACTGATAGAACTGGTAAGGGCTGGTGCGCTCCGGGTCGAGCCAGATGTTGCCTTTCTCGGTCTTGCCGAACTTGCCGCCGTCAGCTTTTGTGATGAGCGGGCAGGTGAGGGCGTATGCCTCCTTGCCGAGCACGCGGCGGATGAGCTCAGTACCGGTGGTGATGTTGCCCCACTGGTCCGCTCCGCCGAGCTGGAGCTTGACGTTCTTGTGCTCATAGAGATAGAGAAAATCGTAGCCCTGAAGCAGCTGGTAAGTGAATTCGGTGAATGACATGCCCTCGCTGGAGTCGCGGCTCAGACGCTTGCGGACAGAGTCCTTGCTCATCATATAGTTAACGGTGATGAGCTTGCCGATGTCGCGGGTGAAATTGATGAAAGTGTAGTCCTTCATCCAGTCGTAGTTGTTCACGAGCTCGGCCTTGTTCGGTGCATCGGAGTTGAAATCCAGGAACCTGGAAAGCTGGGCCTTGATGCAGGATACATTGTGGGCGAGGGTCGCCTCGTCGAGAAGGTTGCGCTCGGCGCTCTTCATCGAAGGGTCGCCGATCATTCCCGTGGCGCCTCCCACGAGAGCGTAAGGCTTGTGGCCGCAGCTCTGGAAGTGCTTGAGTATCATTATGCTGACCAGGTGTCCGATATGCAGCGAGTCTCCCGTAGGGTCGATTCCCACGTAAGCGGCTGCAGGGCCTTTCATAAGTTCTTCTTCAGTTCCCGGCATAATGTCGTGGATCATGCCTCTCCATTTCAATTCCTCTACAAAATTCTTCATCGGTGTGTTTGAAGCTGTTTTAATTTTTTCTTTTGCGGCCTTCCGGCCAATTTTTTGTTTTACAATCCACAAAGGTAGTCCAATTAATCAAGTTTCGCAAGATGAACTACTTTCAAGCATGTCGCAAAACTTTATTTTTTACCGAATTATCCGTATATTTGCGCCGCGAAAAATCAGTGCAGTCCCCGAGCCTGCGAAAGCTCCCTGCACGCTGTTCAAACGAAAGGTAATTAAATAGATACTTATTATGAGAAAGAAAATTGTTGCAGGAAACTGGAAGATGAACACTACAGTTCCTGAAGGAATCGAACTTGCAAAGGCAGTCGTAGCACGTTCCGCTGAAGTTCCAGCCGACGTCAAACTTATCATCGCCACTCCTTTCACACACCTCTATCCTGTCGCTGAGGTCGTAAAGGGTTCCGCAGTAAGCCTTTCAGCCGAGAACTGCGCAGATAAGGAAAAAGGCGCCTACACAGGTGAGATTTCCGCTGCAATGCTCGCTTCCGTAGGTTGCGAATACACCATTCTCGGACATTCAGAGCGCCGTCAGTATTACGGTGAGACCGATGCGAAGCTCGTCGAGAAGACCAAGCTCGCTCTCGCAAACGGTCTGAAAGTCATTCTCTGCGTAGGTGAGAACCTCGATGAGCGTGAGGCCGGAAGACATTTCGAGGTCTGCACAGAGCAGATTCAGAACGTCCTCTATCAGTTCACAGCCGAGGATATGAAGAACATCGTAGTCGCTTACGAGCCTGTATGGGCCATCGGAACCGGCAAGACCGCCACTTCCGCCCAGGCTGAGGAAATCCACGCCTGTATCCGCAAAGTGCTCGCTGACAAGTTCGGCGCACAGGTAGCAGATGACACCACCATCCTCTACGGCGGCAGCTGCAAGCCATCGAACGCGAAGGAGCTCTTCGCCCAGCCTGACATCGACGGCGGCCTCATCGGCGGCGCAGCCCTCAAGGCTGATGACTTCATCGCCATCGCACAGTCTTACTAGTCGCTTCGTATCAGTCTGATTCGAAGCTCCTAAGGAGCGACAGCGACGCAAGGGGTCCGGGGAGTACGCTCCCCGGTGAATAGACAAAGCGACGCAGCTCGCTGCGTCAATGCAAAATTGGACGGCTGGAAAGCCGTCCAATTTTGTTTCCCCCTCGGTCCCCCAGACGGGGGGAAGTGGTCCTCCGCGCTAGCTATCTCACATCCCTACCCTGCTAGCGCTGC
>CAVCRS010000053.1:0-14661 GCA_963604635.1 Faecalibacillus sp.
CGGTGCAGCCGAAGCAGACCTGAAGATGCGTGAACTTACGTTCAATGAAGCGCTTCGCGTGGGCATCCACCAGTTTGTACACACTGTCAAGGAATACCGAAACCTCACCGTCATCCTCCAGAAACTTGATGACCTCGGAATCCAGGCCGGTAAACTGACGGAAATGCTCGTACTTGCCCGGATTGTTTATGCTGCGGCAGTCGAATACATAACCTCCGCCGTTGCCGGTCGTATCCACAGGGATACCTTTCTTATATGCGAATGAATAGATGCGGACTTCCAGACGCTTGTCCTCGGCGATCTCATAGAACTGATGCATCGAAGTGAGTTTGGTAAGCACCTCATTGAGATACGGATATGACTCGAAAGGAGTCTTGAGAATCTTGCGCAGATTGTTAAGGGCATAAGGAATGCTCCCCAGGAAATGAGGCTTCTTCTCGAAATAGCCCCTGAAGCCGTAGGCTCCCAGGACCTGCAGGGTGCGGAAGAGTACGAAAATGCGCAGACGCTCATAGAAAACATCCTCATCCACAGCGGTATAGCCCTTCAGAGCACGAAGATAAGTCTCAGTAAGCTGCTGCTTCAGGTCATCCGGATAGCGGGAACGGGCCTGCCAGATGAAGGAGGCCACATCATAATATATAGGTCCGCGGCGGCCGCCCTGGAAATCTATGAAATAAGGCTCGCCATCCTTGAACATCACGTTGCGGGCCTGAAAATCCCTGTACATAAAGGTCTCCCCCATCTCCTGCATCAGGTCATCCTTGAGGCGCTCGAAATCATCCTGAAGACGCACTTCATTGAATTCCAAGCCAGTAGCCTTGAGGAAACAATACTTGAAGTAGTTCAGGTCGAACATCACCATACGCTCGTTGAACTCCCTGTCAGGATAGCATACACTGTAGTCCAGGCCTGCGCCGCCCCGGAACTGGATCTTCGGGAGCTGCTCTATGGTCTTGCACAGAAGAGCCCTTTCGTAGGAACTGTATTCCCCGCTCTCTCGGCCGCCTGCCACCAGGGTATAGAGCTGGTCATTGCCCAGGTCCTCCTGGATATAGCACATACCGTCATCACTCACGGCCAGGACGCGCGGCACGCGGATGGCTTTGGAGAGGAAGTGGCGGTCGATGGCGATGAAAGCGTTGTTCTCCTCGAGATTGGTGCCCACGACACCCACGAGAGAGATGTCTTTGCCACGGAGGCGGAAATAGCGGCGGTTGCTGCCGGAGGAAGTGAGTTCAGTGACTTCCGAGGCCTTCACGCCTGTATAGGAAAGGAATAATTCTTCGAGCCGTTTCATAAAGCATTCACATATAGAGAAGCCAAATTTACACATTCTCGGGGATTAATCCAAAAATCGCCAGTTTCAGAAGTGCCCCGCCGCCGGATATCAAAAAATTGGGTATTAACCAAAAAGTAGTACCTTTGTGAGTTAATATGAAAAGTGTTCTGTCCAGAATAGCGTTCCCGGTTCTCGTGACGGCATCGGCAATCGCCGCCGCCCTCACACCGGGAAGATACTCCCGCAGCGAGCTGACTCTCAGCCCGAAGGAAAGCTATGTAGCTGACACTGTGATATATCCGCACGATGCCTATAAAAGGGGCTGGACGGCGGAGGATTTCCGAATGACTGCCGCCGAAATCGCCGACAGCCTTCAGAGCGCCGACAGCCTGGGATTCGGGCTGGAGGACAGCGTGAATGTCATCCACTTCAGGGACACGGTGAAAATCCCTGATTCTCTCAGACTTACAGACCCGTTCAGATACAAGTACTACGCAGCCCTCGTCGATTCCGCGACCCACCGCTGGGTCAGGGACACATTGATCGCCGCAGGCGATACGACAGATCTGAAAATGCTTGATTCCCTGTACTATGCGGATTCGGCAGCTCTCGCCAGAATCCGCTTCGAGCAGTGGTACGCAGGCCTCAGCAAGACTGAGCGCAAGAAGTACGAAATGAACCTCATCGCCCAGGCGAAGCTCGCCGAAATGGACAGCCTGCAGGCGGTGCACGACAGCATCCAGAACGTCAAGGACAGCATTCTGAAGAACACGCTGCGCGTGCTGGACACCCCGTTCCTCGCGGACAGCAATCAGTTCAAGAGGATCATAACCTGGTCGCACGAGAGGGATTTCCACGATATGCAGGTCACGACGCCAGACACGAGCTTCAACTCCCACTTCCACGACTACAAGTTCCAGCGCGAGGACGTGAACGCGACCTGGCTGGGCGTGGCGGGCTCGCCGGTGCAGACCTACAACTATTTCCTGCGCGAGAACCGCGAGCGGGTGTTCTTCTACCAGGCCCAGGAGAGCTGGACCAAGACTCCGGAGAACCTTCCGATGTACAACACGAAGACCCCGTACACCGAGCTCAGCTACACCGGAACCCTGCTTGCCGGCACCCAGAAGGAGTCGAACAATCTCCACCTGATGACCACGCAGAACATTGATCCTGAATTCAATTTCACGCTCTGCTACGACCGCTTCGGCGGAAACGGCATCCTGGCGGACGAGTCCACGATAAACAAGACTTTCTACGCGAACGCCAACTATCTGGGCAAGCGCTACCTGATGCACGCCGGATACATCTACAATATGGTGAGCCGCAGCGAGAACGGAGGAATCCTGGACAACTACTGGATCCGCGACACGACGGTCGATGCGCGCGAAATCAACGTGGCGCTCTCCGACGCGTCCAGCAAGATAAAGAAGAACACGCTCTTCCTGGACCAGCAGTACCGCATACCGTTCGAATTCCTGAAGAAAAAGGACGCCGCGGACAGCAGCGAAGTGACCACCGCATTCATCGGTCACAGCAGCGAATATTCCGTATATACAAGGACTTACACCGATGCGCTGAGCGCAGCCAAAGCCGGCAGCGGGAGCAGTCTTTTCGATGACAGATTCTACGTGAACCCGAATTCCACCGCCGACTCGATGCGCGTGATGAAGCTCGACAACAGGGCGTTCATACGTCTGCAGCCGTGGTCGGAGGACGGAGTGATTTCGAAGCTCGACGTCGGAGTGGGCGACAAGCTGCTGAGTTTCTACAAGCCGGACGCGCTCTACCTCTCCGTCCCGAAAAACGTCGTCTGGAACACGACATACGCCTACGCGGGCGTCAAGGGCCGCCTGACGCGCAACCTGCACTGGGATGCGACCGCAGACTACAGCTTCGCTGGCGCGGAATTCAATGACAAGGGCCTTGCGGCCAATGCCGAATTGAGTCTGTATCCTTTCCGCCGTGCAAGGACCAGCCCCGTTACGGTAAAGGCGCATTTCGAGACCGGTTCACGGGAGCCGGAATACTATCAGCAGCATCTGCTCACGAACCACTACAAGTGGGACAACGAGTTCGACAAAATCTCCACCACCAAACTCCGGGGAAGTCTGGACATCCCGCGCTGGAGGTTCAGTGTTTCAGCGGGTTACGCCCTGCTGGTGAACAACGTATATTATGACACCTTGGGCATCATCCGCCAGAACACCAAGCCGATGAGCGTGCTGTCCGTGTCCCTGCGCAAGGATTTCGTGCTGGGGGACATCCTGCATCTGGAGAACAAGGGGCTCTTCCAGCTGTCTTCCAATGAAGACGTGATGCCGCTCCCTACCCTGGCCCTCAACCTGCGCTACTATCTGGAATTCAACGTAAAACAGGATGTGATGAAACTCCAGCTGGGAGCGAACGGCTTCTGGAACACGGCCTGGTACTCCCCCGCCTGGAATCCGGCCCTGGGAGTGTTCAGAAATCAGAATGAAATCAAATACAATAACGGTCCCTACATCGACGCATTCGTGAATGTGCAGTGGAAGAGGGCCTGTGTCTTCATAAAGCTCGAGAATGCGGCGATGGGCCTCTGGCCTGACAGGCCGGACTATTTCTCGGCTCATCACTACATCAATACCACCCGTACCGTCAAGTTCGGCATCTGGTGGCCATTCTACATGCAGGCGGGTAAAAATATGGCAGCTTCTTCATCTTCTTCCCAGGGGGCCAGACCTTCGGCGAATGCCTCCACCGGGAATTCAGCAGTGCCGCGCAGCGGCGTGACTGCCGGAGCGATGAGAAAAGCCACAAAATAACTGATGCGTGCGGGATAGAAGGATAATCATAGGAATCGTTGTGGCATTGGCAGCATTGGCTGCCGCCGGGATTGCGCTCAGACCGCGCGATCACGGAACGTTCGCGCAGCAGACGCTGCGTTGTGCGATCATTCCGGAGGACTTCTCGCGCGCGAGCGGTCGGCTCGAAGTGGGCTATAACTACGAGCTGCTCGACAGATTCGCCCGAAGCCTTGATTCCCAGACTGATACGCGCCTTATGCACTCGATGCCGCACTACGTTGATTCGCTCCGCAGCGGTGCGCTCGACATCGTGGTGATTCCGTTCAGGGATTCCCTGAGCATAGACAGCCTCTTCATTTCCGTGCCTGTGGACAGCATCGCCTACTGGCTGATAAACGGCGAGAGCCGGGCGAGGCTCGATGAAGTCAATTCCTGGCTTGGAGAGTATCACGCTTCGCCGCTCTGCGATGAGCTGCACCGCGAGTTTCTGGAAGTACCATCTGCGGGCAAAGTCAAGGATTTCATCAGTCCGTATGACTCCCTGATGCGGGAGGTGTGCGAACCTCTGGGAGAGGATTGGCGGCTGCTGGCCGCCGTCGCATATCAGGAATCGCGCTTCAGGATCGAAGCACGCTCCAGGCGCGGGGCTGCGGGGATGATGCAGATGATGCCTGTCACTGCAAGGCGCTACGGCGTGGAGAATGTCGCGGATCCGCGGCAGAGTCTGGAGGCGGGAGCGAAGTACATCCAGCATCTGAGGAAGATGCTGCGCAAGCGGGCTGCCGACGGCGAGGCGCTCAGGCATTTCGTGCTGGCGGCGTACAATGCCGGGGGCGGGCGTCTGATGGATGTTCTGAACTATGCGGATTCCATTGAGGTGGAATGCAGTACCTGGGATGAGTTGAGCGGGATTCTGACCGCTCTGGATGAGGAAGTTGCGGAAGGAAACGAAGCTGTCCGCCACGGAAAGTTCGCAGGGCGGGAGACCCTCGCCTTCGTGGAAAGCGTCGAGCGCAGGTATCAGAATTACCGGAAACTGTTCAAGTGATTATCCTTTACGCGCTTCGCACTGTCTTAGCGGGATCTACAGATGCTATAAATAAACTCGGGAGCAGCAACAGCAGCATTATAACGGTGTATGCCGCGGCATCCGCGAGCAGAATCATCGGAAGATTCACGCTTACAGGCACGAATGACACGAAATAATTCTCTGGGTTCAGCTTTATGAGATGTGCCGTCCTCTGGATGAGACAGAAGAGCAGAGCAAGAGCGTTGCCTATGGCCATTCCCTTGAAAACCAGACGGGAAGACACCTTCAGAAACACTTTCACGATGCTGCGGTCTGTCATACCCATCGATTTCAGGACTCCGATGGTGGAGATGTTTCTGAAAAGCAGGATCAGAAGGCCGGAAATCATATTGAAACCGGCCACCACCGTCATTATTATCAGCACGAAAAGCACGTTGAAATCTATCAGGTCCAGCCAGCTGAAAAGCTGGGGATAGAGGTCCGCGACGCTGCGGGCCATAAGGGCGTCATCCCCATCCGTGGCGGCAGTCAGGCAGTGCGTGCCGATAGTGAACGTCATATCCTGAAGAGCCGCCGAATTTCTGTATTCCCTTGCCAGAGTGACTTCCAGAGCCGAAACCTGAGTGGAATCCCAGCCGTTCAGCCTCTGCATATCCTCCAGGTCGGCAAAGACCGGAAGCGCCCCGTCGACATCCACCCGGCCGTCATAGACTTCCTTCACGGTAAAACGGCGGGCCTTGAGCCTCTCCCCCACGAACCAGGCTGAAAGGCGGTCGCCCTCCTTAAGGGAAAGCATCCCGGCGAGGCTGGAAGGAATGCTGATTCCCAAGTTCTTAAGAGAATCGGCATCCGGAATTCCCTTGAAGATGACTCCCTGGATGACGCCGTCACTTCTGACTATTCCCGCACGATAGACGGCGGGAGTGATTTTCTCCACGCCCTTCAGGGACTCTATGGCAGGCAGATAGGTCTGATTCGCAGAGATCGGATCATCCTCCGACAGGCGGTCGGAGCGGGTGGAAGTAAGCTGGATATCACCGCAAAAGGATGAGAGAGAACCCCTTATCTCCTGTCTGAAACCGGATGAAATGGCCACGGCGATTATCATCACGAAGAAAGAAACGGCTATCGAAACCGACGCCGTCTTCCCGCGGAAATGCAGTCTGCGAGCTATGAATCCGGTGTAGTCCACGCGCGCTAGTCCAGAGCCTTCAGACGGGCCTCGGCCGAAGCCTTCTCGCGCTCATCTTCAGTGATTTTTATAAGTGTCGGGAGATATTTCTTCTCGAGTTTGGTATTCTTGTCCTTGCGGGCCAGGATGATGCAGTTCTTGACCGCGGTATAGTTTTCCGGGTCAAGCTTCAGAACCTTATTGTAACACTTCAAAGCCTTCTTGGTATCGTTTTTCGCTATCAGCCAATAAGTTCCGACATTCGTAAGGAAGAGTGTGCTCTTGGGGTTATAGGTAAGCATCTTCTCGGAGAGGCTGAGGAAAGCCTCGTAGGAAACCGGGCTGCCTATGGTGTAGAAAGCGAAGCAGTACTCCTGAACCGCAGCCTCGAAAGTCTCGGCATCGATGACCTGGTCCCCCACCTTCCACGCAGGATGGGAAACGGCATTGTAGTCTATCAGACCGGCCAGAGCCGAAGCGGCCATATCCGGGCTCTCCTTCTCGTACTGGGTCAGTGCCGTGACCTTGTCGAAGCGCAGATCGATCCTGTCCGGATAGAGGCGGATGGCCTTGTCGATGGCCTGCGAAGAGAGGGCGAAGAGGGAATCGTCATAGAAAGTCTCCTCGAAATAGCGCACATTCCTGTCCAGGGAATCCTTGAGGGTCAGGGCAGGTTTGTTCCCCATATAGCGGTCCGTATCCTTGGCTACGAGTGTCGTGGTGCGGGATTTCTCGAGATAATAGTTGAATTTGGCCTCCAGCATTGCAGGATCCTCCGGGAAAGCCTTCTCCCAGCGGTCCACGAGGGTCTCGACACCGATTCCGGCGGCGCCCACGCGCTTGATGAGATTCTGGTATCTGGTCTGGAAATCTTCGCTTGTGGTCTGGGCATTCACTGCCGCAAAACAGGCCAGCAGGAGGGAAAGTGTAAGTATTATGCGTTTCATATATTATTCTATATCCATTCTGATTCTTCGGGACTGAGGGTGGAGATTGTTGCAGCGGGTACCGAGATTCTTTACGAAACCCAGAGGCAATCCCCTGTATGTCACCAGATTGTATCCCTTCGGAGTATCCGGGAGGGTTATGCTGTCCTTATGCAGGAAATGCAGGGCGGTCTGTTTGTCCAGCTCCACCTCGGGACAGAAGTTCCTGTCATAGTCGAGGCTCAGCGCCCAGTCAGCCGACGGCACGAAATCTTTCCCCTTCATTTCACCTTTCACGACTCCGCAGCGCAGAGGATGCAGATACTGAAGGGCTTCGACTCCGGCAGTCATTATGCCCGGCTGCCCGTCACGTACCGCCAGACCGCACCATTGGCCTTCGCCGGGAACCTCTCCCGGAACGAGCAGATGCCCGCAGCGCGTGGTGCGCACGCCGAACTCATCCTCCGGAGCGACTACACTCGCGCCAAGCGTTCCCGCCACCCACTGGAGATTGTCGTCATTCTCCTCGGGAGCGAAAGTGCAGGTGGAGTATATCAATTGGCCGCCTGCGGCCAATGCGGGCCATACGTCGGCGAGGATGCGCCTCTGGCGGGATGCGCACAGCGCCACCGTTTCGGGAGACCACTCGGCGAGCGCCTTCGGGTCCTTGCGGAACATTCCCTCGCCCGAGCACGGGACGTCGGCGAGGATGATGTCGAAGTAGCCTTCCAGACGCGCAAATGCCTTTGGGTCAGCGCTGCAGACCACAACGCGCGGGTCTCCCCAGATGGCGGTGTTGTCCAGCAGGATGGAGGCTCTCTGCCGCATCACTTCGTTCGCGACAAGGATGAAATTGTCCCCGCAGGCCTCACGCAGCGACGCTGCGAGGTCGGTGGTCTTGCCCCCCGGGGCCGCGCAGAGATCCAGCACGCGAATCGTCCCGCCCTGCGACTTTTCCGTCGCGGTCTTGAGGGCTTTGCGGAAGATATGTCCCACGAACATCGCGGAACTGTCCTGCACATAGTAGGCCCCGGCGTGGAAATTCGGATGAAGCGTGAATACCGGACGGGTGGTCAGGATATAGCCGTACGGGCTCCACGGGACGCTTTCCGCGCCTTTCAGAATCGGGAGCGGAGCATTCGGGGTTTTAAACGGGTTCAGACGGATGGAGACCGAGGGTTCGGCATCGAGCGAGCGCCGGAACGCCGCGTAGCCCTCATCCCCGAGAGCGTTCAGAAGATGTGACCTGAGTTCGGCGGAATCGAGTTCTGCCATAACTCAGAACTTGAAATTCTTGAGCATTTCAGGATCGACGCCCTCAGGCATACGGCCCTCAGAAGCGGCCACCAGGCCATCCACTATCCTGTTCAGGCCTTCCTGGATCTTCGAGCCGAGCATCATCTTCATCATAAGATTCAGATCTGCGGTCGCATTGATGTAGAATTCGGTCTTGGAACCGCCTTCAGCCTCATCGAAGTGGAGGTCGATTCCGAAATGGAACGGAGCACCGTCATCTTCGAGCATTATGAGTCTGTAAGGTTCTCTGCGAACGATTCTTACGCCTATGCCGAAGCCTTGTACGGTCGCCTTTATGGAGTCATAGTCAGCCGTGACCCCCTCGCGCTTGTCCTCTGGAATCATATCGCGGAAGCGGCTGCAGTCCACGAAGTTCATATACAGTTCGCTCGGGTGGCGGGCGATTATTCCGTGTTTGCTTTTATATTCACTTGCCATTTTTTACTTAAATTTGCAGTCAAGACTACAAATATAGGAATTTTTCCGATGCATAGGATTTATTTTGAAAAACGCTGCATAATAATCTGTTCACCCGAGGAGCAGGCGCTCTCGGACCCCAACGCCGTGGAGTTCCATTACGGGCTGAAACTCGACCTGAAAACGCTCGTGGGGATGTTCGAGGCCGGGGAGTCGCTCAGCAGGACCTACATTCCGACCGCGGACACGGAAGCGGTTTACCGCCATCTCTGCGCCGAGTTCAAGGAAGTGAGCGCCGCCGGCGGACTGGTCACGAACAGGCGCGGCGATTATCTTCTAATAAACCGCAACTCGCTCTGGGACCTGCCGAAAGGGCATCAGGAGAAGGGCGAGGACATCAGCACGACCGCCCTGCGCGAGGTTCAGGAGGAGACGGGACTCGGCGACATCGAGCTGCGGGACCTCATCTGCATGACCGACCACTGCTATTTCCGCGACGGGAAGTGGCACCTGAAGCACACCTGGTGGTACCATATGATATACAACACCCCCGTGGAACTGATTCCCCAGCGCGAGGAGGACATCAGCAAGGCGGCCTGGGTCGCCCGCTCCAGTCTGCCTCCGTTCCTCAAGAACACCTATCCGTCCATCATCGAGGTGTTCCGTGAAGCTTCGAAGAAAGAGATTTAGCCGGCCTTGCGGCCAATGCGGGGGAGTTTTTTTCGTAAAAAGTTTCAGATGAGCCGTTATCTGAAACTTTTTCCGCGTTCATATCGTATAATAATGGATAGAACATTATTTTATGAAACTTTCTCAATTCCAGTTCGCCCTTCCGAAGGACAGAGTGGCGCAGGAGCCGGCCAGATGGCGTGACGAATGCAGACTTATGGTTCTCCACAAGGACACGGGCGAGATAGAGCACAGGCTCTTCAAGGACATCATAGACTATTTCGGAAAGGACGACCGTTTCGTCTTCAATGACACCAAAGTTTTCCCTGCCCGCCTTTACGGCAAGAAGGAGAAGACCGGCGCGGACATTATGGTATTTCTGCTCAGGGAACTTAACCGGGAGCAGAGGCTCTGGGACGTGATCGTCGAGCCGGCGAGGAAAATCCGCATAGGAAACAAGCTCTATTTCGGTGAGGATGAGAGCCTTGTGGCAGAAGTCATCGACAATACCACTTCCCGCGGACGTACTCTCCGCTTCCTTTATGACGGCTCTTACGAGGAGTTCAAGAGCGTGCTCTTCTCTCTGGGCGAAGTCCCTGTTCCCCAGTGGGTCAAGCCTCACGTCACCAAAGAGGACACGGAGAATTTCCAGACCATTTTCGCAGCCCACGAGGGTGCGGTTTCCGCTCCTGCGGCAGGCCTTCATTTCAGTCGCGAGTTGTTTAACAGAATGATACTCAAGGATATCCGCAAGAGTTTCATCACCGTCCATATGGGCATAGGACATTTCCGCAGAGTGGATGTGGAGGATCTGTCGAAGCATCGCACCGATGCCGAGAGGATGATCGTCAGCCCTGAGGCTGCGCAGGAAATCAACGATACCAAAAGCAGCGGCCATCAGGTCGTGGCTGTGGGTGTCACGGTAATCCGCGCCCTGGAGACGAATGTCACTCCGAGTAAGAGGGTGAACCCTTCCGACACCTGGACTGACAAGTTCATCTTCCCGCCTTACAGTTTCTCCATCCCTACCGCCATTGTCTCGAATTTCCATCTTCCGGAATCGACGATGCTGATGACTGTGGCCGCTTTCGGAGGTTTCGAGAAGGTGATGAACGCCTACAAGGTCGCTCTCGAGGAGGGCTACCGCTTCGGGCCTTACGGAGATGCGATGCTGATCATTTAAAAAAGATATAAAGTATTTAAGATAAGTAAACAAGTCATTCAGAATCACGGAATTCTGAATGGCTTTTCCGTTTTTGTTCCGTAGCTTTGCCGCAAAGAAAACTGACTATGGAATATAACGAAAAAATCTGCATCTGCACCCTGGGCCGGATTTTCGGCTATGAGCCGCGCAAGGCTCTCTCACTCATCAAGGCCGCCGGAAGCGCCGGTGTCCTGTTCAGTATGAGCAAGAAAGAACTGTCCTCTCTGACAGGGCCCTACTCCGACCTGACTTCACGGATCTGCACCCGGGAGCTGGATTTCACTGCGGAGGAACTTGAGAAGCTGGAAAAGCGGGGCTGCCGCTATCTGGAAATCTCCGATCCGCGTTTTCCTGAAATGCTGAAGGAGTGCGAGGACCCTCCCCTGGGGCTCTACATCCGCTCGGACTCCCCTGTCGAGAGCCTTTTCGATGATTCGCCGTACATCGCCGTAGTGGGGACGCGCGACATTTCGCTGTACGGCAGGGAATGGTGCCGGAAGATTGTGGGGGCTCTGGCCAAAGTGAGAAACAGGCCGGTGATAGTGAGCGGCCTGGCCCTGGGGACGGATATCACCGCGCACCAGGCTGCGCTGGAGGGTGGGCTCAGGACCATAGGGGTTCTTCCCACAGGGATAGATGATGTGTATCCGCGCCGTCACGAGTATGACGCGGACAGGATCTGCCGGACAGAAGGGTGCAGTCTTGTGACAGACTATCCTCCGGGGACAAAGGCTATAGCTATAAATTTTCTGCGGAGAAACCGGATTATCGCGGGGCTTTGCAGCGCGACAATTCTCATCGAGTCGAAAGCCCAGGGAGGAGGGATGATAACTGCCCGGCTCGCAGCTTCGTACAACCGCGAGGTCTATGCCCTCCCCGGGCGTGTGGACGACATCAGCTCAGCCGGATGCAATAGACTGATTCAGAAGAAATTGGCAGAGCCTATCACGGATCTCGGGACTATGGTCAGAAGTCTCGGGCTCGGGGAGTCCTCCTACCACCGGAAGGATTCTCTCTCGGAGGAAGTCTGTTCGCTCTATGCGGACAGCGTGCCGACCGATGACCTGGCGCTCATTCTCGGGATTGTCAAGCAGATACGCGCGAACCGCGGCATCTGCTGCGAGGGGCTTGCCGCCGCGCTGGGCCGGCCTTTCAGCGTGGTTTCCGCATATCTGACAATGCTGGAGAGCGACGGCCTGATCTGCACCGACCTTCTCGGCCGCTGCTCGATAAATGTGCGCATTTCGTAATGCGCCCGCGCGCGCGAGTTAACATTGGGCGGAAAAGTTTCCGCCCGTATGAAATAATTATTACATTTGCGGGCTATGGAATTCGTGGACACGCATACGCACAATTATGACGAGATGTACCCGCCCGAGGAGCAGGACGCTGTAATCGGAAGGGCCCTCGCGGCCGGAGTCAAGTTACTGATTCAGGCTGACATAAGCTCTGTCGAGAGGCCTTCGATGATGGCTCTCGCGGACCGTCACCAGGACTGCCTTCGCGTGATGGCCGGACTGTATCCCGGTTCGGTGGGGGATGACTGGAGGGATGAGGTTGCTGCGGTCGAGCAGACTATTCGCGAGCGTAAAGTCGTGGCAGTGGGCGAGATAGGCCTTGACTACCACTACGGTGCGGACACTGCCGAGCTGCAGAAAGAAGCGTTCCGGGCGCAGCTGGAATTGGCCGCAGAATGCGGCCTGCCGGTAAATATTCACCTGAGGGAAGCGACTGAAGACTTCTTCAGGATTATGGAGGACTGCCGGCATCTGCACCTGCGGGGCAACCTGCACGCGTTCAGCGGCAGCGCGGAGACTTTCCGGCGGCTGGAGAAGTTTGGAGACTGGTATGTCGGCATCGGCGGAGTGGTCACTTTCCGCAAGGCCGGCATCGCGCAGAGCATTGTGGACATCCCGATGGAGCGGATACTGCTCGAGACGGATTCGCCTTATCTGACGCCTGTCCCGTACCGCGGAAGCAGGAACGAAAGCGCTTATATTCCGATAATTGCGGCGAAAATCGCTGAGTTGAAAGGCGTCAGCACAGAGGAGGTGGCGAGGATAAGCACCGAAAACGCAAAGAAACTTTTCGCACTATAGAACTTATGGGAAAATACAGATCGTCGGTGCTCCTCATCTATACGGGAGGAACCATCGGAATGAAGGAGGACCCCTTCGACCAGAGCCTGAAGCCTTTCGACTTCGGGCAGATATTGCAGGAAGTGCCCGAATTGCGCAAATTCGCCTGCCGCATCGACGTATATACCTTCACCCCGCTCATAGACTCCTCGGACGTTGAGCCGGCGATGTGGAAACAGCTCGCCTGCCTCATCCGGGACCGCTACGAGCAGTATGACGGGTTCGTGGTGCTGCACGGCACAGACACGATGGCATTCTCCGCCTCGGCTCTGAGCTTTATGCTCGAGGACCTCGGAAAACCGGTCATCTTCACCGGCAGCCAGCTGCCGATCGGAAGGCCGCGCACCGACGGCAAGGAGAATCTGGTATCATCGGTCGAGATCGCGTCAGCACGCCGGGAGGACGGGAGCGCGGCGGTTCCCGAAGTCTGTATTTATTTCAATTCCAAACTGTTGCGCGGCAACCGCTGCACCAAGATAAATTCCGAGGGATTCACGGCTTTCGACTCGGCGAACTATCCCCCTCTCGCCGAAGCGGGCATCAGCATCCGGTACAACACCGCCGCAATCCACTACCCCGCCCCGGGGCTCAGCGGGCTGAAAGTCCACACGGACCTGGACACCAGGGTTTCCATACTGAAACTGCATCCGGGCATCACTCCGCAGGTGGTGCGGAACATCCTGCTGGGAGAAGAGACCCGCGCCGTCATCATCGAGACCTACGGAGCGGGCAACGCCCCGTCGAAGGAGTGGTTCCTGAACATAGTGAGGGAGGCCTGCAGCCGGGGGAAGATTCTTCTGAACGTCACGCAGTGCCTTCACGGCGGCGTGGATATGGACATCTATGCCACGGGAAAGAAGTTGAAGGAGGCGGGGGTGGTTTCAGGCTATGACAGCACCACCGAAAGCGCCCTCGCGAAGCTCTTCTGTCTGATGGGAGAGACGGAGGACAACGAAGCCGTAAAAAAACGCCTTTGCGTGAGCCTTCGGGGCGAAATATCCGAATTATGATTGGTTTCTGAAATATTTTTACTAAATTGCAGCGATTTTAGTGGGTCGTGGGCCCGCCACAACAATACAGATATTTGTAACTATTTAATACATTATTAATTAAAAACACATCAGAAAAGGTTATGAAAAAGTTTTTCATGATTCTGGCAGCAATGAGCCTTATGGTTCTTTCTGCAAACATCGCATCCGCTCAGGAAGAGGAGCAGGCAGCTGCACCAGCTACGGAGCAGACAGTCGCATCTGAGACTATGAGCGAAGAAGACATCTTCAACCAGAAGAGCGAGATTCCGCTTCACCAGGCTCTCAAGACCAAGTTCATCGAGGGTGGCCCTGGTTTCATGGCACTCATCGTTATCTGCTTGATCGTAGGTCTTGCTTTCGCTATCGAAAGAATTCTTTACCTCTCATTCGCAAAGGTTAACGCAAAGGCTCTCTGCGAGAAGGTTGAAAAGGCTCTCAACGAGGGTGGTGTAGAGGCTGCAAAGGACGTTTGCCGCAATGCACGCGGTCCAGTGGCTTCCATCTTCTATCAGGGTCTCCTCCGTTACGACCAGGGTCTTGATGTAGTCGAGAAGTCAGTCGTTTCCTATGGCTCAGTTCAGATGAGCAACATGGAGAACGGTCTTTCCTGGATTGCCCTGTTCATCGCTCTTGCACCTTCACTCGGATTCCTTGGAACCGTTATCGGTATGATCCAGGCCTTCGATAACATCCAGGCTGCAGGTGATATCT
>CAVCRS010000054.1:0-18566 GCA_963604635.1 Faecalibacillus sp.
CCGTAATGGGGGACCGAGGGGGAAATTAGATTGGCGAAGCCGGCCGGAGAAATGGCCAAGGGGACCGGGGAGAACGCTCCCCGGTAGATGAACAGCTGGACCGTGCCCAGCGCGGTCCCCGAGTCTGCCGGGGCGCGACCGCCATTGGGATTAACAAATAAAAAATGAGGGCGACTATCAGTCCGAAGACTTTTTAGTCACCCTCATTTCATCTTAATCAAGCAGATACACCGTCAGGTCGTGCGTCTTGCGCCGGCCCTCCGGCGGCGGAGTCATATAGTCGCCGAACATCTGCGTGAGCCACTCGTCCCAGCGGCGGAACGCCCGGAACGGACAGCCCTCGAAGTTCAGGTCGATGCAGTCCTCCAGCATCGCACGCTCGAAGATTTCGCGCGTGCCGTTGTGCGTGACCGACACGGCGCCCGCGAGGCGCGAATTTCCGTATGGATACGCTCTGACGGCGGAGTCGATCTTCCGGCACCAGTGCTCCGCACCCATCAGATGGGCCTCCAACTTGGTGAAGAGCGGCTGGTGAAAATTCAGCAGGTCGAATCCCGTGCCGCAGATATTCAGGCGGTGGGCATAACTGGTAAGACGCCTCTCCATCATCTTCTGCACCGCCGGATCCTCAGGCTTGCCGTCGAGCGGAAAGATATCGATGTTCAGTCCGAAATCGTATTCGCAGCCCTTGCCCTGCAGGCTCCTGGTGCGGGTGTCCTCCACTTTCGAGAAGAAATGCACGAAACGGTCGCCGCCCGCCCCCAACTTGTGGTGAAGGCAGCGGTAGCGGCTCCCGGGCTCCTGCCCGAAAGTCGCGACAAATCGCTCATAATCAGGCCTCGGCATCACCAGATCGATATCATCGTCCCAGGGGATGAACCCCTTGTGGCGCACCGCCCCGAGCAGAGTCCCGTAGGCCATCGAATACCTTATGCCATTTTCACGGCAGAAAGAATCCACCGCTTTCAGAATGTCCATGAGATAGAGCTGAATCTCCCGATGTGACAGTTGTTTCATTTCTGAACCAGTTATATTTTCAAATCCGCGCAAAAGTAATCGAAATTTATTAATTTTGTAAACTTTTAGAAGCTGATTTGGAACGGTTCCGCATTGTTCCGGACAGTTTCCCAAACCACATCGAATATGCAGTCATTCGTTTTTCCGGGCAATCTGGACCCTGAAATCGCCGCCATCGGCGCCGCTCCGATTCCCTATATGAGGACCGATGAGTTCTCGCGGATAAATCTCGAATCTGAAGAAATCCTGCTGGATCTGATTCACTGTCAGGGAGGCAGGACCATCATATACACCGGCTCCGGCACCGGCGCGATGAGCGCCGCAGTCGAGAACTATGTCAGCACGAAGAAAAAGGCGCTGGCGATAAACGGAGGCTCCTTCGGAAGACGCTGGGTCTCCCTGTGCGGGTACTACGGAATTCCGGTCATAGAGTTCAAAGTCCCGTTCGCAAAGGACATCGACTACGCCGAGCTGGAAAAGACCGTCGAAACGGAGCGGCCGGACGTGTTCCTCTGCCAGCACCACGAGACCTCGACCGGACAGCTTTTCGACCTTGAGAAGATCTCCGGAATCTGCCGCCGGCACGGAGTCTCTCTCGTGGTGGATGTGATCAGCACCTTCCTTGCCGAGCCGCTGGATATGGACGCGCTGGGCATCGACATCTGCATCACCAGCTCCCAGAAAGGCCTGAACATCCCTCCGGGACTCTCGATTCTCTTCCTCAGCCATCGGCTCGAGGGCTATGAATACGCCCACAGAGGCTACTACTGGGACTTCGGGGACAACCTCTCGAACCTAAGGCGCGGCCAGACCCCGTTCAGCCCCGCGACGACCATCTACCTGCAGCTGCACGCCAGACTCAGGCAGCTCCGGGCCCAGGGCGGCGAAGCCTTCAACATCTCGCAGGTGCGCCACCGCGCGGAAGTTTTCAGGCAGGAGTGCCGCCGATACGGCTGGCAGATGCCTGCGGCCAATCCTTCCTTCGCCGTTACGGCCATACAGACCCGCGACACCGCCGAACGCAGGATTTTCAGAGGCCTCATCGAGCGTTACGAGACCTTCATAATGCCGGGCTCCATCCCGGGATTCTACAGAATCTCCCACCTGGGGCTGCAGACCGATGAAGAGCTGCGCACCCTGGCCGCCCGCATCGCTTCGCTTGAGCAGTCTCTATAGAACAGGAATTCACACCTATGAAGAAAGTAATTACCTACGGGACCTTCGATGTGCTGCATCAGGGTCACATAAATCTGCTGAAAAGGGCCAGAGAGCTCGGAGACTACCTGATCGTCGGCGTCACGACGGACAATTTCGATCTGGAACGCGGCAAGCTGAACACCCGCGACGGCGTGATGAAACGCGTCCAGGCCGTAAGGGACACGGGCTATGCCGATGAAGTCATCATAGAGGAATACAAGGGCCAGAAGATAGACGACATCCTGAAATACGGAGTGGATGTATTTGCCATAGGCTCCGACTGGGAAGGGCAGTTCGACTATCTCAAAGAGTACTGTGAAGTGGTCTATCTCCCACGCACTCAGGGCATTTCAAGCACTATGCTGCGCGAGGAGGAAGCCAATGTCAGAATCGGAGTCATCGGCACTGGAAGCATCGCCCGGCGCTTCGTTCCGGAGTCCCGCTTCGTCAGCGGCAACACTGTCGCCGCCGCCTACAATCCTGACGCGGAGCAGTGCCGCAGATTCTGCACCGAAAACGGAATTCCGCTTGCTGCGGGGTCAATGGAAGAACTTCTGGAAGCGTGTGACGCCGTCTATATCGCCTCCCCTCACTACACTCATTATGAATACGCGAAAGCCGCTCTGAATGCCGGGAAAGACGTGCTCTGCGAGACCCCGTTCGTTCTGCGGCTCGCCGAGGCTGAGGAACTCTACTCCATAGCCGAGCAGAAACATCTTACTCTGATGGTCGCCCACAAGACCGCCTACTGCCCGGCCTTCAGGCATCTGGTCACAATGCTCAAGTCGGGAGTCATCGGCAAGGTCGTGGACATCAATGCCTCCGTCACGACTCTCACCGACGAGAGTTCCCAGAAACTGGATCAGACCAAGTTCGGAGGCAGTATGAACGAGAACGCCTGCTTCCCGCTGCTGCCTATCATAAAACTGCTTGGAAAGGACATCAGAGATGTCAATTTCTACTCCATAATGAAAAACGGCGTGGATATGTACACCAAGGCCGTGCTGCGCTACGACAGCGCCACGGCGTCGTTCCAGGTGGGGCTCGGAGCCAAGACAGAGGGGAATATGGTGATCTCCGGCACCCGAGGCTACATCTATGTCCCGGCCCCGTGGTGGAGGACCGATTATTTCGAGCAGCGCTTCGAGGACCAGAACCATAACCGGAAATGCTTCTTCCCGTTTATGGGGGAAGGTCTCCGGTACGAAATCAGAGAGTTCATTTCCAGGGTAATACACCCGGGATGCAGGGAATACATCCTCACGAAAGAAGAAATCCTCAAGATGACCCAGGTCCAGGAGGATTATATCGAGGGGCGGAATGTGTATAAGTTAAGTTGAGCGGTGCGGTCATTGAGCTTGTCGAAATGACCGGGCACCGCAGGCAGCGGTCAGACTAATCCCCTTCCGCAGGGCGCCCCACACGCAGCTTCCTCTCCACCAGGGTGGTGATGTCCTCCAGAATCTGGTCTGTGCGGCCTATGAGAGTCATCACGACCAGCACGCCGGAGCGGATTTCGATGCACATCACCCTCATCGGCGAATCATCCTCGCAGAGCGCCTCGAAGCCGTAGGCCTTGCGGTTCTGGAACGGCCAGACGGTCAGCGGATCCATATCCTCCGGGTCATCGTCATCGAAGCCCACAACCTCCACGTAATTCGCCATAGCCTCATCCTGGGCTGTGGTCTCCGGCGGCATCTCCCCGACGCAGATGTCTATCTCGGCGTCATCGGTCTGCAGGCGGTCATTGGCCAGATAGGCCTCGAAATGGGAAACGCCATCCTCGATGGTCTCGAATTTGCTCTTCCAGCCCTGTGGAAGTTCCAGTTTGATAGTAAACATAACAGCTATTCTACGTAAAGAAGCAAGCCCTTAAGGTACTCGCCTTCAGGATGATAAATATTCACTGCGTGATCTGCCGGCTGATTCAGCCTGTCCAGGATGCGGACCCGTCGCCCGGTCTGCGCGGCCGCCGAAAAGACCGCCATTGCGAAAGCCTCCTTATCGACCACCTGCGAGCAGGAATAGGTGAAAACCAGCCCGCCCGGCGCCACCGCAGCGATGGCGCTGGCATTCAGGCGCTGATAGGCCCGAAGCGCATTTTTCAGCACCCCGCGATGCTTCGCGAAAGCCGGCGGATCCACGATGATCAGGTCGTAACGTCCTTTCGGACAATTCTTAAGATACTCTATCGCATCGGCGCAGTGTCCCTCGTGACGCGAAGCGTCGAAACCGTTCAGCGCCACATTCCGCTCCAGCATATCCATCGCGCGCGCACTGCTGTCCACAGAATCCACGTGTTCGGCCCCGGCGGCCAATGCGTAAATCGAGAAGCCGCCCGTGTAGCAGAAGAGGTTCAGAACCCTGCGGCCGGGGCTTACGCGCCCGACCAATGCGCGGTTCTCCCTCTGGTCGAGAAAGAAGCCCGTCTTCTGGCCTCTGGTCCAGTCCACGATGAAACGGCGACCGTTTTCCATAACGGTCTGCTCATCATCGTTAAAGCCCTCAGCCTTATAAAGATACCCGTCCACAAGGTCAAGCCCGGCCTTGAAAGGGGCGGTACCGGAACTCTTGTCATACACGGCCTTGAGGCCCTCCCCGAATACGGTCTGAAGGGCTGCGCAGATCTGTTTCCGGGCGCGGAACATACCGGCGGAATGGGCCTGCATCACGCAGACTCCGTCATACCAGTCGATGATAAGACCCGGAAGGTTGTCCCCCTCCCCGTGTACGAGACGGAAGCAGTCAGTGCTGTCCGAAGGAAGGCCCACGGAGCGGCGCACTTCCCGCGCCCTGGACAGCATCTTCTCGAAATAATCGGGACTCAGGGCCGAACGGTCGAAGGACAGGACCCTCACAGTGATGGAGCCCACCTGATAATGCCCCACTGCAAGGAATTCACCTTCAGCGGAATACAGTTCCACAAGGTCTCCTTCCGCGGGATTTCCGACTACCTGCGCCACAGCCCCTGAGAATACCCAGGGGTGAAAGCGCTTCAGGGACTCGTCCCTGCCTCTTTTCAGATATATCTTGGTCATTATTTGACTTGATTTTCAGAAGAATTGGAAGATGGGTTCCGTCCGGCAGTCCCCTGCCCCCCGGCAGAGGCCTTGCGGCGCCTGTTGTGGCGCTTGCGGCGGCGCCTTGCGGCTCCGCTTCTGGATGAGCGGGCCGGCGTCTGTGCAGCTTCAGCCCCGGATTCCTTTCCGGATTCCGGACCGGATTTCAGGCTCGCATCCTGACTTGATTTCTGACCCGATGGAACCCCGGATGTTTTCTTGCGGTGACGCTTCCCTGCCCTGTGACGGCGCTTGTTGCCGGAGGATTTCTTAGGATCATCGGCAGGATTGGACGCGTCAGCGGCCGGATTGTTTCCGGGCTTCTTCGGGGAGGGATTGGACGCAGAAGCGGCCGCCTGCTGAGGATTGAGCTGCTCGGGGGTCAGCGGGTGCTTTTTCGCCCTCTTGAGGCGGAAAAACATCTCGCGGCACACCCACGCGTCGGTCGCGGCGTACTTGCACTGCGGCTCCGACAGGGTCTCGGCCTCCCAGTTCGACAGCTGCTGGGTCTTGGAGATGCGCACGCCTAGGATGATGGCGCTCATTTTCTTCACGCTCTTGTCGCGGATGCCGTACTCCCAGACCATTTTCTGAAGGTCCACAAAGCCGTGCGCATCGAAGTCCTGCACTTTCTGCAGACCTCTGACATCATCGCCCACGGCAGCGCCTATCTTAAGTATATCCTTGTCGGCCAATATATTGCAGAGAGACTGAGGGATGCCGAGCTTCTGTATTCTGAACAGGAACGCCTTCCCGGGACCGGAAAGCTGGAGGAGCGCGACGGAGTGATGGGGCTGGTCGGGCGAGAATACCGGACGGGTCTCGGTATCGAAACCCAGGACCTTCTGGCGCCTGAGGAAGGAGACGGCTTTCCTGAAAGCCTCGCCTTCACTGTCTATGACCTGTATTTCCCCCGGGAAAGCCGCGAGTTCATATTTCTCTATCTCTTCCGGAGAAATGCTGATTTTATACATCCTGTGCCCTTTCTGCTAGCTGTGAATAAATGTCCTGTGATCTGAAATGCGGGGTTCAGCAGTATTCCGGCGCCCGATTTCCGACGAATCACCGTTACAAATCCCACAAAATTACGAAAAAAGAGTATATCTTTGTAAAGTATGCGTTAAAAAGTAAGTTGAGATATTTTTTGACAAGTACCTAACCACGTAAAACACAGAAAGTTTATATGCCAGCACTTTCACAGAAAGCCATCCGGATTCCGGCTTCGGCCATCCGCAAGCTCACTCCGTTCGCCAATGCGGCGAAGCGGGACGGAGTAAAGGTCTATCATCTTAACATCGGAGCGCCCGACATCAAGTCGCCCCAGTCGGCAGTGGACGCCCTGAAGAATTTCCATATGGAATACCTCCCGTATTCCGACTCCGCAGGCACCGTCGAGCTGCGCAAGGCCCTGGTGGAGAAATACTACCGCAGACTCGGGATAGACATCACCACAGATGAGATCCTGGTGAACACGGCCGGCAGCGAGGCCGTGGATTTCACCATACAGACCTGCTGCGACCCGAGTGACGAGATCATAGTCATCGAGCCTTATTATACGAATTATTTCTCCTTTGCATTCCAGAACGGAATCGTGGTGAAACCGGTCCACACGGACATCAGGAACGGTTTCAAGGTGCCTTCCATCGAGGCTTTCGAGGCTGTGTGCACCCCGCGCACGAAGGCCGTGCTGCTCTGCAATCCGGGCAACCCTACGGGTGTGGTGTATTCCCGCGAGGATATGCTGCAGATCGGGGAGTTCTGCCGCAGGCACGACCTGTTCCTGATTTCCGATGAGGTTTACAGGGAGTTCTGCTACCGCGACGAGCCTCATTTCTCGGCTATGAACATTCCGGGACTGGAGCAGAACGTGATTATGGTGGATTCGGTGTCCAAGCGCTACAATCTCTGCGGCGCACGCATCGGCTGCGTGGTTTCCCACAATGCCGAGGTCATCGCTGCCATAATGAAGCTTGCCCAGGCCCGCCTCTGCCCGCCGGTTCTCGGCCAGGTGGTTACGCTCGGAGCTCTGGACGCCCCTCAGTCCTATTTCGACAGGACCCGTGAAGAATATATCCGCAGACGCGACTTCACTCTCGCCGCGCTAAATAAAATGGAGGGAGTATTCTCTCCTGTTCCGGAAGGGGCGTTCTATACCATCGCAGAGCTGCCGGTGGATGACGCGGAGGATTTCGCACGCTGGATGCTTACGGATTTCCGTCTTGATTCTCAGACGGTTATGGTGACTCCTGCCGCCTCTTTCTACTGCACTCCGGGCGAGGGTCTGAACCAGATCCGCATAGCATATGTGCTCGAAGTCCCTGAACTCGAAAAGGCGATGAAAATCCTCGACGCCGGTCTCAGGGCCTACCGCTCGAGATAGCCGCTTATCGAAAGCAAAAAATCCCTTGCAGGCTTTCCTGTAAGGTTTTTTTTGTGCGCTTCGGCGGCGGCAGAGCCGAAAGCTTTACGCCTTCGGAAGGAACGGCCAGGCGATGAGATTAATCAAAACATAGGCGACAAAGGTCGCGAGAATGACAAGGGACCAGTGGAGGCCGAAAATCAGGGTCGCGGCGAGCGAGAGCAGAGCGGCGGCGAGAAAGGCCCAGCGCTCGGCCTTTACGGCGCGCGGAGTCTCATCCCCCGTTCCCATCTTCATCGCAAACATCGGTATCTCGCTGACCAGCAGCGCGGAAAGCACTAATGCGAGAAGCGGAAGGAAAAACCTTCCATTGGCCGCAAGGCCGATCAGAGAGTCAGGCTGCGAGAACGCGAAATCGCAGAGCGAAGCGCAGATCAGCGCGGCGGCAGGGGTCGCGAGGCCCACGAAGCTGCTGTGCTGGCGTTCATCGACATTGAACTTCGCCAATCGCAGGCCGGAAAAGACCGCGAGCACGACCGGAATGAAGCTTACAAAACTGTTTCCGTAGCTGGCATAGAGATGGTTGCACATCATAACTGACGGCAGCACCCCGAAGCTCACCATATCGCTCAGAGAGTCCAGTTCCTTGCCCATATCGGAATATGCCTTCAGCGCACGCGCCGCGAGACCGTCGCAGAAGTCGAATACCGAAGCCGCGAGCATCAGGCTGAACGCGATGTCGGGGCGGCCGCGGAAAGAGGCTATCACCCCCAGAACGCCGCAGAGCAGGTTGCAGGAGGTGATAGTATTAGGAATGTGTCTTGTGATGGACATTACTTGATGCCGAGTTTCTTGGCGATATCCTTAGGAAGAGCATCCTTGTGGACAACGATATCCATACTCTTGCCTCTTACGAAGTTCTCGGAGATGTACCAGATGCCTTCATACTTGCCGGTGGAGCCCCAGGAATTCTTTACCATATAGAACTTCTTGCCGTTCTGGTCTTTGGCGATGCCGTAGATGTGCATACCGTGGTCATCTGTGGTGGTCTTCTCATCGAAGCCCTGCTGACGGAACTCCTGTGTACCTTCGAGCTCCACAGGGGCTACAGGTGCAGGTTTCTCCTCATCGGACTTGCCTACCCAGTGCTCCTGGTCGGAACCTGCGGCAGCCATAGCCTTGGTGTCAAGAAGCAGTCCCAGACCGTCGCGGGTGAAACCGGACTCGCTGCAGTCGGTGCCCCAGGCTGCGGTGTAGCCCTTCTCGATGGCGTTGTCCAGAACCTCCATAAACTCGTCGATCGGCACATTGTAGGCCTCGTCCCAGCGCCAGTTGTCGCAAACCTCAATGGCGAACTTGGTGTAGAAAGGATGATGGGTGAAGGATGTGAGGGTCACATAGTCGTCAGGGTTGAACTTGAGGGCATCCCTGTAGGATTCAGGAGTATAAGTCACACCGTTTACGGTGAATGTCTCAGGATATTCTCCGAGATACTCGTCGAGGACGGCCTGGAAGCCTCTCTTCCACGCAGTGGTGAGCTTGTTGCGGTTAGGAACCTTGGCGACTGCCTGGACGTAGGCCTTGAGGACGGCGTCGAGTTCGCTCTGTGCAGGAAGCTCGTAGCCGTAGTTCATACCTGTCATTTCAGCCTGCGGAACCATACCGTAGTCGCGGATGACATCCAGAACGTCATCTGCCTCGGAGCCTGCCGAGAAGGTGAGGTTGCCGTCGAGTCTGACATACTTGTCGGCTCTGTCTGAATATGAATGGCTTACTACGAAAAATTCGGAAAGGTCCGGATAAGCGGCCTCATCCTTTATGCCGTTCAGACGGATGATCTCGGACTCCACGAAACTGATGGTGGAATAAGCCCAGCAGGTACCGCTGCTCGCCTGATTCTTTACTGATGTGATAGGGTTGGCCTTTACGGTGGTGAACTGGAAATCGTAATCGATCTTCGGTCTCGGGGCCTGGGCCTGTGCGGCTGCGGAAATTGTAAGCAGAGCGGCCGCCGCAATAATGATTTGCTTCTTCATAATAATATACTGTTAAACTAACTGTTATTTCTCAGGAATATTCACGAGGACATTCTGCAGGAAGTCCCAGACCTTCTGAACGGAAGGGATGTTGGCTCTCTCGTCAGGGGAATGAGGGCTCAGGAGGGTAGGTCCCACTGAAACCATATCCCAGTGAGGATATGCGCCGCTCAGGATTCCGCATTCCAGACCTGCGTGGATGGCGGTGATCTTAGGATCCTTGCCGAAAAGCTCGCGGTAGGCCTCCACCATAACGTGGAGGATAGGGGAAGCATTGTTCGGCGCCCAGCCGGAATATCCGCCGGTGAATGTCATCGCGCAGCCTGCGAGAGCGAACACGGATGCAATCTTCTCGGCGAGATAGTCCTTCGCGGTGTCCACGGAGCTGCGCAGCAGGGACTTGACGCAGAACTCGCCCTTTTCGATGCGCACAATGGCCATATTGTTCGAAGTCTCGACCAGCCCCGGCATCGCGTCGCTCATCCTGTCGACTCCGTCCGGACAGGCGAGGACGGCCTGGATGAATCTCAGCGCGGCCTCGTCAGGAACGTACTTGCAGTCTTCGCTGCAGCAGCACTCCCCTTCCTTGCACTCGTAAGGCTTGAAGATGAACTCGGCGTTAGGGTCTGTGGCGGCGTACTCGGCCTTCACTTCGGCCGCGACCTTGTTCACTATATCATTGGCGGCAGCCACTTTATCCTTTGGCACATAGAGAGTTGCGAACGCCTCGCGAGGAATCGCGTTGCGAAGTGTGCCGCCCTCGAGATCGATGAGCTTGACGCCCGCGTCGCGAAGGAGCGGAAGCAGCACGCGTGCGGCCACCTTGTTCGCGTTGGCACGGCAGAGGATGATGTCCATTCCGGAGTGACCGCCCTGGAAACCCTTGACTGCCAGTTCGTAGCACTCATAGCCTTCCTTCGGCTCATCTACAGGCTCGTATTTCGCCCTTGCAGTGGCGTCCAGACCGCCTGCACAGCCGATGAAGAGCTCGCCCTCGGTCTCGGAGTCGAGATTTATGAGGATGTCGCCCTTCAGCACGCCCGGCTTCAGCGCGCGTGCGCCTGTCATACCGGTCTCCTCATCGTAGGTGACGAGCACCTCGAGCGGACCGTGCTTTACCTCAGGGCTTTCGAGGACTGCGAGCGCCAGAGCGACGCCCAGGCCGTTGTCAGCGCCGAGGGTTGTGCCCTTCGCTCTGAGCCAATCGCCATCTACCCAGGTCTCGATAGGGTCGGTCTCGAAATTGTGCACGGTGTCGGCATTCTTCTGCGGAACCATATCCATATGTCCCTGAAGGATGACGCCCTTGCGGTTCTCATAGCCCGGAGTGGCCGGAACTCTCATTATGACATTGCCCGTATCATCGGTGAACGCCTCCACTCCGTGGTTCTTGCCCCACTCGAGAAGGTACGCTCTGATATGTTCCTCGTGCTTGGAAGGACGCGGATTGCGTGTGATGCCGTAGAAGTTGTTGAAAACCACTGCCGGCTTGAGATCTTTGATGGTCATAATCTTTATTATTTTATTACGTAAGTATTCACGTTACCGAACTGATAGATCGGAACCCTGGTCTCCAGAAGGATGTTCGAGCCTTCGGAAAGCTTCACCGAGCAGATGGCAGGTGTCCTGTAATAGATGACCTTGCCCTTGCCGCTTCTGGCAGCGTCACCGCCTGCCGGAATTTCCACGCCCTCGGAAACGATGTCCACGAAATAAGGCTTGCCGGAGACATCGTCTGCAGGAAGCAGGCCGGCGGTATCCGAAAGACGGAAGGCCACGAAGACGTGGTTGCGGGTATCGTCAGTCGGAACCAGCTCGTAGTTCATCTTCTGCGTCTCGGTGGTCCTGTAGCCGATGAAAAGGCTCAGATACTCCTGCTCCAGGCGGGAGATCTCGCTGATGGCGGCACCCATCGACTCTCCGCTGTAGTTCGCGTCGGTATCACCGGTTATGATCTGGATGCGCGTGGTGCGCAGCTTGAGAATCATATCGGCGGCTTCCTTGGCCTTCTGCTCGGCAGTCTTGGCGACCACTATGTTCTGGGAGACGGCGACCTGATTGTAATTCTCGCCCTTGACTCCCTGGTACAGGGTGGTAGCCTCGGCGGTATAATTCGCGCTCAGTCCCCTGGTCGAGAAATCGGAGTCTGCATCTCCCGGGAATCTCCAGGAATTTTCACGGCCGAAGCCTCCGTCGGACACCGCGATCAGCCCCTGTGCGCTGAACTGGACCATAGTGCCCACCGCACTTCCCGGAACGGTCTCGGTATAGCGGCAGCGGACATCCGCCTCCACGTAAGGGGTCATCTTCACGGAACTGATCCTGTATGTGACGGCATTCGTTTCCGAGGCTTTGATGCCGAGGTACTTTTCGGCGTATTTTGCATACGGGCCTGCGAAAAAACTCTCCTTTACGGCCTCGACTTCGAAGCTGAGACTGGTCTGCGAAAGAGCATAAGTCATTGTCACTGTGGATTTATCCTGAGCAGCAAGCTGCGTTGCGGCTGCGAAAAGCAGCGTGGCCGATATAATTAAAAAACTTTTCATCATAATCGTAAGGCACGGGCGGTTCTTGTCCCATCCGTCCACAAATATACCATTTTTTAAGAGAAAAGGGTATTTTTCCATAAGTTTTGTTATCTTTGTCTCGATACGCCACAAATAATCAACTATTATAATTATGTTCAAAGGTCAACCAAAAGGTCTGTTCGCACTGGCTCTCGCCAACACCGGAGAGCGGTTCGGATACTACACTATGCTTGCCATCTTCATGCTTTTCCTTCAGGCCAAGTTCGGCTGGGAGCAGGCGGCGGCAAGCCAGGTCTACTCCATTTTCCTTGCAGCGGTCTATTTCATGCCTGTAGTGGGCGGATGGCTGGCTGACAGGATCGGCTACGGCAAATGCGTCGTAACAGGTATCAGCGTAATGTTCCTCGGCTACCTGCTCCTGGCAGTGCCTACTGCAGCCAACACCCTGGGTGTCACGATGATGCTCGGCGCGCTGCTTCTCATCGCCATCGGAACCGGTCTCTTCAAGGGCAACCTCCAGGTAATGGTGGGCAACCTCTACGACGATCCTCGTTACGCCTCCAAGCGCGACTCCGCATTCAGCCTCTTCTATATGGCGATCAACATCGGCGCGATGTTCGCTCCATCCGCCGCCACAGCCATCACCAACAAGTTCCTCGCCAAGGCAGGCCTCATCTACAAGGCCGACATCCCTGCACTCGCCCACCAGTTCCTGAATGGAACCATCTCCGCCGAGAACACCGACAAACTCGCCGGTCTCGCAGCCCAGATGCCTGGCGCAGACGCAGTCGGAATGAGCCTTTCAGACTTCTCCGCCTACTACATCGAGCATCTCTCCTCCGCATATAATATGGGTTTCGCAGTAGCCTGCGTCTCACTTGTAGTCTCCATCGCAATCTACTTCGCCTGCCGCGGCTGGTTCAAGCACGCAGACGTGAATGCCAAGCAGGCCAAGGCGGCCAATGCGCAGGTCGAGGAGCTCACTCCGAAGCAGACCAAGGAACGCGTCGTGGCTCTCTGCCTCGTGTTCGCAGTGGTCATCTTCTTCTGGATGGCGTTCCATCAGAACGGCCAATCCCTCACCTGGTTCGCGCGTGACTACACCCAGTCCACCGCCACAGGTTTCACCCGCTTCGGCTTCAACATCTGGATTCTCGCTCTCGTGGCTGTTTCCATCTATACTCTCTTCGGGGCTTTCCAGTCCGAGAAGAAGAAGGGCAAGATCATCTGCGGAGTCATCACTCTCGCACTCTGGGGCGGCGCTTACGCCATCTACGCCGGTATGCCGACGGTTCTGGACATCCAGCCGCAGCTCTTCCAGCAGTTCAACCCGTTCTATGTAGTCTTCCTGACTCCTGTTTCGATGGCCATCTTCGCGGCTCTCGCCAATAAGAAGACAGAAAAACATCCTAACGGTATGGAGCCTTCAGCCCCTAAGAAGATCGGTCTCGGTATGTTCGTTGCCGCTCTCGGATACCTCATTATGATTATGGGATCCGTCGGACAGCCGTCCCCTGCAGAGCTTAACGGCACAGTTTCTCCTGATCCTGTAGTTCCGATGTACCTGATCAGCACCTATCTCGTGCTCACTTTCGCGGAGCTTCTGCTCTCCCCTATGGGAATCTCCTTCGTATCGAAGGTCGCTCCTCCTAAGTACAAGGGTCTTATGATGGGTCTGTGGTTCGCCGCCACCGCTGTCGGCAACTACCTCAGCTCCGTTCCGGGACTCCTCTGGAAGGCCGTTCCGCTCTGGGCCAACTGGGCTATCCTGCTCGCCCTCTGCGTCATCGCCGGCGGCATCATGTTCGCTATGCTGAAAAAAATCGAAGCAGCTACGGCATAATTGAGCTGCGCTCAATTATTTAAGAAAGACCGGACTGAGAGAACTCAGCCCGGCCTGTCTTCTTATTCACCGGGGGACGTATCCCCCGGCCCCCTAGGTCGCTTCGCTCCTTAGGAGCTCCGATTGGACATAAAACTCTGTTTTTAGCGGACTCATCCAATTTCGTATTGCGGCCGCGGCAGCACGACCAGACCCTTACAAGTGTAAAAAATTTTTACAGAGGTGTAAAGATTCTTTACACTTTTATATTTAGGGAGCCTATGTATTTTTCTGACATATAAAGTGTTATGCCGTCTGGCACGCGGATTGATGCCTTCGTTTGTAAATAAATTGAATAATATATGAAACTATTTCTTCGTTACCTTCGCAGCAACCCTCTCTACGCCCTGATCAACGTGGTCGGGCTTGCCATCTCACTTATGTTCGTGATCCTGCTTGGCGACTACACCTACAGACAGTTCAGCATTGACCGCTGGCACCATAACCACAAGAACATTCAGGTACTCGGCACAACGAACAGCCTCTTCACCTGGCCTCAGGTGACGCATTCGATGGGTGAGCAGTTTCCGGAAATAGAGAAGACCTGCTGCATCAATATGCAGCTTGCCAAAATCAAATACGGGGACAGATTCTCTGGAAGCAACGGCGGCGAAGGCAAGGCCAACGTGATGATAGCCGATTCCACCTTCTTCGACTTCTTCGATTTCAAATTCATAGAGGGTGACAAGGCTACCGCGATGGACAGCCCGGAGAAATGCGTCATCACGGAATCTCTTGCAAAGAAACTCTTCCAGGGTAAAAACCCTCTCGGTGAGCCGCTTAACATCGTAGGAACCCGTTATGTGAGCATCGAAACCTCCGAAGGGGACCCTGACCCTTACGACACCACACTTGTCTATACGGTTTCTGGCGTAATCAAGGACCTCGACAAGACGGCTCTTTTGAACAGCACCGAAGTCATCGCGAACTTCGACCGCCATCCTCAGATTCTCGGATACCCGATTGACACCTACGCCTTCGCTTCAGGCCCTCACGGAGCCACTTATTCATTCATTATGACCCGTCCGGGCAGCGACCTGGGGAGCAAGGTGGACGAGATAACCAAATTCACCCAGGACCATTGTCCGGCATTCGGCTTCCTCGGAACCGACCAGTGCACTCTGATTCCTATGGACGACCTTATGTTTGCGCCTCAGAATGAAGGTAACGGAATCCAGAAAGGCGACAGAAGCCTGCTGGGCATCCTTCTCGCCGTGGTTCTGGCCATCCTGCTCTTCGCAGTTTCCAATTATATAAATCTTACGATGGCCAATACCGGATTCCGCGCCAAGGAAGTCGCGACGCGCCGTCTTCTGGGCGGCGACGGAGCGAAAATCTCTGCGGGCCTCATCTGCGAATCGACACTTATGGTGCTCATTTCCTTTATCATAGGTTTCGTTCTCGCCCTGATTTTCGAGGACAGATTCGCCGAGATGTTCCAGGGCAAGATCGACCTCGTGAAGGACCTCAGTTTCGGCACAGTCGGGATAAGCACTCTCTTCATCGTGCTTACGGGCATCATTTCGGGCATTCTTCCTACACTGAATCTGATGAAATTCAAGCCGATAGATATCGTAAAGGGGTCGTTCCGCCAGCATTCGAAGATGGTGCTCAGCAAAGTGTTCATCATCGTTCAGAACATCATCACCGTGACGATGCTAGCCGCCACCTTCACGATACTCTTCCAGATGAATCACCTCATCAACGCGCCTCTGGGATACAATACCGACAATGTCTTCTTCGTGAATCCGGACAATTCCTCCGCGGTCCGCGACGCCCTGGCATCCCAGCCGTTCGTCAGGATAATCGGCTCGTACACAGGCTCTTCCCTGGACGGCGACAGCGCCAGTATGACTTTCCGAAAGGACAAGGACCAGAACAATGTCCTTGTATATCTTACGCAGTGTGACAGGGAATTCCTCGATGTCACCGGACTGAATATCATAGAGGATTATCATCTCGAAGGCGATGTGGCATATTTCAACGAAGCCGCCCTGAAAAAGGCTGATTTCTCGCAGGATACGCACGAACTGGTCTGGGGAGACGGCAAGGTCAGTCAGGTGGCGGGAATAATCGGAGACTTCCATCTGGCCAATGTCCTGTCAGATATCCAGCCGTTCGAGATTACCGTAACCGATACGGAAAAGCTTGATGATCCGTATTTTATAGTGGAAACCGATGGCTCGCGTGACTCATACCGGAAGCTCTGCGCCCTGGTGGAGCAGGCCGACGGCACGCAGGAAGACATCGACTGGAAAGTGAGAGACGTGCACAGGAACATCGAGATGTCCTTCTCCGAAGAAAGGAGTACGATGAGGCTCGTGTCAATGTTCACGCTCATCGCCATCCTGATATCCATTCTCGGATTCATCGGAATGTCAGTCTTCTTCATCCGTCAGCGCCGCAAGGAAATCGGTGTCCGCAAGATTATGGGCAGCACCACCCGCGAAGTCCTTTCGCTGCTTATGCGTAAATTCTGCTCTCCGCTGCTGATTTCGCTGATTTTCGCCGCGCCGCTCTCCTGGTACCTGATGAACCGCTGGCTGCAGGGCTTCTCCTACAGCATCAACTTCAGCGTGTGGATATTCCTTCTCGCCGCCGCCGCTTCGCTTCTCATCGCCTCCGCCTCGATCTTCTTCCAGACCCTCAAGGCCGCGCACTCCAACCCTGCCGAAGCCATCCGCACGGAGTAGTCCCGAGAGTGTCTGATGCTTACCGGGCCGGCCGCTGACCGGCCAATTCCATATTGGCTGCCGCGTGGCAGCCAATATCGTTTCGCTGCATCAGATTTGTAAGCAAGATGTGGCGTTTTACTTGCAGATTTATCGTAAAAGCACTAATTTCGCGCCCGTTTTATACTGACATAATTTTATGACTACCACTCTTATAGTTCTGGTATTTCTGGTGGGCTACGTGCTTATAGCGATTGAGAGCTACACCAAGATAAACAAGTCCGCCATCGCGCTCCTTATGAGTGTGATCTGCTGGACTCTGTACAATGTCACTTACGGAGCCACGCCTGAATTCACCACGAGTTTCGGCGAGACCTGCGAGACCCTGTTCTTCCTGATGGGTGCGATGGCCATCGTCGAGGTGGTCGACACGAACGGCGGCTTCAACTTCGTCAAGGACCGCCTCAAGACTAAAAGCAAGCGTACGCTGCTCTGGAGGGTCATTTTCATCACGTTCTTCCTTTCTGCCGTTCTGGACAACCTCACCACCTCCATCGTTATGATTATGGTGCTGAACAAACTCATCGACGGCAAGACCGACCGTCTGCTGATGTCCTCTATGGTAATCCTGGCGGCGAACAGCGGCGGTGCGTTCTCTCCTATAGGTGACGTGACGACCATTATGCTCTGGGTCAAGGGCAATATCTCCTCCTGGGGCATCATCAAGGCGGCCCTCATTCCGTCCATTGTTTCGGTAGTGGTTCCTGGCCTTCTGATTGGTTCCAAGCTCAAGGGAGAAGTTCTGCTTCCTGCCGAGAAGTCTGAGGACAATCTCAGCAACAGCCTGATTACCAAAAAGGAAAGAGGTGTCGTATTCTTCATCGGCGTAGGCGGACTCATCTTCGTGCCTATCTTCCGTATGCTCACCGACCTTCCTCCATTTATGGGCATTATGCTGGTCCTGGGTACCCTCTGGGTTGTTACCGAGCTTATTTTCAAGCAGAAGCGATTCAAGAAAATCGCCGAGGACGCTCTTCCTGACATCGTGAAGCTTCTGCACAAGCTGGACCTCAGCACGATTTTCTTCTTCCTCGGTATCCTTACCACCGTTTCCGCTCTTTCCCAGACAGGTGTGCTCAAGTCCTTCGGACAGGTTCTGAACACCACCTTCAACGGCAATCCTTATATCGTTACCGGCATCATCGGTATCCTTTCTTCGGTAGTCGACAATGTGCCTCTCGTAGCGAGCTGTATGGGTATGTATGACCTGATTCCTGCAGGAATGGAAGGCGCCCTTACCTACGGCGTGGACGGCTCCTTCTGGACACTTCTTTCATACTGCGCAGGTGTGGGCGGCAGCATCCTTATCATCGGTTCCGCCGCCGGCGTAGTCGTTATGGGACTTCAGAAGATTTCCTTCGGCTGGTATATGAAGAACATCTCCTGGATGGCCCTGCTCGGCTATCTTGCCGGTATCGCCGCCTTCTGGCTCCAGAGCCTGATATTCTAAAAACCTGACAATAGGTAAAGTGACTCTTAAAAATAACAAAAAAGGCTGACTTTCATCAGCCTTTTTTTAGTTTTCTACCCCCAGTCACTTCGTGACAGCCCCTATGGGGCACTGTGGGCCGTATCTGCCCCCTGAGTCGCTTCGCTCCAGAAAATAGCCAGCCTCAAACAGGCGCCTTAAGAATCGAGAAGTGCATTAAAACGATATTTTGCACTTCTCATTGTTATTTTTCACATCGAGAGTAACATTTAGTGAACATTAAAAAATAACTTGGTATGTTTTCAAGCCGTCGCGAGCCGGAAATCA
>CAVCRS010000055.1:0-13810 GCA_963604635.1 Faecalibacillus sp.
TGGCCTGCTTCCTGCCTCTCTTCTTCCTCTCCGGAATGGAGGGCAGAATGCTCATACCGCTGGGCATCGCCTTCGTAATCAGCCTTTTCGCCTCGACTCTCGTGGCCCTCACCCTCACTCCTGTGCTCTGCTCCTATCTTCTGAAAGACAGGCACCTGGACAGTGAAAAGGCAGAGAAAGACCCGTGGATAGTCCTCAGACTCAGGAACATATACGGAAAGACTCTTGACTGGGCCCTAAAGCACAAGACCGTAATGCTGAGCGGAACGGGAGTGCTTCTCATAATAGCGATCGTCTATTTCTGCCTGCTCGGCCGAAGCTTCCTGCCGTCCTTCAATGAAGGGTCGCTGACCATCGCCGTGAGCACAATCCCGGGAATCTCCATCGAAGAATCGGACAATATTGGCCGGATGGCCGAGAATATACTTCTCACTGTACCGGAGATTACTTGCGTGGGCCGCAGGACCGGGCGCGCGGAGCTTTCGGAGCACTCGTTCGGAGTGAACACTTCGGAGTTCGACTGCCCTTATACGCTCGACAGGCGCAAGAAATCGGAGATGCTCGCTGAGATCCGAAGCAAACTCGGGACGCTGCCTGGCGTGAACATCGAAATCGGCGGACCTATCGCGCACCGTATGGATGAGATGCTTTCGGGCACGAAGGCCAGCATCGCGATAAAGCTTTTCGGCACGGACCTGAACAAGATGTATTCGCTTGGAAATCAGATAAAAGCGGCGATCAAAGGAATCGAGGGCATAACGGACCTCAACGTGGAGCAGCAGGTCGAGAGGCCGGAGCTAGTCATCGAACCGAACCGCGCGCAGCTCGCACGCAACGGCATCACGATGGCGGAATTCGGCGAGGCGGTTTCGGTACTGCTTGAGGGTCAGAGCGTTTCGCAGGTTTACGAAGGCAACCGCTCATTCGACCTCACTCTGAAAGTCGAGGACAGCGAGCGTTCGACAATCGAGGCTTTGGGCGACGTGCTCATTGCCGACGGCGTGCCGCTTTCGAGCGTCGCGACCATCCGCTCGGCCTCTGGTCCTAACACCATAAACCGCGAGAACGTATCGCGTAAGCTCGTGATATCCTGCAATGTGGAAAGCGGAGGACTCAGCCGCGCGGTGAAAGAGATAGAGAAAAAAATCGACACCGAAATCACTCTGCCTGAGGGTTATCACATCGAGTACGGCGGACAGTTCGAGTCGGAGGAGAGAGCTTCGAAAACCATCGCGCTGATCTCCATCTTCTCGATAATCATCATCTTCCTGCTGCTCTACGGCGAGTTCAAGGACAGCCGCCAGACGCTTGTCGTGCTGCTGAATCTGCCTTTGGCGCTCATCGGCGGAGTGATTTGCATCGGCCTGACTGACGGAATGTTAAGCATTCCGGCCATCATCGGCTTCATCTCGCTCTTCGGCATCGCGACGCGAAACGGAATGCTGCTGATCGACCGCTACAACGTGCTATACGGCGAAAGCGGTGACCTGCTCGGGAGCGTGAAAGCCGGATCGCTCGACCGCCTGAACCCGATTCTGATGACGGCCATCACGTCGGCGCTCGCACTGCTGCCGCTCGCACTCGGAGGCGACCTGCCGGGCAACGAAATCCAGTCCCCGATGGCGAAAGTCATCCTCGGCGGCCTCGTGACCTCGACCATCCTGAACGGCTACATCATCCCGATAATGTACATTTGCATAAGCAGAAAGAAATGAGAAAGTCTTTAGTACTCAGCATATTGGCTTTAAGTTTTGCAGTTTGGGGAGCTTCCGCGCAGACGCTCTCCGAAGTGCTTCAGAGCGTGGAGAGCCGCAACGCGACGCTGCAGAGCGCGCAGTGGAGCAAGGTCGCAGGGCAGGAGGATCTCAAGGGCCGGGCAAAGCCGGCCAATCCTGAGGTGGAGTTCAACTATCTCTGGGGCAGCGTCGATGCCCGCAGGCACGACTTCAAGGTGACCCAGAGTTTCGACCTGGCCCTTCTGAGCGGCCAGAGGGCTAAGGAAGCCGCCTCCGGGGAGGAACTTCTCGCCATAGAATACCGCGCTCAGAGGCAGGAAGTACTGCTGGAAGCCGAAAAGGTCTGCATTGAACTCGTGTTCAACAACGCATTGCGCGAAGCGCTCACGCAGCATCTTATTGATGCCGAGCATTTTGTGGCTGCCTATACCCGCAAGGTGGAGCTCGGCGACGCTTCTGTTCTGGAACTGAACAACGCCCGCCTGCATCGCTCGGAGGTCTCGGGAAAGCTCTCGAAAGCTGAACTGGAACATAATAAGCTTTCGCTTGAACTCGCCCGTCTGAACGGCGGAGAGTCCATCGAAGTGACTGAAACTGATATAGATGCGTTTTTAGCCGGGCTGAGCCGCCCGCTGCCTGAAAGTTTCGCCGAGTATTTCGACCAGGCTTCCGAGCAGAGTCCGGCCCTGGCCTATGTAAAGGAACAGATCGAACTCAGGGACAGGCAGTTAAAGGTCGAGAAGGCAAGCAGACTTCCGGAGCTGACGCTCGGATATATGTCCGAAATCACCAGCGAGGACCCTTACCGCGGCATCACCTTCGGAATCTCGATTCCGCTCTGGAACCAGTCTTCGAAGGTCCGCGCGGCAAAAGCCAATCTCGAGGCGGCCAAGTCCCAAAAGGAGGAAGCCTTCCAGAGCTGCTGGCATCAGATGGCTTCGCAGTACGCTGAGGCAGAGGGGCTTCGGGAATTGAGCCTCGCCTATCGCAGCGGCCTTGAGGAGGCTGACAGCCGGGAGTATCTGAAAAAGGCCCAGGCCCAGGGAGAGATTTCGGTGATAGACTACATATCCGAAATCGACCTGTTCTATGAGAATCTGGAGGAGACCCTGGACGCGGAATGTTCTTACAGACAGGCTGTCGCGGAACTTAACGCCATCTTTTTATAGACTTTAGGGCAAAAATAATAAAGTAGGTTGCAATCTTGTGAAAAATTGCTACCTTTGTGACGGGAAAGTCGTACACGACCAGCTCCCTCCCAACTTCCCCAGGGTCGGAAGACAGCAAGGACAAGAGGTTGTAGCGGTGCGATGTGCTAAGCTTTCCCTTTTTTCGTATCTGCAGGTCAGAGACCTGTGATGTTGATTTGAAACCACGCCGCCTATGGACTACAATCTCAAAAGATTCTCCGATGCCCAGAATGAGGGCAACACCTATAAGAACGCTCTGAAAGAAATCGGCGCCGGCCTCAAGGAAGGCCACTGGATGTGGTTCATTTTCCCGCAGTTAAGGGGCCTTTCCCGCTCAGAGACAGGAGTTTGGTACGGAATCATCGGCAGGGCCGAGGCCAAGGCCTACCTCGCCGACAAGACTCTCGGAGCACGTCTGCGGGAATGCTGCAACGCCCTTTCGCAGGTGCGCGGAAAGTCTGCCGAGGAGATTTTCGGCAAGACAGACGCGATGAAGCTCCGCTCCTCCCTCACCCTCTTCTATCTGGTTTCAGGGAAGGAAGAGTGCTTCCGCAAGCCTCTGGCGAAGTATTTCGATGAGAAGTTGGACCAGAAAACGGTAGAGATGCTATGAGAAGATTCCTTTTCCCGTCCATAGTTCTGTGTATGCTGGGCCTTGGCATCGCCGGCTGCGGCGGAAGGCAGCAGAAAGCCGCCGAAGATGAGACTGCCGTAAAGGACACCATCCCGCCTCTGGGATTTTTCACGGAAGATTATTTCGAGAAACGCGGAGAAGTCAGAAGCGGCGAGACTTTCTCCGGACTTCTGGGCCGCCTGGGACTCAGCGCCAAGACCGCATACGATGTGGCGCAGATGTGCTCCGACAGCATTTTCGATGTCCGGAAGATGCGCGCCGGAAACACCTACAGGGCCTATTACAGCGACTCCCTCGCCGCTGCGCCTTCCTATATGGTTTACGAGAACAATCTCGTGGACCGCTCCGTCTTTCAGTTCGGAGATTCCCTGGCCATCCGCAAGGTGAGCCGTCCGGTAAGCACTGTGAGAAAATATGCGGACGTGGTCATCTCCTCGTCGCTGTGGAACGATATGACTTCAGCAGGATCCTCACCGCTTTTAATCCTCAAGCTTTCAGACATTTACGCCTGGACCGTAGATTTCTTCGGACTTCAGAAGGATGACCGCTTCAGGGTGATTTACGAGCAGAAGGAGGTGGAGGGGCAGTTCATGTCCATCGACACGATTTATTTCGCCTGCTTCACCCGTGACAGCACGCAACTTTATGCAGTGATGTTCGATCAGGGTGACGGAGGGAACGTTTACTGGAACGAGAAAGGCGAAAGTATGCGCAAGGCCTTCCTTAAGGCTCCTCTGGAATTCAAGAGAGTGTCATCGAAATTCTCCTATGCCCGCAAACATCCTGTGACAGGGGAAGTCAGGCCTCACACCGGCGTGGACTACGCCGCACCTATGGGTACGCCTGTAGTGGCCCTGGGTGACGGAACCGTGCTGAGCGCCGGCTGGGGCGGCGGTGGCGGCAACACCATAAAGATCCGTCACAACAGCGTCTATACCACAGGCTATCTGCATCTTTCGCGTTTTGCCAAAGGAATCAAAGCGGGTGTGCGCGTACAGCAGGGCCAGGTAATCGGCTATGTGGGCTCCACTGGCACTTCCACCGGCCCGCATCTGGATTTCCGCGTATGGCAGAACGGCCAGCCGATCAATCCCCTGAAGATGGAATCCCCTTCCGCCGAGCCTATAAAAGCCGAATTCAAGCCGGCCCTTGACTCGGTATTCCGTGTCCGCGTTGCTGAGCTTGACAGCCTCAGCAAGAGATAATGCCCTGATACTAAAGCATCTGCGGCGCGGCCATCATCACAATGGCCGCGCCGCAGAGCGTATAGTTCAAGAAGTTGTTTTGGACTGCTTCCCGATTCTGCTAAACAGCCATACGTCTGTGCTCGTGCGAAGCGGAGAAACACTTGCGCCAGTCATCGGGACTGTATTTCGTATATTCCCTGAACTGATTCCTGAAATTGCTCGGGTCTGTAAAGCCGACTGTCCTGCCCACGTGTCTCAGTGGCACCGTGGAACGCAGCAGCAGCAATATGGCGGCATCCCTGATTCTGAGCAGGCGCCTTAGCGTGCAGTATTTAATGTCCAGATGAAAGCGCAGATAATCAGCGACTTCTCCCTGCGTCACGCCCAGGGATTCGGCAAAGTTCTCGATACAGTCATCGGGATTGCGGTATTCGCGGTTCTCTATCCATCTGAAAATTCCGTCTCTGATGATGATTTCTATCCTCAATGGAAGGATGTGCTCGGGGTGAGGTTGACGATGAAACAGTTTCATAAATTAAATGTGAGTCAGTGATTGGTTATTATTATGTTATAGTGAACAGTCATTTGTGGAGGGCCCGGAGGCGGATCAGTAGTTGCGATAGATCGGGCACCAGATTCTCAGGGTCGGATTGACGCTCCTGTGAGCGTCGCCTGATGGATGTGAAGCCGCTTCGCGTTTCGCTGCGATGTGCCTGTGCCAGCTGTCGGGATTGTGGCGGGTGCACAGCCTGAACTGCCTCAGGAAATGGTTCAGATCCGGATAGCCGATGAGACTGCCGATATGGCTGAGCGGCTTGTGCGGATAGAGAAGAAGCATAGTCGAAGCGTCCTGAATTCTCAGCAGGCATCTCAATGACGCATACTTTATATCCATTTTGACACGCAGGTATTGGGCGACCTCTTCCGGTCTGACACCGAGAGATTCGGAGAAGTTTTCTATGCTGTCATCTGGATTTCGGTACTTCCGATCCTCGATCCACCTGCAGAATCCGTCGCAGATGACGGCTTCCGTTTGGTCAGAAAGAGTGATGTTCCTGGAATGATGTGCCTGAAAGAATTTGCTTTTAAAAAGACTCATAAGAATACTGTTTTAGAGTTATTAATAAAAATACCATTTGGAATGGGTGATTTTTGTCCGTCTGATTCGCAAGGATGTACAGGTGATTGTAACGATTAAGTAACCAAAGGTAATGACACGATGGCGGGTTTCAAATGATTCTGTACTGTCCTGAGGAGGTTTTTTTTGAAAAAATGGCGTTTGAGGTATCAGAATATAAAGTTTTGGAAAGTTTTGTCAATTCCTTACACAAGCTGCGAAGTCTGGGGAGCAAAAAAAATAGACGGCCCTCCTCACGGAAGGCCGCCTGATAAAGGTTTAGATTTTTATAGAGTCTTAAGAGTAAGCGTTTGGGGACCGACAATAACGGTTATGTCGCGTGCCTGCGGCCCTTCGACAAACTCAGGGACCGAAGAGGCTGTAGCCGCAGTGTCGGCGAGTTCCGCAGACGAATCGGACGCGAAGCGGCCGGGAGAACCATTTGCGGCCGCGGAACTTGCCGGCACTGCGGAGTTAGCAGGGACTGAGCGGACAAGAATCTGGGCGTAGCCGTTAAACGGAGTGACCGTCAAACTGTTGCGTCCTGTGTGAGTCTTGCCGACCGGACGCTCGACAGACTTGAAGCCCGGATCGCCGTTACCCCAGCCGAGAAGCTCGCCGTTCTCGACACGCACTTCGAGCGAAGGCAGAGAGGTGCAGATGTCGATAACCACGACATCCTGACCGTTGGCTGTGACAGTGGTCTTCGAAGGAGTGAGAATGACATCGAGGTCACGAGCCGGCGCGGCGGCCGGGTACCGGTCCGAAGCTACTTTTCGCCCGGACCGGTAGCCGACAGCTGAGAAAACTGCAGAAGGGTCGGAGACAGTCCACACAAGGTGTCCATCCGCAGGCATCTTCTTCACTCCCAGACTCTTGCGCCCAGAATAAAGCCGAACCTCATCGCAGTTCGAATAAACCCAGACCTCCCCGTCATAAGGCCCGCAGATATGCACCACAGGCTCGGAAGTCCAGACGGCCTTCAGATAGAAAGCCTCATCCTTCGGGAAACCGCAATAATCAAAAATACCGTATTGAGAACCGGTTGCAGGCCATTTCATAGGATTCGGCTCCCCGCGATAATCGAAGCCCGTCCAATAACAAACCCCGACAGCCCAATGCCGAGCCTTATAAAACTTCCATCCTTCCTCGATGATATTCACGCGCTTGAGGGAATCCACGCGATTGATAGGCGTCATCCAACCATTCTCCGGCACCGTCTCATACACCCCGCGCGTGCCGCAGCCCGAAGTCTCCTCCGTACCCAAAGCGCAGACCGAAGGGAACAAAGAATGAAGCTTGTCTATCCCATTCTGCCTGATATAGTTATATCCGAACACATCCAGCGCCTTAACCATATCCTGTCCGCTGCAGTTTCCGTATGTCACCGGCCGCGTAGCGTCCAATGAATGAACAAATTCCTTCATCCGCAGAGCTATCTCGTAGCCGATCTGATTATACTCCACGGCCCACTCCTCATTCCCGATGCTCCACAGGAACACGCAAGGATGATTCCTGTCGCGGTCTATCATATTCTGAAGCTGCCCGAGCTGCTCATTCACACCGATCTGCCGGTTCTCATCGATCACCGCCATACCCAGTTCATCGCAGAGCGCCAGCATAGAAGGCGAAGCGCAGTTGTGCGAACAGCGTATGGCATTGAAGCCGAATGACTTGAGCCGCTGAATCCGATATCTCCACAGCTCATCCGGCACCGCCACGCCCACTCCGGCGTGATCCAGATGCAGATCGCACCCCTTGAGTTTCAGCGGATTGCCATTGACCAGCAAGCCAGACGAAGCAGAAAACTCCAGAGTCCGCACTCCGAACCTGCAGCTGTACTCATCCGACAGCACCCCGTCATAGAAAAGCGACACCCGAAGCGTATAAAGATACGGATCCTCTATGCTCCAGAGATGCTCCGCGCGTGAAACTTCCGCTCCCGACGCATCCAGAATGGCCACACGGCGGGACACCAAATCCATATTGGCCGACGCGTCGGCCAATACATATTGCATATTTATGCAGGAAGCGTCGACATAGACGCTCCGGGTGCCGGCTGCGAGCGTCCAGACTGAGCCGTCGGAAAAGCATTTCTGCTGAATCGAAAGCGAATAGGGCTTCAGAGCGACAGGGCCGGCGCTGTGCAGGCGCACGTGTCGGTAGATGCCCGCGCCCTCGTAATACCAGCCCTCTTCGGTCGAAGCGTCGCAGCGGACCGTTATGACATTGTCCCCGCCGTAATTAAGATACGGAGTGAGAGTGTACACGCGTGAACTGTAGCCGCTTACCTCGTGTCCGAGATAGAAGCCGTTGCAGAAAACCTGACTGTCGCGGAAAATCCCCTCGAACTCTATCGAAATCTGCTTACCTTTCTCAGACTCAGGGATATAGATGTGCTTGCGGTACCAGCCCACGGAATTCTGAGGATACTTCCAGCCGATGCACTTGTAGCCGTGCGAATGGCTCGCCTCGCCGCTGTACGGCAGGTCCACCACCCAGTCGTGCGGCAGACTCACCCTCTGCCAGGCGGAATCATCGAAAGAGAGCGTAATCGGTGCCTGACTGCCGTTGGAACTCTGCGTCTTGCAATAATAAGTGAAATACTCGGTGCCGTGGGTGAAGTCCGCCTGCATAGAAGAGGCGTCGCCCAGCGCAAACGTCCAGTCGTTGTCCAGAGAAAGAGTCGTCTGGCCTGCGGCCAATACACACACGAGCGAGAGCGCCGCGGCAGAGAGTAATTTCTTCATAATCATAAAGTTAGAGCGTGACCGGTTTTAAATTGCCATCACGGGACCGACCCTTACAGCTCGAGCGTCAGCTCGTGATGCCCCGGAGCGTATTCGATGAACTCCGACTTCCCGCTGCAGGTATTGTGTATCGTGATGTCGTACTCGGCGTCACGGAACTTGCGATGAATCCTGTATCCCTTTATGGAAGCAGGCAGACAAGGCTTGATCCTCAGGCCGTTATACTGAGGATATACGCCGAGCAGGAACTCTGAAACCGTGTACCAGTTCCAGGCCGCCGTACCGGTGAGCCAGCTGTTCTTGCCCTCGCCAGGCTTCGCGGCTTCCTTGCCGGCCACCATCTGACAATACACATAAGGCTCCACCTTGTGCAGGGTCTGGTCTTTGGTGAAAGCCGGAGAAATCTTGCAGTAATGCTCCCAGGCGTCATCCGCACGGCCCGCGAGGGCTTCGCCGATGATGACCCACGGGTTATTGTGGCAGAAGATTCCGGCGTTCTCCTTGTAGCCCTGAGGGTAGGAGGAAATCTCACCGTATTCGATGTAATACTTCGTATAGGCAGGACTCAGAATCACGATACCGTGCTCAGAATCAAGAAGTTTCTTTGTAGAGTCGAGGGCCTTGTCGCACATTCCCTTGTCCGCTCCGATGCGGGCCATAGTGCACCAGCCCTGACTTTCGATGTAAATCTGTCCTTCGGCGTTCTCGTGGGAGCCGATCTTGCCGCCATAGAAATCATAGGCGCGCAGGAACCACTTTCCGTCCCAGCCGTACTTCTCCACGGAGTCGCACATACGGTCCACCCACTGGGAGACGGACTTGGACGAGCGCTTCTCCGGGCGTACTTTGCGGGTGATAGGGCTGCAGTCGGGATGATCCTCGAAGTATTTGAGAAGTTCGACGAAATCCCTTCCCACGACCACATACAGGCCGGCTATCATAAGGGACTCGGCCTTGCTGCCGAAAGTCTTGTTGCCGGTGGTCTGGAAGGACTCGTCGGGATTGTCCGAGAAACAGTTCAGGTTCAGACAGTCATTCCAGTCGGCGCGGCCGATGAGCGGAAGCCCGTGAGGGCCGAGGTTCTGGTGTACACGGCTGAAACTGATGAAGATATGCTCCAGCAGGGTCTTCTCGCTCCCCTTACGGTTGTCGAAAGGCACCATCTCCTCGAGGATGCTGAAATCACCGGTCTCCTTCAGATAGGCGAATACACCGAAAAGAAGCCAGAGAGGGTCATCATTGAAGCCGGACCCGATATCGTTGTTCCCCCGCTTCGTAAGCGGCTGATACTGATGATAGCAGCTGCCGTCCGGGAACTGGGTGGCGGCGATGTCCAGGATTCTGGTGCGGGCCCTGTCCGGACACTGGTGGACGAAGCCCACGAGGTCCTGGTTCGAGTCTCGGAAGCCCAGTCCGCGGCCGATGCCGCTCTCGAAGAAACTCGCGCTGCGGGACATATTGAACGTCACCATACACTGGTACTGGTTCCAGATATTGACCATACGGTCCAGTTCGGGAATGGCGGATTGGACGCGGAAGCGGCCCAAGATGTCATCCCAATAGCGGCCGAGGGCCTCGAACGCGGCATCGACCTGGGCGCTCGTGCTGAACGCGTTGAGAATTTCGTAGGCTTTGCGCTTGTTTATCAGCGCGGAGCAGGAAGTCAGAGCGGTGCCTGCGAAAGGCGTCCCGACAACGCTTGCTTCGATATTCGCAAGCGTCTCAGCATCAAGCTGATTCTCGAATTTCTCTTCCGAAGGCATCTCGACATAGCCGAGCACGAACACGAGTTCGCACGACTCGCCGGGAGCGAGAGTGACGTCGATGCAATGCGAAGCCACAGGGCTCCAGCCGTGGGCAATCGAGTTCTTCGGAGCGTTCGCGGTCACGGTCTCAGGAGAGTCGAAACCGTTGTAGAGGCCCATAAAGGACTCTCTGTCAGTATCGTAGCCTGCGAGCGGAGCATTCACTCCGTAGAACGCGTAATGGTCGCGTCTCTCGCGGTACTCGGTCTTGTGGTAGATCACGCTCCCCTTCACCTCGACCTCGCCGGTCGAGAAGTTTCTCTGGAAGTTCTCCATATCGGTCGAAGCGTTCCAGAGGCACCACTCCATAAAGGAGTAGAGGCGGAAGGACTTCGGGGCGAGGGTCATATTCGTGAGCGTAAGCTTCTGAATCTCACAGCGATAACCTACAGGCACGAAGAAAAGTGCCGAGGTCCGAAGGCCGTTCTTCTCGCCCGTGATGCGGGAGTAGCCCATACCGTGACGGCACTCGTAGAAGTCGAGCGGGGTCTTCGAAGGCTTCCAGCCCGGGTTCCAGATGATGCCGCCGTCGTTTATGTAGAAATAACGGCCGCCGGCATCCATAGGGACGCCGTTGTAGCGGTAGCGGGTGATGCGGCGGAAACGCGCGTCGCGGCAGAAGCTGTATCCGCCGGCGGTTCCGGACACCAGGGAGAAGAAATCCTCCGTCCCCAGGTAATTGATCCACGGCCAGGGGGTCGCCGGATCGGTAATTACATATTCTCGTGTGCTATCGTCAAAGTGGCCGTATTCCTTCATATTCAGGCAAGGTTTCAGCGGCTGCCGTCCCAGGGGCAGCCCATACAGTTAATACTAAAGAAAATTCTTGTTCCGGTCGATGAGGTCCTTCAGCCTCTCAACTGAAAGTCCGGTGCGCAGGCCGTCAGGCTCGGTGTTCAGGCAGTAGTCCACGAGACGGTCCACCGTGCTCCTGGCAACGTGCATTCTGGTGTCGCAGGAAGCATAATAGATATAAACCGTACCGTCCTCATCGGCAATCCATCCGTTCGAGAAGAGCACGTTCATAACGTCTCCGACGTACTCCTCACCCTCCGGAACCATCAGGAAACCGGCAGGTTCCGCGATGACTTTCGAAGGGTCCTCCAGCGAAGTCATATACATATACAGAACATAGCGCAGGCCGGAAGCGCAGCCGCGCACTCCGTGAGCCAGATGCAGCCAGCCCTTGGAAGTCTTTATAGGGGCAGGGCCCTCGCCGTTCTTGAGTTCCTTGATCGTGTGATAGTGACGGAAGTTGATGATCTTCTCATCCTTCACCTCAGCATTGGTCATATCGTCAACGAGCGCCCAGCCGATGCCGCCACCCTTTCCGGCGTCGATGAATCCGTCCTGAGGGCGTGTGTAGAGGGCATATTTGCCATCCACGAACTCTGGATGGAGGACCACGTTGCGCTGCTGCGACTTGGACTTGAGGTCCGGAAGTCTCTCCCAGTTCACGAGATCCTTCGTGCGGGCGATTCCAGCGCAGGCGACAGCAGAAGAGAGGTCTCCCTCCGGAGCGTCAGGATCCTTGCGCTCCACGCAGAAGATGCCGTAGATCCATCCGTCCTCGTGCGCGGTGAGACGCATATCATAGACGTTCGTCGCAGGCTCGCCGTACTCCGGCATAGTCACAGGATAGTCCCAGAAGCGGAAATTATCGACTCCGTTCGGGCTCTCAGCCACAGCGAAGAAGGATTTGCGGTCAGCGCCCTCGACGCGGGCGACCATCACATACTTTCCGTTCCACTTGATGGCGCCTGCATTGAATGCGGCGTGGATGCCGAAGCGTTCCTCCAGGAAGGGATTGGTCTGCGGATTGAGGTCATATCTCCAGAACAGCGGGGCGTGATCCCCCGTAAGTACCGGATTCTCAAACCTTTCATATACGCCGTTAACGTAGAGCGGCGCATTCTTTTTCGTTACAAGTTCCTCGTGGCGCTTCTGCAGCCAGGAGAGTCTTTCATTGAAGTTCATAACCTATCTGAGAAATATAGTTTTTTCGTTAGCATAAAATTCGCGGAAATTCTCCGCATCTTCAGACCCCTCGAAAGGAGCGTAGAAATGTCCCGGCTTGTCCCAGGCGTTCCTCCAGGTCAGCACGTAGCAGACCGGATATTTGCTGACCGTCTCGAGCAGCACGTCCGTCCACCACTTCGGGTAAGGAATCCCCTCGAAGCCCGTCTCGCTCACGGCAATCAGCTTTCCGTGCTCCGCGGCGAACTCTGCCATATACTTGAGGTCATAGCTCATACGGTCCGTAAAGTATTTGTTGGCAGCGGCGAAGCGCGCCTCCTCCGACTCGAAGTCATCAGGGTCGCCAAGGTTCTCGTACTGGTCCATACCGATGATATCCACGTACTCGTCTCCCGGGTAGCGGCTGAAATACTCCTGGGCGGTGATGTCCGAATTGGGCGAATACGCCCAGAGAATGTTGTTCAGTCCGCGCTCGGTCATATAGTCGCGCGTCAGGCGGTAGAGCGCGATGTATTGCTCGCTGCTGCAGAGTTTTCCGCCCCACCAGAACCAGGTGCCGACGTTCTCGTGCCACGGGCGGAAAATCAGCGGAATGAGCTTTCCGTCAGCGTCTCGCAGCGAGAGGAAGAAGTCTGCCGCATTGCTCAGCCACTTCATAAACTCTTCGTGGCCGGCTCCGCCGTCCAATACGTACTCGACGGCCTTGTCGCTGCTGATGTCCCAGGCGTCGCCCCCGGTGAGAGGGTTGCGAAGGTGCCAGGAGAAGGTCACGATGCCGCCTTTCGCAACGTGATTCACAGCCGCGCGGCGCATAAGGTCGAAGTTCACGCTGTCGAGGTTCGCCGCATCGCCCATTTCAATGCCGCCCAGGTCGAACCCGATTATCCCCGGCTCGCTTCCGCAGACGGTCTTGACGTCGCTCCTGTCGAGCGGGTCGTTCACCGCGTCCTCGACTTTCCAGCTATGTCCGTAGACCGCATCATCCTGATGCGCGTAGTAGAATTTTCCTTCGGCCGCTGCCGCGTCCAATCTTGCCCTCAGCTCCTCCGCGGGAGTAGCCGTCTGCTTCGTGCCGCAGCAGCCGATGATGCTCAAGGCAGCGCCTGCTGTAAGTATGGTACTGATAAGTTTCATATCGCTTTATTTTTGTGACTCTATTTGAGTGACGGAACATCGTTTCTGTTAAGTATATGGCTTCCAGCGAGGGCTTTCTTCCAATCATCGGCGGTGTTGTTCCAGCTGTAGGTGCCGTCTGAATTCTTGCACCAGAAAACAGGCTTGTTGTCCTCGAAGTTGCACCAGTTCATCATATAGCCCCACGGAGCGTCCTCTGTGAAGGCTTTCTCGAAATCAAGGAGATTTCCGAACTCGCTGAGCACCACCATCTTGGCTCCCTTCACGGAATTATTTACAT
>CAVCRS010000056.1:0-17750 GCA_963604635.1 Faecalibacillus sp.
CATTATGGGAGGAAGCGGCCTCCGCGCGAGCTATCTCACAAGCTCACACTTCTCGCGCTGCGGCCCCGCCTCACGGCTTGCCTGCGGCGTTTTTCCACCTCAATCCTCACATTATGGGAGGAAGCGGCCTCCGCGCGAGCTATCTCACAAGCTCACACTTCTCGCGCTGCGGCCCCGCCTCACGGCTTGCCTGCGGCGGAAGGTCATTTCTGCACAAGCTTGACCTCGAACAGACGCGGCCAGTTCTTGCCGGTAAGATAGATTTTCTTTGTTTCAGGATTGTAGGCGATGCCGTTAAGCACGTCGGTATTGTCCTCCCGAAGATTGTTGTCCAAAAGGTTCGCGCAATCGATGGCGGCCTCGATATTGCCCGTCTCAGGATCGATTATGAAAATCAGGTCGGACAGGTACATATTCGCCCATATCTTGCCGTCAATATACTCAAGTTCGTTGAGATAGTGCACCGGACGCCCGTCAAGGCGCACCATAACCGAACGCTGCAGCTTGAAATCCTTGTCGAGGAAGTACAGCCTGGAGGAGCCGTCTGAAGCGATGAGGTTCTTGCCGTCGGTGGTAAGTCCCCAGCCCTCGCGCGGATAGGAGTAAGCTTTCTCGTAAGTCATTGTGGCCGCGTCATATACAAACGCAATCCTGCTTTCCCAGGTGAGGACATAAATCTTGCCGTCCAGCTCGGCCGACCCTTCCGCGAAGTACTTCTTGTTGAATTTGAGGTTCTCGGCCGGGACGCCTGTGGACAGGTCCACTCTGCGCAGAGTGGATTCGCCGTACTGGCCCGTTGTCTCGTAAAGATTTCCGTTGTAGAAGAAAATGCCCTGGGTATAGGCGTTATGGTCGTGAGGGTATTCGTTCACGACCTTGAGCTTATACTGCCTGACGCGGGCCTCGCAGGATGTGCAGACCGTGGACGTCAGGACAAAAGGGACAAGCAGCAGGCTTAATATTCTTGAAAACTTTTTCATCATCATTTATTTCTTTTCCGCGGCAGCCTTTCTGTCGATTGCGGCCTTCACGAAGGCGCAGAAGATAGGCTGCGGATTCTCCGGAGTGCTCTTGTACTCAGGATGGAACTGGACTCCGATGAAGAAAGGATGCTCAGGAAGCTCGACCACCTCCACGAGACCCGTCTGAGGGTTTCTTCCGGTAGCCTTCAAGCCGGCGTTCTGGAACGCGTCAAGATACTCTGAGTTAAACTCATAGCGATGGCGGTGACGCTCTGAAATCATTTCCGTGCCGTAAATCTTCTCTGCGAGGGAGCCCTTCTCAAGCTTGCAGGCGAAAGCGCCCAGACGCATTGTTCCGCCCTTGATCGTGGTGGACTTCTGATCCTCCATCAGGTCGATGACCGGATGTTCGGACTTAGGGTTGACCTCCGTGGAAGCGGCATCGGCATAGCCGAGGACATCACGGGCAAACTCCACGACCGCCATCTGCATACCCAGACAGATTCCGAAGAACGGAACGCCGTGTGTGCGGGCATATCTTACGGCCACAATCTTGCCCTCGAGGCCTCTCTCGCCGAATCCCGGGGCTACAAGAATGCCGTCCATACTGCCGAGTTTCTCCTCGACATTGGACTCGTCCAGATATTCGCTGTGGACGGTATGCACGTGGACCTTGCACTCATTGGCCGCGCCGGCGTGGACAAATGACTCGAGAATGGACTTGTATGCGTCCTGGAGCTCGACGTATTTGCCTACGAGCGCGATATCGACTTCGGATTTCGGAGCTTTCAGCCTGTCGAGGAACTGGCGCCAGTTTTTGAGGTCAGGCTGGGCGAAGTTCTCGATCTGGAGGTGACGGATGACAAGCTCGTCGAGATGCTCCTCGTGCATATTGAGCGGTACCTGGTAAATGCTCCAGGCATCGATGGATTCGATAACGTGGCCCGGCTTGACGTTGCAGAAGAGAGCGACTTTCCTGCGCAGGTCGGTTCCGAGATGGTATTCCGTTCTGCAGACAATGATGTCAGGCTGTACGCCGGACTGCTGAAGAAGCTGCACTGAATGCTGTGTAGGCTTGGTTTTCAGCTCTTTAGCCGCTTTAAGATAAGGCACGAGAGTAAGGTGGATGGATACGCAGTCCTCCTCCGGGAGCTCCCACTGGAGCTGGCGGACAGCTTCCACGAACGGCTGGGATTCCATATCGCCGACCGTTCCTCCGATCTCGGTGATGACGATGTCGTATTCGCCGGTCTTGCCGAGCAGAAGCATTCTGCGCTTGATTTCATCTGTGATGTGCGGCACGATCTGGACGGTCTTGCCGAGGTATGCGCCTTCGCGCTCCTTGGTGATGACGGTGTTGTAGATTTTGCCGGTGGTGACATTGTTCGCCTTCGAAGTGCGGACGCCGAGGAATCTCTCGTAATGTCCGAGGTCGAGGTCGGTCTCCGCTCCGTCATCGGTGACATAACATTCGCCGTGCTCATAAGGGTTCAGAGTACCCGGATCGATGTTGATATAAGGGTCGAATTTCTGAATGGTAACTCTAAGCCCGCGTGCCTGAAGCAGTTTGGCGAGTGATGCTGCGATGATTCCTTTTCCGAGAGACGATGCGACTCCCCCTGTTACGAAGATGAATTTTGTTGCCATAAAATATTGCTCTAACAGGAATGCAAAGTTAAGGTCAGTTTTGATTTTTTGCAAACATTTTCGACTCCGTTCGGATTATTTTGCTCGAGTTGCTTCCCGTGTTCGCAAAACTTTCATACCTTTGCACCGCGCTCTTAACGGCGCCGCCAAGTTTGTCCGTAAAATCCCGCTGTTTTACGGACAAAACACATTACAAGGACGATTTGTCCGTAAAAGCCGCCCTTTTTACGGACAAAATACATTAATAGGACAGTTTGTCCGTGAAAAGCCACCTTTTTACGGATGAAATACATTCCCTCCCGTGATGGGAGGGGTGAGGGATGAAATTCGAGGTCTGGCGATCTGCCGCGGCCGGAAGGCTGAGGAAAGTCCGGACAGGAAAGGGCACCCCGCTGCGGAAAGCGCAGGTGGAGGTAACTTCAGGCAAGGCGTAACAGAAAAGAACCGGCTTCTTCGGAAGTCAAGGGTGAAAACGCGAGGCAAGAGCTCACGACGCGGCGTAGCGATACTCTGCGGGTACGCCCCCGGGGCCTGCAAAACCAAATATACCGGCAGATGAGGGCGGCCCGCCCGATGCCGGGGGGTAGGTTGCGAAGATAAATGGCAGATTCAAAAACAGAAACCGGCTTACGGCCAGACCTCTTTTTTCCCACCTCAGTCCTCCCATTACGGGAGGAAGCGGCCTCCGCGCGAGCTATCTCACAAGCCAACCCTTCTCGCACTGCGGCCCCGCCTTATGGCTTGCCTGCGGCGTAACGCTTTTTCCCACCTCAGTCCTCCCATTACGGGAGGAAGCGGCCTCCGCGCGAGCTATCTCACAAGCCAACCCTTCTCGCACTGCGGCCCCGCCTTATGGCTTGCCTGCGGCGTAACGCTTTTTCTCACCTCAGTCATTATTTTTCTTTAACAAAGCTGCGAACACCTCAGATGTGCAAATACAATGGAAATCGCACATTTCGATGAGAAAAATCACTTCGACATGTACATATAAAACGTTATTTAAGCACCCATATGCTCTGCGCAAAAGGACGCGCCGCTATGTTTACCGCGCCGTACGGCGGGAAGTCAGCCAGCGGCGCAGAGGTATGTCGTAGAAGCGGAGCGACAGCCAGGCGACCAGAATGCTCAGGGCGCAGACACCGAGGGCCAGAGGCCAGGTTTCTCGGAAAGTATATACCTCATTCTTAATCAGATAAGCATAGAAGAGATACATAAACGGATAGTGCACGGCGTAGAGCGGATAGGATATGTCGCCGAGAAAATTGCAGACGCTCTGCGACCTGCGTCCCTCCATCGAGCCGGAAGCCCCCAGGACCACGAGAAGCGGGAACACCACCATAATGCAGAAGAGTTCGAAAAGGGCGTTCAGACTCAGAGCTCCGAAATTCGCCGCAGCGAAAAAGCCTGAACCTGAAAGAGTTCCGCCTGCACAGAGCGGAATGCGCGTCTCAATGTAAGGAATATGGAAGAGCACCGCCAGCACGAGGGTGCAGATCCAGAATGAACCTTTCACATAGAGCGGGCGGAAAAGGCCGGAGGATTTGTCAGTCTCGCGGAACTCCCTGGAAATCAGCATACCGAGAGTGAACGGGAAGAGCATTCTCAGAAGGCCGCCGACAAAATTGACGGCGTCCAATGTCCAGCCGATGCCGAGCTGGTTGTAGCCGGAGACGTCGAAAAGCGAGAAGAAAGCCAGCGCGATGCCCAGCAGAACGGTCAGTACCCGTACCCAACGGGTGGACAGACGCCTGATACAGAGCGCATAAAGCAGGTTCCCGATGTACTCGAAGAAAAGCGACCAGTTCGTTCCGTTCAGAGGAAACATTTCTCCGTTTCCGCGGATTTCGCGCGGAGTGCCCGGCACGGCCGGAATCATAAACATCGAAATCAGCAGAGCCCACATCACCACCGACGTCGCCACGTGCGTGCCGTCCCACTGCACACTCCCCTGAAGCAGGAAAGTGACGGCTCCGAGCACGGCGCCCATCACTACCATCGGGTGCAGACGGATGAGGCGGCGCTTAAGGAAAGAGCCGAAACTGAGAGACTTGCCCCATCTGTCATCGTAGGCGTAGCTCAGCACGAAGCCCGAAAGGATGAAGAAGAAATCGACTGCGAGATAGCCGTGGTTCACGACCAATATGGGCCCGCCGCCGGCAAAGGAATATCCCTCGAACACGTGGTGCCAGAGCACAAGCAGCGCCGCGACACCCCTCAGGCCGTCGAGCAGTTCATAATGTTTCTTGCTGTCCGCAAACGCGGTGGACACAGTCGCCATATGTGTGATTAATTTTTCTGTCCTTCGGCCAATTCGGCATTGGACGCGGCAGCGGCCGCCCCCTTGCGGGTCTGGAGCTTCTTCCAACGGTCGCGCGCGAGCTGCTGCATATCGCGAACCGTGTCCTTTTCATCGACAATTTCGCTGCCGAGCAGCGTCTCGATGACGTCCTCGAGCGTCAATATGCCCTGGAAGCTGCCGTATTCGTCTATCACGACGGCAATCTGCTCATCCTTGCCGAGCATCTCGTCCCAGATCTTGTCGAGCGGCGTAGTGTCCTGGAACGATGCGATGTCGCGGCGGATGGTCGAGAGAGGAACATCGTATTTGTCCTCCGCCATAAGCTGGAGCGCATCCACCCGCAGGATGTAACCTGTGATGTATTCATCATTGTCGGCATAGACCGGAATGCGGCTGTGATGGCGGAAACTCTTGTCCCTGTAAAAGTTCTTGACGGTCATATTCTCGCTGGCGATGGCGCACACAACCCTCGGGGTCATCGCGTCTTCGGCAGTGACTTCATCCATATTTATAAGATTCTGGATGATGGTGTTCTCATCCTCTTCGAGGTCGCCCCCCTCCTCGGCCACATTGGCCATAGCGCTGACTTCCTCACGGGAGACGGAGGTGTCGCTTTCTTTCGGAGTGATGAGGCGGGTGAGGAACTCGACCACGACAACGATTGGGAACATTATGGTTACCAGCACCTTAAGTATCGGAGTAACGACACCCATCAGGCTCTTCCAATAGTTCGTTCCGATGGTTTTCGGAATGATTTCGGAGAATACCAGAATCAGCACGGTGGTCATCACGCTTATGAGTCCGAACCATTTGGAGCCGAACACCAGAGTGGCCTGAGCGCCGACTCCGGCTGCACCGAGAGTGTTCGCTATGGTATTGAGGCTCAGGATGGCCGCTATCGGGCGGGAGGAGTCAGTCTTGAATTTTTTGAATGCCTTCGCGGGACGGTACCCCTCATCCTCGCGCATCGTAACGTACGACAGCGGTGTGGAAAGCAGGGTGGATTCCAGCAGGGAGCACAGGAATGATACGGCCAGGGCTCCGAAAAGGAACACGAGCAGCAGAGTCGGTGAGCCGCCGCCGTCCTGAACGGCAGTTTCAATGGCAGGAGTGCTTTCAGTTATGGTTTGCAGGGCGGCGGACGCCGAGTCGGCGACCGCGTCCACAGCCACATTCAAGGCTTCTTGAAGAAGAACAGTCATTTCCATAGTCCACAAAGTTAAGCACTTTCCGTGAATATGCAAGCGCAGGATACCTTCCTATATGAAGTTTCAGATATGGTCCTGAAAGGAAAGCGTACTCTCTACACAAAGGTCTTGCCGAAAGGCAGGAGCGAGAGCCAGGCCATCTTGAAGTGCTGCAGTCCGAAAGGAATTCCGACTATGGTCACGCAGCAGATGAGCCCGAAAAAGAGGTGGATGGCGGCTATCTCCCACCAGCCCAGCAGAATCCAGAGCACATTCATACCGATGCTCAGGCAGCCCGAAGAGCTGGACGAATCCACGACCTCGGTCCCGAACGGACAGAGGGCAAAGGTACCGAACTTCCAGAGCTGCAGCCCGAAAGGAATGCCGATGACAGTGATGCAGAAAAGCAGCCCCACGAAAAAATAAACCGCGGCCACCAGCAGCCCGCCGAACACGAGCCAGAGGATATTTCCCAAGATATTCATATTTTCTACAATTTATAATTTTACAAAATTACTGACATAAATCCGAGCGGGAGTTGCCCCCTAGCGGATAAGTTCCCGAAGTTCATCGAGGGTGATGGCGTGACTTACGGAAGCGCCCTCGAGAATCGCATCTGCGAGATTCTGCTTGGTCTTGTGCAGGCGGAGAATCTTCTCCTCGATGGTTCCCTCCGCAATCAAATGATACACAGTCACATTCTGCTGCTGTCCGATACGGTAGGCACGGTCCGTGGCCTGCTGCTCGACGGCAGGATTCCACCACGGGTCGAGATGGATCACATAATTCGCCCCGGTCAGATTCAGCCCGAGACCTCCGGCCTTCAGACTGATGAGGAAAACCGGCTTTTCACCCCTCTGGAAGCCGCTTACCATCTCCTGGCGCTTTTTCAGCGGAGTGGAACCCTGAAGGTAGAAATGCTCTGTTCCCTCCTTGTCAAGCATCTTCGAGACCATATCCAGGAAGCCCGTGAACTGACTGAATACCAATACGCTGTTGCCTCCGGACAGGATATCCGCGATGAGTTCGCGAAGAGCGGTCAGCTTGGTCGGCTCACCCTCCCAGCCGGTCTTTACCAGCGGCATTGCGCACGCGGCCTCACGGAGCCTCGTGATCGCAGCCAATGCGTTCATATTCACTCTCGTATCCTGATCCAGCTCGTTTTTCGCCTCGAGCCTCATCGTCTCATAAGCCACGGTCTCGGCGGCCGAAAGGGGAACCGTCCGGAAGATCTCCGTCTTTTCAGGGAGTTCCTCCACGACCTCGGACTTGGTGCGGCGGAGCATGAAAGGCTGGATTATGCGTTTGAGCTGAGCCTGCCTTTCCTTGTCTTCCGAAGCCTCGATAGGACTTATGAACTTGCGGGAAAATGCCTCATAGCTTCCCAGCAGGCCCGGATTCAGGAACTGGAAGAGGTTCCAGAGTTCGCCCAGATAGTTCTGGACCGGAGTTCCGGTTAGAATGACCCTGGACGCAGCCTTGAGAGACATCACCGCCTCAGACATCTTCGTGCCGCGGTTCTTTATGGTATGAGCCTCATCGAGACAGACCACATTCCATTCCACGCCCATCAGGGCCTCCTTCTCTCGGACCAGAAGCCCGTAGGTGGTCAGGACCACGTCATACTCCCCCAGCCCGGCGAGCGCATCGGTGCGGTCATCCTGCTCGTTCAGCACGGTAACCTTCAGAGACGGGGAGAACCTCGCCAGCTCCCGGCTCCAGTTCATCATCACGGAAGCAGGAGCGACCACCAGCGAAGCTCCGGACGCGGCCTTGTAGAGCAGGAACGCTATGGCCTGCACAGTCTTGCCGAGTCCCATATCGTCAGCCAGACAGGCTCCCGCACCCCAATGGTCCAGACGCACCATCCATTTGTAGCCTTCCTCCTGATAGTCACGCAGTTCCGCTTTCAGAGCGGAAGGGACCGCAGGATTGAGCGAAGCGGCCTCCTCCACCCTGGCAAGTTTCTCCCTGTAGGATTTGTCCGCGTGGACATCGAGGTGGGACTTGTGCACGATGTCGGCGAGAGCTCCCGTCTGGAACAGCGAAACCCTCTCGCCCCCGCGACCGGACTGCGTGACGCTCTCCAGACGCTTCAGGTACTTTGCGAGCGACTCCGAAAGCGAGACATAGTCGCTCTCGCCCAGTTTCAGATAGCCTCCGCCATATCCTCCGGCCGCGATTGCGGCCAATATCTGCTCGATGTCAAGCGACTGGCCGTCAGGCAGCTGCGCGCTTCCTTCGAGTTCGAACCACTGCTCTTTGGAACGGACATTTATGCTGATTTTCTGCGGTGTGAGGACCCCGAGAATCCTCAGGCTCCGTCCTTCCGGCCATTCCAGGGTCACGATGTCCCCGAGGTCCCTGCAGGCATCGAGAACCGGCAGCATATCTTCCGCCTCCAGGGCGTATGTACCGTCCTCGGCGTCGAAATCATCCAGACCGGTTTTCGTGAGGAAAGAGGTCAGGGAAGTCCGCTCGGCCTTAAGGTTCCTTTTTACCTGATAACGGGCCGAATCATCTGAATCATAGAAGCTTGCATTGCCCTCTCCCGGATAGAAAGTCAGTTTTCCGTTCTCGAGTGGCCGGACATAAAGCAGGGCGTCAAACCTTCCCGAACGCGGTAAGATCCTGAAATACAGCATCGCGCTCCCCTGCCTCAGTTCGAGCGAAGAACCGCTCTCCAGCAGCGGAGAATGGACCTCGATGACGGTGGAAAGCTTGCCTATGAATGTCTTGAGGGCTTCAGTGGCCTCCTTTGGGAATTTCACGCCGGTTTCAGACAGACGCTTAAGCACCTGCGCCTGAATCCTGTTCAGACGGATGACACTGTAGTGGAGTTTGTCGCGGCAGATGACATTCTCGAGTTTGTATTCACGGTCATACTTTTCTTTCGGGACATTGTTCGTGAACACATACTCGTTCTTCTTCAAGCTCACGTCGACAAAAGGCAGCTCCTCCGCCACCTCAACCCTGTTCGCAGGATCACAGCTTTCCAGGAAGATGCGGTCGCAGCCGACCAATACCGGAAAAATTTCTTCCGTGTAATGATATGAATAACTATCCAGCCGAGGCTGTACCTTCCTGTCATACTCATCACAGATGTCATCATAGCCTCCGGAACGGAACGTATTGGTGGACACGATTTTACCCTGTCCCCACCTGCCGCTTTTCAGCCTGGTCTGCTCCCGGATCTCCACATTGCGGTCATTTCTGACCAGATACATTATGCGCCGGTCCCTGGCTTTTTCAGCCTCCGCATCACCTGTGGAGCCGGAGATCATATCGGAAAGATTCTCCAGGGCTATCTCCCACGGCTTCTTCACTTTAAGGCGCGAAATCAGAGGAGTGCCCCCGAACAGGGCTTCGAGATTTTCATCCTTGTCCCCCATACCGAGCTCGTGACGGACTATGGCCAGATCCGGCCTGATTTCAGGGAATTCGACTTTGAAGCCGCGGCTTTTTGCCAGACCCAGAATGAGCATATACGAATTGTAGTCGGAATTGTTCCTGATATATGCCTGCATAGTATGATGCAGCTGGTCATCAGGCATTCCCGAATACATCTTGGCAAGCACAAGTCCCGGAGCCTGAAGGTCCACCATCCTCTGGCTCTGATAGTCCTTGTTCAGGTATTGGGCAAGTTTCCTGCGGTTCTTGTCGGTATCGTTCAGCAGGTATGAAAGGATGAGGAAATAAGTCAGGACGGCATTCTGGAACACATTCTTGACTTTAGCTCCCTTATTCCTGATTTTCAACGCATTCTCAAGGCAGACGGCCGCCTCCTCATATTTGCCTTCGTACAGATCCGAGATGCCGGCCACCGCCGCGGGCCATACGCTCGATCCGGCTGCGGCGACATCCTCCCACCTGCATTTGCCGGTGCACAGAAAACGGATGCCCTCCACCTTCGCCATAGCCGAAGTTCGGTACACGCCAGTCATAAGCCTTCGGACAAAGCCGGCGAAAGCATCCAGAATTCCCGGCGCCACGAAATTCATTTCGAGGTAAGAGTCAAGAGCCATCATGACTGTGGTGTACACCAGACTTGCGTTCAGCTTCGGAAAGAGAGCGTAAAAGGCAGGTTCGATGACAACCATCTGAAGCATATCGGCATTGTCGTCATCATAAACCGTCCAGGTAAAACGCTGAGGCACATAAACTTCGTCGCTCTCGACGAGACTGCTGACCATCCTGAACCGCTCCGACTTCCCCTTCCTGCGGATCTTCTCCACTTTTTCTGCGGCCTCCGGCCAATACAGCAGCGCGTTCAGGGTTACTTTCAGGAACATCAGCGACGGGACGCAATACCCTCTGCTCTCCCAGCTGTAATTGTATTTGATGAAGCTGCGCTGCTTGAGGACCGCCAGGTCCTCCTTTCTCTGCTCGGCATTTGGGGTGAGACCGGCCTTGAGCATTTCAGCTTCAGTCAGGTCGCAGCCGTCAGAGCAGGCGATTCCCGCCAGCAGAAGATACTGGCTTTCAGTAAGGCCGTAGTCCCGTTTGGGGAACTGCGCTTTAAGCGACTCTGCCCTTGCTCTCCTGTCGAAAGACGGTTTCATTATATTTTATGGCTTTCCAGAATGAGGTCACTGAGTTCCTTGAGGTCGCGGACGATGAAATCGGCCGGCCAATGCTCGGGATTCGGATTGGTGCGGGCATCTTCGGCGACCTTCAGCGCGGTCTCGAGTGTGGTTTCTCCCGAGAGAACCAGCACGCTGACCGCCCCGGCATTATGGCCCATAGCGATATCGGTGTAAATTCTATCCCCCACCATCGCTATCTCATCGGCTTTCAGACCGTTACGGTCGCGGATTCCGTCCAGCATCGTAGGGTCAGGCTTGCCCATCACCTTGTCGGGACGCCTTCCGGAAGCGGCCTCGATGCACTTCTGAAGAGAGCCGCAGTCCACAAGGATGGTCCTCGCATCCGTCGGGCAGACCCAGTCCGGGTTTGTCGCCACATACGGTATGCCCTGTTTGGCCCACCAGGTGGCGCGGCAGAGCCTGGAATAAACCAAAGTGGTATCGAAGGCCACGATGAGCATATCCGGGACATCATCCGGGTCATCCGCGCAGGAGATGAATCCCGCCTGCTCGAACTGCCCTGTCATGCTCGGGGTCCCCAGCATAAAGAGTTTCTTCACCTCCGGATAATTCTTCTTTATATAGTCGATGGTCGCTATGGGAGTCGTGTACATATTGGCCGCGTCAGCGGGAATCCCCATTCCTGCGAGCTTGCGCAGGTAGTCGTCCACGGACTTGGTGGGATTGTTCGTGAGAAAGGAGTACCCCACTCCGTTCCGCTTCATAGTGTCAAGCACTTCGACCGTAAACGGGAAGATGCTGTTCTCCATATATATGGTTCCGTCCATATCCAGGGCCAGATGCCTGATTCTGCGAAGCTTGGCCCTCTGCTCATCCGTGAGCGTCCTGTTATAGTTTTCCGTCATATTCATATTTCACAAAAGTAGTGATTAATTCCTTAATATCTTACCAATGCCGCCGTCATATTGAAATTTGCCAGCAGTCCGTTGTCAAAATAAGCAAGTTACAACCGGCTTAATTTGACAAAATAGCTGCGTATTTTTGACGGAATCTATCGTGTGTCAATGTACCGGAGCATATACTGCGGTCATTGAGCTTGTCGAAATGATTTTGGCACGTTCTGCACCATGGTTTCGACAAGCTCAACCACCGCAGTTGTTTCATTCGGGTGGTTTCGACAGGCTCAATCACCGCGGGGTCTCGGAATTGGACTTTGTCCGTAAAAAAACGTTTTTTCACGGACAAGCTTTCACGTCAGGAAGAATTGTCCGTGGAATGGCGGGGTTTTACGGACAAAGTTTCAGCATCCGAAAAAAGCCGCATCATCCATACGCAAAGGTATTGACCGGAGAACCATAATTTCCTCATTTTACTAGTACAGAAAACCAAATGCCCAAAGCGGAATTTTACGAAAAACGGATGAATCTATACCATCCGCCGCGATGAATCCGTTTTCCTGTTCGTCTATCTGCGAATAGCCCTTGTCTTTGCCTCCGACTTCAATCACGTATTTTCCGTCTATCTTGAAATCAGCGTTCTTGATTCCGCCGTACTCTATCCTATGGCCGGCAGATGAGAGCTGGCTGCAGAAGAAGGTCTCCCTCACCGTGCCTGTTTCTGGCGTCCGCGGGCACAGGGCATAGAGCAGGTTTGAGTTATCGAGCAGGATTTTGTCCGGTTTCTGCAAGTCGCCGGTAGTCAGGAGATTGGAGAACAGTCGGCGAATCAGTTTGGCATCCTCGAGGTGTTTCATATATTGCAGAAGGGTGAGCCGCTGGAGACCGAGATTGCGTGACATCTTCGCAGTGTCCACCTCAAAGGGTGTCATTCCCGAAAGCACCTGCATCAGTGCCTTGATTTTTCTCGTATTGGAAACGTCCACCCCGCACTGGGAAGTCAATTCATTGTCGATGGTATAGTTTACGACATTCTCCACTCTAGGAGCGTATGCTACGGAGTCTTCAAAATAGAACGGATAGTATCCGGCTTTAAGATACCCGTCAAAATACTCGAGCGGATGGCATTGTTTTCTTATGTTCAGGCAAACCTCCGTGGAATTGCCCAGCAGCTTTTCAAGGGTCACACAAGGACAATCAGCCACTTTTGTCAACCGGAGATACTCTCTGAATGAGAGTCCGGGCATGTCATAAATCAGCATTCTGCGGGAAAGGTCCGCCATTCCGCTTCTAAGCGCAAGAAGTGAGCTTCCGCTCAGGACAATATGAAGGCTTGGGAAGAGGTCATATACCTCCTTTATCTCCACACTCCATTTATCGTATTTATGTATCTCATCTATAAACAGATGCGTTCCGCCGTGCCTGTAAAAGTCCTCTGCGGTGTCGATGAGGCTGTGGTTTGAAAAATATCCGGAATCTGCTGAGCAATAAAGGACGTGACGGTCTCCTGCGGCATAATTGAGTTTGATCCTTTGGCGGATAAGCGTGGACTTGCCGACACCCTTCGGGCCGCGTATGCAGAGCAATCTGCTGTCCCAGTTCACTTTATTCATAAAATCCCTGACATAGTCCGTGGGAGTTACGGCCAGATATTCGTCGTGCCTTTGAAATAACAGTTCCATACCTTACTCTATTTTTCGATGGTATTCTTTCGCCAGTTTGAGATACAAAGATAAAGTGTTTTTTAGAAAAAACACATATCGACCGAAAATGTTTTTTAGAAAAAACACTGTGAATGTTTCCTTGAAACGTAATTCTACTTCTTCATCCAGCAGGGAGTGAAAAACAGGGAATCCTCTCCCTGCTGGAAAGGAGTGAGGCCACAGAAGTCGTCAGGAGAGGGGTGGCTCTTTCAGCAGGGAGTGAAAATACGGAGATACTCTCCCTGCTGGACTTGGAGGGGAAGCCGGCCGGGCGGGACGACGGGTTTTGCGGGCGCATTGGACGGCGAAAGCGGGCGGGATGACGGGTTTTGCGGGCGCATTGGACGGCGAAGCCGGCCGGGGAAATGGATTGCGCCCGCGAAACTTGGCGTCCCGCCCGCAAAGAGGAAGAAAGGATGGAGTCACCCGGATACAAAAACAGCCCGGCAATATTGCCAAGCTGTTTTTGTACCCCCTAGGCGAATCGAACGCCTATCTTGGGAACCGGAATCCCGAATTCTATCCGTTAAACTAAGGGGGCGTTCGGAATGCAAAAGTACAAAAAAACCGCGAATCATCTTCATATTGTCATAAGTTTTCTATATTTTTGTACGTTTGTTAACGCGTAACCCCGATATGGTAAAAGCATATATTTTTCCCGGCCAAGGCGCCCAATTCTCCGGAATGGGCAAGGAACTGTACGATTCCCACAGCAAGGCGAAGGAGTTATTCGAGAGAGCCAATGATATTCTCGGCTTCAGAATCACCGACATAATGTTCGAAGGAAGCGACGAGCAGCTCCGCGAAACCCGGGTCACACAGCCCGCCATCTTCCTGCACTCCACCATCCTGGCCGCCTGCGAGCCTGACTTCAGGCCCGATATGGTCGCGGGACACTCCCTCGGGGAATTTTCCGCATTGGCCGCCGCAGGCGCCATGGAATTCGAGGACGCGCTGCGCCTCGTCAGCGTTCGCGCACACGCGATGCAGAAGTGCTGCGAAGCTGTGCCGGGCGGGATGGCCGCGATTATCGGACTCCCGGACGAAGAGGTCGAGAAGGCCTGCGCGGGCGTGGACGGCACAGTGATTGCAGCGAACTACAACTGCCCCGGTCAGGTCGTGATCTCCGGCGAGAACGGAGCTGTCGGACTGGCCTGCGCGGCGGCGAAGGCGGCAGGGGCGAAACGTGCGCTTCCGCTCGCCGTGAGCGGAGCTTTCCACTCCCCTCTTATGGAGCCGGCACGCGCGGAACTGGGGAAAGCGATTGCGACAACCGCTTTCAAAGAGCCCGTATGTCCTGTATATCAGAACGTAAGCGCCGCGGCGGAAAGAGACCCGGAGCGCATAAAGGCTAATCTGCTCGCGCAGCTCACTTCGCCCGTCCGCTGGACGCAGAGCGTGAAAGCAATGATTGCCGACGGCGCCGACACTTTCGCCGAGCTGGGACCGGGCAGCGTGCTGCAGGGCCTGGTGAAACGCATCAGCGGCGGGACCGTGACCCTCGAAGGACGTCAATAAGGATTTGAAATACAACACAATAAGAATCAAATAGCACTATTATGGCAAAAGAAAAAAAATTCATCACCTGTGATGGTAACTATGCCGCGTCAAACATCGCATATCTGTTCAGCGAGCACGCGGCTATCTACCCTATCACGCCATCTTCCACAATGGCTGAGAACATTGATGAGTGGGCTGCTCACGGAAAGAAGAACCTTTGGGGCGAAACCGTAAAGGTCACCGAGATGCAGAGCGAGGCCGGAGCTTCGGGAGCCGTTCACGGTTCACTGCAGGCTGGCGCCCTCACCACCACTTACACTGCTTCCCAAGGACTTCTCCTTATGATACCGAACATGTACAAGATCGCAGGCGAAATGCTTCCTGCAGTCTTCCACGTTTCGGCCCGCGCGCTCGCTTCACACGCACTTTCCATCTTCGGTGACCATCAGGACGTGATGGCCTGCCGCCAGACCGGATTCGCAATGCTGGCTTCAGGCTCCGTCCAGGAGGCTCAGGACCTTGCAGCCGTGGCCCATCTTTCAGCCATCAAGGCTTCCGTTCCTTTCCTTCACTTCTTCGACGGATTCAGAACATCCCACGAGATTCAGAAGATCGAGCTTCTCGATGAGGACGCCCTCAGGGATATGGTCAGCACCAAGGCTCTGGAGAATTTCCGCCGCCGCGCCCTGAATCCTGACGCCCCTGTCACCAGAGGCACAGCCCAGAACGGAGACGTTTATTTCCAGGCCGTAGAGTCCCGCAACCAGGTTTACGAAGCGGTTCCGGACATCGTGGCACGCTATATGGGCGAGATCAGCGAGCTGACAGGCCGCCAGTACCGTCCATTCGAATATTATGGAGCAAAAGACGCCGAGAACATCATCGTGGCTATGGGTTCCGTCACCGAGACCATCAAGGAGACCATCGATTATCTCGCAACGAAGGGCCGCAAGCTCGGACTCATCACAGTTCATCTCTACAGACCGTTCTCTGAGAAATATTTCCTCAAGGTGCTTCCAAAGAGCGTCAAGAGAATCGCCGTTCTCGACCGCACCAAAGAGCCGGGAGCCCTCGGAGAGCCTCTGTATCAGGATATCAAGACCATCTTCCAGAACAAGGAGAACACTCCTCTCATCGTCGGCGGCCGCTACGGTCTCTCTTCGAAGGACACATCTCCTGCACAGATCGTCGCAGTGTTCGACAACCTCAAGCTCAAAGAGCCTAAGAACAGCTTCACCATCGGCATCGTGGACGACGTCACTTTCAAGAGCCTCCCTATCAAGCACGAAATCTCTATCGTGAAGGCCGGCACCACCGAGTGCAAGTTCTACGGTCTGGGTTCAGACGGCACCGTCGGCGCCAACAAGAACACCATCAAGATCATCGGTACGCATACTGACAAGTACTGCCAGGCATACTTCGACTATGACTCGAAGAAGTCCGGCGGCTACACCTGCTCGCACCTGCGTTTCGGCGACAAGCCTATCAAGGCCCCTTATCTGGTGTCCACTCCTGATTTCGTGGCCTGCCACGTGCCTTCATACCTCTATAAGTATGATGTGCTCAAGGGCATCAAGGACGGCGGCAGCCTTCTTCTGAACTCCCTCTGGGACGAGGAGGAGACCCTCAAGAGAATTCCTGACCACGCTAAGGGTGAAATCGCCCGCAAGCACGTGCGTCTCTACATCATCAACGCCACCAGGATCGCGGCTGAAATCGGCCTGGGCGGAAGGACCAACACCATCCTCCAGAGCGCATTCTTCAAGATTTCAGGCATCATCCCTTACGAGGATGCAGTGAAATATATGAAAGACGCCGCACTCAAGAGCTACGGCAAGAAAGGCGAGAACGTTGTGAACATGAACTACGCTGCCATCGACCGCGGCGGTGAATACACCGAGGTCAAGGTTCCTGCAGAGTGGGCTGAGATCACAGCCAAGTTCCAGAACCCTAACGCTAACAGAATCGCTCCTGCATTTGTGAAGAATGTGGCCGACGTCGTGAACGCACAGTGCGGCGACACTCTCCCTGTCAGCACCTTCCTTCCATATCAGGACGGTACGATGCCTGCAGGCACAGCCGCTTACGAGAAGCGCGGCGTGGCAGTGAACGTCCCTGCCTGGGATCCGGAGAAGTGTATCCAGTGCAACACCTGTGCATTCGTCTGCCCTCACGCAGCCATCCGTCCGTTCCTTCTCACCGATGAGGAGGCGGCCGCCGCTCCTAAGACCGTGAAGGTCGCCCAGGGCAAGGCCAATCTGAAAGAGTACAAGTACAGCCTCGCCGTTTCAGTGGCCGACTGTACGGGTTGCGGCAACTGCGTTGACGTATGTCTCGCCAAGGAGAAGGCACTCTCGATGGAGTCCTACATCGACCACACCGAGGAGCAGACCGGCTACGACTGGCTGAACTCCAAGGTCGGCTACAAGAAGGTCGTAGATCCTAAGGCAAGCATGAAGAACGCTCAGTTCGCTCAGCCTCTCTTCGAGTTCAGCGGCGCCTGCGCAGGCTGCGGCGAGACTCCTTACATCAAGAATATCACCCAGCTCTTCGGTGACCATATGATGATCGCCAACGCTACCGGCTGTTCATCCATCTACGGCGCCTCATTCCCGGCATCCCCTTACTGCACCAACGCAGAGGGTCACGGTCCGGCTTGGCAGAATTCCCTCTTCGAGGACAACGCCGAGTTCGGTCTGGGTATGCACCTGGGTTCCGACCGCATCCGCGAGACCGTTGCAGCCTGTATGCAGCACATCGTCGATGAGGGCAAGAACGAGGAGGCCAAGTCCCTGGCAGCCAAGTGGCTGGAGAACCGCAATGACGCCGCCGTCACCCGCGAGGTGGCCGACAGGCTCATTCCTATCATCGAGGGCAAGCCTTGCGAGAATGCCAAGAAGCTTGTCGAGCTCAAGAATTTCATCCCTAGCCGCAGCCAGTGGATTTTCGGCGGCGACGGTTGGGCATACGATATCGGCTTCGGCGGTCTCGACCACGTGCTGGCATCCG
>CAVCRS010000057.1:0-27121 GCA_963604635.1 Faecalibacillus sp.
GAGTGGAATCCTTGGAAGGAGCAGACATGATGACCTTCTTGGCACCGGCCTGGATATGCTTGCGGGCTGTCTCGTCTGTAAGGAAGAAACCTGTAGACTCAACTACAACCTCAGCGCCTACCTCGTTCCACTTGAGGTTAGCAGGATCCATCTCAGCTGTGATGCGGATCTGCTTGCCGTTAACTACGAGCTTGCCGTCCTCGACCTTTACGTCACCCTTGAAAGGGCCGTGAACTGAGTCGAATTTGAGCATATAAGCGAGATACTCAGGATCGAGAAGGTCGTTGATACCAACAACCTCGATGTCGTTAGAGAAGTTCTCCACTGCTGCGCGGAATACCATACGGCCGATGCGGCCGAATCCGTTAATACCAAGTTTTACCATTTTATTTAATTATTAATTAAGTTAAACGTTTCCAAATTTCCAATGCGCTCAAAATGTGGCGGAAAGCATCGGCCTCTGACAGGCCTGACATTACTTCCTATTATCATTCAGGCGATTATATCACTACAAAAGCGATGCAAAAGTATTAAAAATTTTAGACAAATTCATATCTTTGCGGAAGAATATCGATTTAAGATGAATATACTTGTCACCAACGACGATGGATATCGTGCAGAGGGCATCCACGCCCTTGTCAGAATAATGCGACAATATGGCAGTGTCACTGTCGTCGCGCCGAAGTATCACCAGTCAGGCATGGGAATGTCAGTCTCCATGGGGCTGCGTCCGATAGCCGTGAAAAGACTCGAGGATCAGGACGGAGTCCGCCGGTATTATCTGGACGCCACTCCTGCCAGCTGCGTGAAATACGCTGTGGATGAAGTTTTCAAGGATGCCAAGCCGGACCTCGTGGTCTGCGGAATAAACCACGGCTCGAACGCCGCCACCGCCGCCTGCTATTCCGGCACATTGGGCGCAGCCCAGGAAGCTGCCGTGAACGGGATCCTCGGCATCGGAGTTTCGCTGGACAATATGCACCACGATGCTGTCTTCAGCGCGGTGGAGAAGCTGTTTCCGCAGATTTTCGAGAAGCTGATTGCCGTAAAGGAACGCAAGTACGGCCTCTTCTACAATGTAAATTTCCCGAACCTCCCTGCAGAGAAAATCAAGGGCGTCCGCGTCGGACACCAGGGGATGGGACATTGGGAGAGAGAGTTCCAGCACTGGGATGAGGATTTCTGCAAGCGTCTGGGCATCAAGGCCGAAGCCTACAGTCTCGTGAATCTGGAAGGCAAAGCCGAGGACGGCGAGGAGATGTACGTAATGGTAGGCGATTTCATCGATGACCCGAGAAACACTCCGGGCGCTGACCATCATCTGATGGCGGAAGGCTACATCAGCGTGACCGCCCATCAGCTGCTGAACTGCGACGAGGCCGAGTGCCAGAGACTTCGCGATGCTGGGATAGACACTGATTTCCAATGAAATACTACATCATAGCGGGTGAAGCGTCAGGCGATCTGCACGGGTCGAACCTGATGAAGGGACTCTTCGCTGAGGACCCGGAGTGCGACGTGCGCTTCTGGGGCGGCGGTCTGATGGCCAGCGTCGGCGGAACCCTCGTGCAGGACTACGCTGAAGGGGCCGTGATGGGTGTCACCGACGTGCTGAAGAAAGCCCGCAAACTGCTCGGCAACATAGAGTTCTGCAAAAAGGACATTATGGATTGGCAGCCGGACGTGGTCATCCTCATCGACTACCCCGGGTTCAATCTCAAGATTGCCGAATTCGCTCACGGCCAGGGATTTAAGGTGTTCTACTACATCGCTCCGAAGACCTGGGCGTCGCGCGAGGGACGCAACCGCAAGCTCAAGATGTGGGTGGACCGCCTGTTCATCATCTTCCCGTTCGAGGTGCCGTTCTTCGAGTCGAAGGGACTGAGTTTCAGCTATGTAGGAAATCCATTGGTCGACGCAGTCGACCAATACAGATACTCTCCTGTGGATTCCGGCTCCGAGGGGTACATCGCACTGCTCGCGGGTTCGCGCAAGGGGGAGATTTCGCGGATGATGCCTGTGTGTATGCAGGTTGCGGACCGGCTCGGGCGGAAAGTGATCGTGGCGGGCGCGCCTTCGCGGACGATGGCGGACTATGCTCCGTATATCGGTTCGCGCAAGAATGTGGAGGTGGTTTTCGGCCGCACCTACGATGTGCTGCGCTATGCCGACGCGGCGATTATCAATTCCGGGACGGCTTCGCTGGAAGCTGCGCTTATCGGGACGCCTCAGGTGGTCTGCTGGTCCACGAGCTTCGTGTCTGCGATCATCATCGGGGTGTTTATGCAGGTTCTCAAGCACGTCAAGTATATTTCGCTGGGGAATCTGATTCTGGGACGCGGGGCCTGGAAGGAGCTGATTCAGTTCGACTTCACGGCTGACAAGGTCTATAACGAGGTCCGGAGGCTTCTTTCCGATGAGGCCTACCGCTCTCAGATGCTTTCCGACTATGCAGAAATCCGCCGCCGTCTCGGCGGCACCGGCGCCTCCCGCGCCGTCGCCCGAGCGATGATTTCCGAACTTAAGAGATAATCAATATTTTCCACCATGGCCGCTGCGCATCGGCAAACTCCGCTGCTGGCCCTCACAGCGGTTGTCGAGCTTGTCGAGACGCCTGCGGCCGATTCAGTTGGGAAAATTTCGGCAGATTACAGGCTGAGAATGTAGTCGAGAGCGCGGGCGATGCCGTTGTCATCGACGGAAGAGGTGATGTAGTCGGCCCGGGACTTCACGGCATCGGAGGCATTGCCCATCGCGACGCCCAGTCCGGCGGCCACCAGCATCGGAGTGTCATTTCCGCCGTCCCCGAACGCCACGGTCTCCGCCACACTGATGCCCATCTCGCGCGCAAAAGCCTGAATTCCACTCGCTTTCGACACGCCCACAGGATTTATGTCAGCAAAGCAAGGGTGCCAGCGCGTAGCGATGAGCGAGGGCACGCGGCGCATCACCTCCTCCTCGACCTCCGAGGTAAAGTAAGCGCACAGCTGCCCGCAACCCTTCTCGCGGAACAGAGCTCTAACATCGCAGACCGTCGGAACGGGATGCGCTATGGCTTCCGCCAATTCATAAACGGGAGGAGTGACCTTGTTTATGAATATGCCTTCATCCAGTTCCAGACCTACAGAGAAGCCGAATTCCAAAGCCGCATCATACAGAATCAGAAAATCCTTGTAGTCAATCAGATGCTTCTCCACCACGCGGCCGTCCCGCCATCTGCAGTCAGCCCCGTTCAGAGCCACCGCCCCGTCATACGGGACCATCTTCACAGGCTCCATATCGGCATAGGGCCTGCCGGTGGAGATGAGAATCCGCATACCTGCGGACCGCGCCTTCTCCAGAGCCTCAATAGCAGAATCAGGGACCCTGTGAGTGTGAAAGCTCACCAGGGTCCCGTCAATATCGAAAAACGCAGCCTTGTATTTCATTATTTGCCGAGCCTGTAATTTATCCGTTTGCGCAAACCTTTTGAAAGGGAAACCGGGCAGTCTGCATCCGAACGGTCCAGCCACTCCGATGCCAAATCGGGCTGGCCCATAATCAGACATCCCAAAGCGATGTCATATTCCGCACAGGAGCGTTTCACATTGTCATTGGTAGCGCAAAGCTCCATCCAGAGTTCTATGGCCTTGTCCCACTCCATATCCTCGGCATGGTCCAGCGCCTCAGTCCATCTGTCTCCCCAGTCATAATAGAGAAGAGTATAGGACTCCGTCTGCCAGGTTCCGGAATAATACTGTCCCAGCGCTACTGCAACGCTCTGCGCACCGGCTGTATCTGCTCTGGATGAAGGGAGCTGTGCCTGAACCACCTTTACCGTATCGGCCCCGAGGGAATCATAACTGTAGGCCTTGGCTATCACCATTGTCTTCCCGTCATTTTCGGACTCGAGACACAGCGGGCTGTCCAGAAGGATCACCACATCGCTGTCAAGTTCCATAATCAGGGATGCCAGGGTGTCACGTGAAGAGTACCTGCTCCCGTTCACCTCCGGAAGGCGGTAGATTCCTATCTTCTGCTCCCCCTTGAAATAATCGGACTCCAGATCGGAAGCCAGGCGGTCCGCCACCGTGCAGTTGAAAAGGGAATCCTTGCCGTTGTCAAGGAACACGACGGAGATATTCTTTCCGGTGAAATCGATCCCGGAAACTGACGGATAGCGGGTATCCATCCTCATCGTGTAGGCCGAAGGCCCGCAGGAAACTGCAGCCAGCGAAAGCGCCGCCAGCAGGGATACAAGTGCAATGCGTTTCATATCAAATCCTTATCTTATTCGACAGGCTCGGCTATCAGGTCGTACTCGTCAGCACCCGTGATGCGCACGGTGATGAAGTCGCCCGGAGCCGCGCCGGGGAATTTCTTTACAAGAATCTCGCCATCCACTTCAGGGCTTTCCCACTGACTGCGGCAGACGAAGATTCCGTCATTCTCGGCATCGATGAGCACACGCTCCACTGTCCCCACACGCGAACGGTTGAATTCCAGGGAAATGCCTTTCTGTGCGGTCATCAGTTCATCCAGACGGCTCTGCTTGACCCTGTCGGTGATGTCATCGCTGTAATTCTCCGCTCCGAAAGTCCCCTCCTCCTCGGAATACTTGAAAGCCCCGAGGCGTTCGAATTTCGCTTCCTTCACAAAGTCCAGAAGTTCAAGGAAATCCTCACGGCTCTCGCCCGGATGCCCCACGATCATTGTTGTGCGCAGCACGATTCCCGGAACCTTATCGCGGAACTGGCGGATAAGGGCACGTGTCCCCGCCCCGTCGATATGACGGTGCATCATCGAGAGAACCCTGTCCGAAACGTGCTGGAGCGGGATGTCCATATATTTGCAGATCTTCGGATTCACCGCCATCTGATCCAGAACATCAGTCGGGAAATCCTGCGGATAGGAGTAATGCACTCTCAGCCACTCTATGCCGTCTATCTGCGAAAGTCTCTCGAGAAGCTTCGACAAAGCCCTCTCACGATAGAGGTCCAGCCCGTAATAGGTACTGTCCTGAGCTATGAGTATCAGCTCCTTGACCCCGTCCGCGGCAAGCGCCTCGGCTTCCTTCACCAGAGTCTCAATCGGAACGGACTTGTGCGCTCCGCGTATGAACGGAATCGCGCAGTAGGAGCAGCGGCGGTCGCAACCCTCGGAGATTTTCAGATAGGCATACGGCCGTTTCTCTCCGATGAAGCGTTTCGTTTCCAGATCAGCAGTCGGCGTAACGCCCAGAACCTCAAGCACATCGCTGAGCTTGCGCGCTCCGCACCAGTGGTCCACCTCCGGAATCAGTACAGGCAGTTCGGCGGCGTAGCGCTGCGAAAGGCAGCCGAAAACCACGATTTTGCCGACTTCGCCGTTCTTTTTTCTTTCGGCAGCGGCCAATATGGTCTGGATGGACTCCTCCTTGGCGTCCCCGATGAAGCCGCAGGTATTTATAAGAAGGTAATCCACCTTCCGCTCCCCCGCATCTTCAGGGACTATCTCATAATGCCCCTGCAGACTCGCGAGCAGGTGCTCGGAGTCCACGGTGTTCTTGGAACATCCCAGGCTTATGAGCTGAAGGCTAAGCATTTGCAGGATCTTCTCCGTTTTCTTCCTCTCCTTCCGCCTCTTCAGCCTCAGCTTCAGCCCTGCGTTCCTCATCCGTCATAAAATCCAGAGAGGCATTGTTCTTCAGGTCATTGTACCAATCGACAACTTTCTTCATATGGGAAACATAGAAGCGGTCAGAATCGTAATTCGGAACGGCCTTCTCAAAGAGTCCCTTAAGTTCGTCAGCAGAAGCCTTCGATGTAGGGGCATCCTGCTCGCCGAGCACTTCGTGCAGCTTGCAGAACACATCCTGAAGCTTCATCTCGCCTTCTGAAGTGAAGATGGCGATGTCTGCGAGGGTGGTGATGCGGCTCTTCATATCGAAAGCCGTGCGCTTCTTGCTTTCGAGGTTCTCGGCGATGGCGCCGTTGCGGGCTGCCGCTATGTAAAGGAACAGGCCGTGCTGACCTGATACTGAAAGGATTCTTGCGAGATCTGTTTTCATCTTTCTTATGTTTTAATTTTCATTTCATGCGGGATTGGCCGGAGGCCACACCCCGATGTTATCAGACCGCAAAGATAACAAATTTGCTCCTCAGATGCATACTTGTTTCATCTATCTTTTGTATTTTTGTGGACGGCTTGCCCCCGCGGAGGCCGGAAGAATTGATAACCAAATTAAAAAGATATGAACAGGATACTCTCCTACGGGCTTCTGGCCCTCTCGCTGCTCGCTCTGGCTTCAGGCAGCCTCAAAGCTCAGGAAAACTACACTCCTTCGCAGGAGAATCTCGAATCCCGCGCCCGTTTCCAGGACAACAAATTCGGAATTTTCATCCATTGGGGCGTCTATGCGATGCTGGGGAACGGCGAATGGAATATGCAGGTAAACAATCTGAACTGCAAGGAGTACGAGCATCTCGCAGCCGGATTCTATCCTTCGAAATTTGACGCCGCCGAGTGGGTTTCAGCCATCAAGGCCTCCGGCGCGAAATATATCACCATCACTTCCCGCCATCACGACGGATTCTCGATGTTCCACACGGCCGCCTCCGACTATAACATCGTGGACGCAACTCCGTTCAAGCGCGATGTGCTTGCCGAACTCGCTCAGGAGTGTCACAAGCAGGGCATCGAACTGCATTTCTACTACTCGCATCTGGACTGGGGAAGAGAAGACTATTGGCCGCTGGGCCGGACGGGCCACGGCACCGGAAGGACCTCTCACGGCGAGTGGAGCAGCTATGCGAAATTTATGGAACAGCAATTGACTGAGTTGCTTACGAATTACGGCAAGATCGGAGCAATCTGGTTCGACGGAGTGTGGGACCGCGACGAGTTCCCGCGCGGGAAGCAGCCTGAGCTCTGGGGCCTCTACGGCCAATACGAGCTCATCCACCGCCTTCAGCCGGGGTGTCTGGTCGGCAACAACCACCATCTGCTGCCTTTCGGAGGCGAGGACATCCAGATTTTCGAGCGCGACATTCCGGGGCAGAACGAAGCCGGGCTTTCCGGTCAGGAAATCAGCCGCCTGCCTCTCGAGACCTGCCAGACGATGAACGGCTCCTGGGGCTACAGGATGTCCGACCTTAACTACAAGAGCTCTGAAGAGCTCATCCGCTATCTCGTGCGCACCGCCGGAATGAACGCGAACCTGCTTCTGAACATAGGTCCGCGCGCGGACGGCACTCTGCCGGAGCAGGCGCTCGAGCGTCTCAAGGCTATGGGAGAGTGGCTTTCAGAGAACGGCGAATCCATATACGGCACCCGCGGCGGCATCATCGAGCCGCAGACCTGGGGCGTGACCACACAGAAAGAGAACAAGCTCTATGTGCATATACTTGACCTTAAGGAGAATACGCTGACTCTCGCCTGCGGACAGCCTAAGAACAAGCTTCGCGGCGCCACCATTCTGGGCACCGGCGAAAGCGTCGCTTTCAAACGGGCCAAAGACGGAAGCGTCACCCTGAGTTTCCCAGAGGCTCCGCAGGGCACGGACTATATCGTGGTTCTGGATTTCAAGAAAACACTTTAACTGCTTTCACTCCCCGCTCAGCTGAGGAGTTCAAACGCGACCTGACAGGGGCCGGGAAGGAGTATGGACAGATTCAACCTGTTTCTCATAATAATGTCTGCAGTGGCGGCGGCGGTTTTCGTCGCCCTGTATTTTGTGGACGCCGGTTACGGCAAGTTCTATACGAAGAAATGGGGACCCGCCGTTGACAACCGCCTGGGCTGGGTGCTGATGGAGGCTCCGGTCTTCATCGCGATGCTCCTGCTCTGGCTGTTCTCGGCAAGAAGGGCCGACCCGGCGAGGACGGTATTTCTGATAATCTTCGAAATACACTATTTCCAGCGCTCCTTCATCTTCCCGCTAAAAATCAAGGGCAAGGGCAGAATGCCGCTGAGCATAATACTTATGGGACAGATATTCAATACGTTGAACGCCCTGATGCAAGGCGGGTGGATTTTCTGGATATCCCCTGCCGGGATGTATCCCCCGCATTGGCTGCTAAGCCCGCAGTTCATTGTCGGGACGCTCGTTTTCGCCTTCGGGATGTTCGTGAATCTGCAGTCGGACCACATCATCCGGCATCTGCGCAAGAGTCCCGACGACACGCGCCACTACCTGCCTCAGGGGGGAATGTTCCGCTACGTGAGCTCCGCGAACTATTTCGGAGAGCTTCTGGAGTGGGTTGGCTTCGCAGTGCTGACCTGGTCCTGGGCGGGAGCGGTCTTCGCCCTCTGGACTTTCGCGAACCTGTGCCCGCGCGCCCGAAGGATCCACGACCGCTACGAAAAGGAGTTCGGCGAGGAGTTCGACGGCAAGAAAATAAAATGTCTGATACCGTTCATTTATTGACAATATGGAAAGTAAAATATTCACTCCCTGCAAGATAGGCCCCGTGGAGCTGCGCAACCGCACCATCCGCTCGGCAGCTTTCGAGAATATGGCCTACGGCAACAGCCCGTCGCAGGACCTCTACGACTATCACGTGGCAGTCGCGCGCGGCGGCATCGGAATGACCACGGTAGCCTACGCAGCAGTCTCACGCTCAGGACTTTCCTTCGACGGACAGCTCTGGATGCGCGAGGAGATAGTCCCGGAGCTGCGCAAGCTCACGGACGCCGTGCACGCCGAGGGCGCGAAAGTGTCCATCCAGCTCGGGCACTGCGGCAATATGACCCACCGCTATACCTGCGGGGGCACTCCTGTGGGCGCCTCGAGCGGATTCAACCTCTACTCCCCCACTTTCGTGCGGGGGCTTCGCAAGGATGAGATTCTGCAGATAGTGGAGGACTTCGGCAAGGCTGTCGATCTCGCCAGACTCGCCGGCTTCGACTGCGTGGAGATTCACGCGGGACACGGATATCTCATAAGCCAGTTCCTCTCCCCTTACACCAATCGCCGCCGCGACGAATACGGCGGAAGCCTGGAGAACAGGATGCGCTTTATGCGGCTGGTAATCAAGAGAGTAATGCAGGAGGCGGGAGATGATATGGGAGTTGTCGTGAAAGTCAATATGTATGACGGATTCAAGGGCGGAATGCAGCGGGACGAGTGCCTGGAGGTCGCGAAGGAGCTCGAAAGGCTCGGGGTGCACGCGCTGGTTCTGAGCGCCGGCTTCGTGAGCAAGGCGCCGATGGCGGTGATGCGCGGGGCGATGCCTCTGAAAACCCTCGCACACTATATGAACCCGTGGAAATTCTGGTGGCTGAAGGCCGGACTCGCCATCGCGGGACGCAAGATGATACCGACCGTTCCATACAAGGATGCGTACTTTCTCGAGGATGCCCGCTTCTTCCGCGCAAACCTTTCTCTTCCACTCATTTACGTCGGAGGAATGGTCGATCGCGAGCAGATGGAGCAGGTGCTTGACGAAGGGTTCGTCGCCTTCCAGATGGCCCGCGCGCTGGTGCGCGACACCGATTTCGTGAACAAGCTCCGCCGGGAGGAAGTGTGCCGCAGCGAATGCGGCCACTCGAACTACTGCATCGGGCGGATGTACACGCTCGAAATGCGCTGCCACAGCTGCGTGAAAAACCTCCCGCGCACTCTCAGCAAAGAGGTCGAGGCGGCCGAAGCGGCCAATCGCAATACGGCCTCCGGCCAATAATCCCCCTCATTATATGAATAACTATGTCATATAAATACACAATAATTACCGGTGCAAGCGGTGCTATGGGATCTGCGGCAAGCGCGGCGCTCGCGCGCGCGGGCAGGCCGATCATCTTGGCCTGCCGGAACCTCGACAAGGCTGAAACGGTAAAGAAAAAGATATTGGACGAAGTCCGTGATGCCGTTCTGGAAGTCAGACATCTGGAACTCAGCTCATTGGACGAAGTACGCGAGTTTGCGCAGGGACTTCGCGGGGTGGAGATTTCCGCGCTTTTCAACAACGCCGGAACGATGGAGCGGCATTATTCGGTGACCGGCGACGGGTTCGAGCGGACGCTGGCGGTGAATTATCTTGCGCCTTGTCTGCTGACGCGGCTGCTGCTGCCTCAGATTCGGGACGGGGTGTTGAATATGGTATCAATTTCCTGTGAGACAGCGCGTTTCGGCCACCGGATCTTCGAAGCCGACTCTTCGCGTTTCTCTCAGCTGGGCTCCTATTCCACCTCAAAGCTCGCGCTGATGCTTTTCAGCATCGCGCTGTCGCAGCGCTGCTCTCTGCGGGTGAACGTTTCAGATCCGGGTATCGTGAATACTGAAATGATACGTCTGCACCGCTGGTTCGACCCTCTTACCGACGTGCTGTTCAGGCCTTTCTGCAACAGTCCACGGAAAGGGGCGGCACCGGGCGTGAGGGCTCTGCTCTCTTCCGAAGGGAGCGGTCTGATATACAGGGGATTGGGATGCAAGGCCATTCCGGCGAAGTACGCTTCGCGCCGCGAAGACATCGAATGGCTGTGGGCTGAAACTGAAAAGATACTGAAAGGCAAAGGATTTTTAAAGATATGATTATGAATTGCAGAAGATTTCTACTGATGGGTCTGGGAGTACTGATGCTGTGCTCGTGTTCGTGCCTGAAAGGAGCGCGGAGCGAAAAGGCGGACAGCCTCAAACTGGTGTACTGGAATATCCAGAACGGAATGTGGAGCGAGCAGGACAGCGGCTACGAGAATTTCGTAAGCTGGGTCAATGCGCAGAATCCGGACGTGTGCGTCTGGTGCGAGGCCGAATCCAACTACATTTCCGGCTCTGACAAGCGTATGCAGAAAGAAGACAAATATCTGCCGGAACATTGGGGCGAACTTGCCGCAAGGTACGGGCACAAATACTGGGCTATAGGCGGCCACAGGGACTCTTTCCCTCAGGTCATCACCTCCCGTTACCCTATCGGGACCGTGGAGCGGATCATCGGGGAGGAGCCGGACAGCGTGGTGACCCACGGAGCCGGCTGGTTCAGGATTGAAGTCGGAGGCCGGAAGATAAATATAGTGACCCTGCACACCTGGCCGCAGGCTTATGCGTTCAGGGCTGCGGACCAGAAGAGCAGCAAGGCGGAGTCCGGCGGCGACAAATACCGCAGGATGGAGATGGAATACATCTGCCGCCATACAGTCGGCACAGACAGCGATGCCGCGGACAATCTCTGGATGATGATGGGAGATTTCAATTCTCGCTCGAGAATAGACAATGACAAATACGGCTACCCCGAGGATGACGCCAGGTTCCTGGTTCAGGACTACATCCGGGAGAACACGCCTTATGTGGATGTGATTGCGGGGAAACATCCCGGAGAGTTTGTCGCTTCGTGGGGAGACGCTTCGAGAAGGATCGATTTCCTGTACTGCACGCCTGCCCTATATGATATGGTGGAAAGTTCTGAGACAGTCTGGGATGACTACACGACCCCAGTTCGCGACCCTCAGAAACTCTCGAACTTCTGGCACCCTTCCGACCATCTTCCGATCGTGACGGTCTTCCGGCTCGGCCGATAAGGCTTGACTCTTGATAATTGAGCGACACGCCCCGACAGACTCTGAGAACCGCAATACTTACTCCGGCCGGCTTCGCCGTCCAATGCGGTCACAGAGTCTGTCGGGGCGCGCCAAGAAAGATACACCAAATAAAAAAAGAGACCGGCTGAAAAGTCGGTCTCTTTCGTGTGGTGCTGGCAGGAGTTGAACCGGCGACACATGGATTTTCAGTCCATTGCTCTACCACCTGAGCTACAGCACCATTTCCTCGTTGGGATTGCAAAGGTAGTGTTTTTTTGTTATCCTGCAAATTTTTTTGAGCATTATTCTTAAAAATTTTATCATTTGCAAAAGGCCATCGTATTTCGCAGAATAGTGCTATTTTTGTAGGAGCTATGCCGCAGAAACGCTACATACAGGTGATTCTACCGCTGAAACTGGACTGGATGCCGTGGTACTCCACTGACATCGAGGCCATTGCCGTAGGTGACAGAGTTTCGCTCCGCTTTGCGGGGCGTCATTACAGCGGGGTCGTGGCCACGGTAAGCGACACTCCGGGTATCGAAGAGGACCGTGTCCTCCCGATCGACCGGCAGGAAAACGGCCTGGAGCGCATCACGGAGCAGGAAATCGAGCTCTGGAAATTCATCGCGGAATACTATATGTGCACTATCGGCGAAGTGTTCAAGAGCGCCTATCCCCTCCAACGCATTGAAAAAGAGCAGACTGCAGCCCGCATCCAGCAGCGGGCGGAGGCCAGGGCACAGCGGGAGCGCGAGAAACTGGAATCTCAGGCCGCCCGTCTCCAGATGCGCCTGGACAAATGCCTGCAGCAGCTTCAGTCCCGTCATAATGAAGCAGTTACAGCCCGCCTCGAAGCCAGCCGAACTTCCATCGAACAGTCACTTTCAGACCTTCGTGCACAGCTTCCCCTCCTCGGACAGCCCGCTGCGGATTCCACCGCATCAGAATCATCGCGGCCGGCCTGTCAGCCGTCCAATCCTGACTCGGACGGGGCCTCCCCTGACGAGACTTCAAGGCAGGATTGGCCGCAGGCCGGGAAACTGGCGGAAATGATGGAGAGCGGCAAGACCGTATTGGCCGTTTCGGCCGGACAGATCGGGCTCTGGCGCACTCTGGTGCGGGAACAGCTCGACGCAGGGCGGAGCGTGCTGGTGCTGGATTCGGAGATCGGAGCGGTCGAGGGTCTGTTCCGGGAACTTGTCCCTGAGTTCGGGGAGGCGGTACTGCTGTACCACTCGGCGGTGAGCGCGGGATTGCGGCGGAACGTGTCAGACAGATTGCGTTCCGGCCGGCCCCATCTGGTCACGGGTACGCGCTCGGCTCTGCTTCTGCCTTTCAAGTCGCTGGGACTCATCGTGTTGCTGAACGAGCACGACCCAGCCTACAAGCAGGACATAACGCCGCGTTTTCTCGGGCGGGACCTGGCTGCGGTGCTCGCAAGAATCCACTCTTCGCGGCTTCTGCTCTGCTCCGCCACGCCTTCGCTGGAGAGCATAGCAAATGTGCTCTCGGGGAAGTATCTGATGTTCAATGACTCCGCCCCTTCGGTCTGTCCGCCTGCCGAGATTATCGACACCGCGGCAGAGAAACGCAAGAACGGTATGGTCGGGAATTTTTCGCGCCGGCTTATGGCGATGATGACCCTGACTCTCTCCCGGGGCGAGAAGGTGCTGCTGCTTCGGACCTGGGGCGACGTGCATTTTCTGCGGGATGAGCTGGTGCCGCTGTTTCCGGAGGCCAGCGTCAGCTGTTTCGGCGACGAGGACTATAATACTGACGCTCAGATAATTCTGAGCACGATGTTTCAGTCGAAGTCTCTTCCGCTCGCCTCAATCGGGCTTGTGGCGGTGATGCTCTGCGACAATCTCTTCGCACGTGCGGATTTCCGCGCGGATGAGCGTGCCCTGCAGATACTCAGGCAGTTGCAGCTGCGCCGCTCAGCCGGAAAGGAAAACAACATCGTTATTCAAACCAACCGATCTTCACATCCTGTCTACAAGATGCTTGCGGGACGCAGGGCCTTCTCGTACGATGATGTTGTGAAACTGCTGCTGCAGGAGCGCCGAGACCTTGGTCTCCCGCCTTACAAGCGCATCGTGGACATTCTGGTCCGCGACAGCTCCGCCTCACGCCTGCAGCTGATGGCATCGCGGCTCGCAGCGTCCCTACGGAATCTCACGGCTTCAATGACCGCGGCCCCGACTTCCGTCACCGACCCGTTCAATGCCTCGCCGTGGGAAACGGACCTGCTGAGAATCAGGATAATACTGCCGAGAGGCAGCGAAGCGGCGTCTGTCAAGCGTAGCGTCTTTCAGGCCGTGAACGCGTTCGAGAAGCAGAACTCCTATCCGTCCCACATCCACTTCGATGTGGATCCGGTTTAGGCCAGATTCATCGTAGCGAGCGTGGCAAGTCCCTGAAGCTTAAGGCGCTTGAAACCCTTTATCATCCTCTCGACGCCCTCCTCCAGCCGCGCGCGCGGGCAGGCCAGATTTATACGCATAAAGCCGTCGCGGCCGTACATCACTCCTGAATTGATCCAGACCTTTTCGTTTTCGATCAGGCTCATCTCTATCGTGTCGGCGGAAATGCCGAGGGACCTGACGTCAATCCAGGCCAGATAAGTGCCTTCCAGACGGGTTACCGGAATCTCCGGGATTTCATCCTCGAAGCGCTCGCAGAGATGGCGGTAATTGCCCCAGAGGTACTCGTTGAGTTCCTTCAGCCAGGCCTCGCCGTAATCGTATGCTGCCTGCAGGGCTACCACGCCGAAAGGATTCAGCTCGCACAGCTGGCCGATATGCATAGCCCTGTCTATCAAGGCCTTCCATTCAGGATTATTCGTAATGATATTGGAAATCCCGAGTCCGGCGATATTGAAAGACTTGCTCGGAGAATTCAGGGTTATGGTATTGTCCTGAGTTTCTTTCGAGAGGGATGCCATAGGAATGAAATGGGAGCCAGGCATTTCGAGTTCGCAGTGAATCTCATCGCTGATGATTATGACCCCGTGACGGCGGCAGATATCCGCCACCCGCTGAAGCTCTTCGCGATGCCATACTCTGCCGCAAGGGTTGTGAGGATTGCAGAAGAGCAGAATCTTCGCCATAGGATCTGCGGCGCGCTTCTCAAGGTCCTCGAAATTGATGTACCAGGTGGCCTGGTCCCCTTCCGTGTCATAGATGAGACGGTTCTCGGAAAGTTCGCAGAGATTGTCCTTCACGGCGGAGAAGAAACAGTTGTAGGCCGGGTTCTGTATGATGACCTTCGGGAGCTCCCCTTTCGGACCGCGGCCGCGGCCAGGCTTCTCCACCACCTTGCCGTCCACGATTTCGTACTGAGTCAAAGCCTTGACTATCACCGACATTGCCGGGACCAAACCTGCAATGGGCAGATACCAGTCCTTCTCGGTGTGCCAGCCTCTGCGGCGCTGCCACCAGCCGATGGCCGAACGGTAATAGGAGTCCGGCACGCTCGTGTAGCCGAAAACGCCCTGTTCGAGCCGGGAGCGAATGGCATCCATAATCTCCGGAGCGGCCTTGAAATCCATATCCGCCACCCACATAGGGATGACGTCCTCATCTATCGGTCCTGCAGGGCTCGCCGCATCCCACTTCACGCAGCCTGTGCCGCGGCGCGGGACTATTTCATCAAAGCTATATTTTCCCATAAATCAATATGTTAATCAGCATTTTACACATCTGTAAACGGAGACGTGCGGTTATGTGGGGACTATCCCTCCACGTCACATTTCCGCTCCTGAAACGCCAAAGTTTACGGCTTGCGAATATACTAATAATGAATGAAAATGTGTACTTTTGCAAGTTCAATTGAATAAACAATGACAGAAGAACTCAATCTTGTCGCCGAACTCGGCCTCATCCTCTTTGCCGCAGGATTCTGTACCATCCTGTTCAACAAGCTAAGACAGCCTATCATCCTCGGCTACATCGTGGCCGGCTTCCTCGTAGGGCCCAAGCTCGGAATCTTCCCGCAGATGGCAAGTCAGGAAGCCATAGGCGAATGGTCCGAAATCGGAATCATATTCATGCTCTTCGCCCTCGGACTCGAATTCAGCTTCAAGAAGCTGCTGAAAGTGGGCAGCACGGCGATAATCATAGCCGGAATCAAGATCCTGGGAATGTTCCTGATGGGACTCATAACGGGTTACCTGCTGAAATTCAGCACGATGGAATGTATTTTCCTGGGCGGACTGATGTCTATGTCCTCGGCTTCCATAGTTCTGAAAGCCTACGACGATATGGGGCTCAAGAAAGCCCCGCATACCCAGATAGTGTTCGGAACCCTTGTGGTGGAGGACATTATGGCTATCGTGATGCTCGTGCTCCTCTCCACCGTCGCCGTATCCAACAAGTTCTCGGGCACCGAAATGCTCTGGGGCATCGGGAAGCTGGTATTCTTCCTGCTTCTGTGGTTTCTGGTGGGCATTTACCTCATCCCTACCCTGCTGAAGAGAGCGGAGAGATACATAAATGACGAGATTCTTCTGATAGTCAGCATAGCCCTCTGCTTCGTGATGGTTTCCTGCGCTACCTATGCGGGATTCTCCTCCGCCCTCGGAGCTTTCGTGATGGGTTCGCTTCTTGCGGAAACCACTGAAGGCGAGAGGATTGAGAAAACGATGAAGAGCATAAAGGACCTGTTCGGGGCCATATTCTTCGTCTCCGTGGGAATGATGCTGGACCCGGCCGTCATAGCGCAGCACTGGGTGGCCGTTCTGGTCATCACGGTCCTCACCGTCCTCGGTATGGTATTCTTCACCACCACGGGCGTAATCGTGGCCGGGAAAGGTCTCAGGAATGCCATAAACACCAGTTTCAGCGTCTCGCAGCTGGGTGAATTCGCCTTCATCATCGCCGGCCTGGGCTGTTCGCTCGGCGTTATGCGCGACTTCATCTATCCGGTGATCATCGCCGTTTCCGTCATCACGACTTTCACGACCCCTTATATGATAAAGGCCGCGGACCCTTGCTGCGACCATCTGGAGAAGAAGATTCCGGCGAAGATTCTGAAGTGGATAACCCCTTCACATTCAGACGTCACGATCAGCAAGGAGGATGAAGGCGGATGGAAATACATCTGGGGCCAGTACATAATGAGAGTCCTGTTCTACGGCATCATAAACGGGGCGATTCTCTATGCCTCCAGACATTATACGGAGCCTGCACTCGCGCGTATGTTCCCGAATATGAGCGAACTGGCTCAGGACATCATCGTGGTGGCCGTCACCCTTCTGGTGATGACTCCGTTCCTCTACGGACTCGGCATCAGCCGGGGAGCCAAAGACGGCAAGGCGAACAGAATCGCCTTCGAGCTCATCAGCAGGAAGCCGTCGAACCGCGCGCCTATGGTCGCGATGATGCTCACGCGCACATTCATCACCATCGGCTTCGTTATCGCCCTCTTTATGATGCACTTCGAGCTTTCCTTCTGGTTCATCTTCCTCCTCGCCATCTGCGGTGTCGAATTCGTCCTGCTCATAAAGCGCTACGCCAAAGGCTATTCCTTCATCGAGAAGACCTTTATGAAGAATCTGAGCGCAAGGGAGGACCAGGAGAAGGAGAATGCGCCTGTGGCCACGACCGTAAGGGAGTCCCTTTCAGGCTACGATGTGGTTCTCGAGCTCTTCACGGTGTCGCCTGACTCGGAGATCTCAGGGCGGAAACTTCTGGACATAGGGATGCTTAAAGACTGCGGAGTGAACATACTCAAGATCATCCGCGGCTCGCACAACATACTGATTCCGGGCGGCGAAGAGACCGTCTATCCTTCCGACCAGCTGCTCGCGGTGGGCACGAAAGAGCAGATTGCGGCATTCGGAGAAGCGATGCACGAAGCCGACAAACCTGCCGGGGAGCAGGCCGACAGGGAGTTCGTGGTGAAGAGAGTGGAATTGGACGGAACGTCCTTCCTGACAGGCAAGGTCCTGCGGAACCTCGATATGCGTTCCGCAGGCTGCATTGTCATCAGCGTGCTGCGCGGCGACAAGTTCTACACGAACCCAGACGCGGGAATGGACCTTCGCGAAGGTGACACCGTCTGGATTGCCGGCACCGCCGAGGGCTGCGCAGACTTCTGCGAATAAATACCAAATTGGCCGCCCGACGAGGCGGCCAATTTCATATCGGAGTCTGCACGACCTATTCTGTCTTTTTAAGTATTTGCTGCTGAGAGTGCATCTGTTCTGCTATCCATAGTCCAAGGAATCGGTTTTCAACCCTGTAGGTGCCTCCAGTCTGAGTAATCAGGCCAAACTCGAGGAGTTTTTTTGCGGCCGCCTGTACGGAGCTTGCCGAAGAGAGTTTATGTTTCTTTATGAAGGCGGCAGATGTGACTGAGCTCACTTCACCCTCAGCGGCAACGGCATACAGGAACTCTTTTTGCTTTTCAGTTATTGTGGAAAGTCTCTCGCGGAATGTTGTGTCATAACTCTCGAGAATCGAGCACAGGGCCGTATTGACGGTGTCAGATGTACACGTCTGCCCCTGGGCCGTGTCAGTGAAAGCTTCGTTGAACACTTTCTGTATGTAGAAAGTATGTCCGGAGAAGAAGTCATATACTTGTTCAGCACAGCCGGAAGCGAGGTCTTTACCGAATTTTTTGAAATTCTCCGTGATGAAAGGCACATACGACTCCTTGGGGATGGCTTTCAATTCCAGCATATCGGCGCTTTGGTAGAACGGACGGTTCTCAGAGAGGAACATCTCCTGCATCATATGCCGCTCACTGCCGGCGTAGATGAAATTGCAGTTGGATGACTTCTGAATATAGCCCCTCAGAAGTGCTTCAGTATTCTTCTCAGGATATTTTGCCACCTGCTGGAATTCATCTATGGTGACAACACACGGCTTGTCGGCTCCTTCAAGATAACTGAAAATATCATCGAGAAGGAAATCAGGCCGTTCGATGTCCCCCAGTTCAAGGCTGAAGGAAGGCTGCCCTGTCACACTGTCGAGAGAGAATTTTCCCCGGATGGACTTGAGTGTCTGGAGGAAGATTCCTGCAATCCTTTCGCCCCGTGGCTGGAGTGTGTTGTAGATTTCTTTTCCGAGAACATATACCAACTCCCTCAAACTTGAGGTGTGCAGTATGTCGATGAAGAAGGTGTAGTAACTGTCCTTTATCTCCGGCAGGTCATAGCAGAAGCGCACAAGCCCGGTCTTACCCATTCTCCTGAGAGAGATGAGCACCAGATTGTTTCCGTTTGTTACGGATTTGACGAGCCTTGCGGACTCGGCTTTCCGGTCACAGAAGTATTCGGGCTCTATTCTGCCCGAAACTACAAAGGGGTTTATCGTCTTTGCCATATCAGTATTGTTTTCGCAAAGATAATTATTCAAAATAAATTATTCAAACCCAATAATTGAATTTGAATAATATTTGTGAATCTTATAATCTCCTTATCTTTCGAAAACTCCGCAACCGCATTGGACGCGGAGCCGGCCGACGGCTATAAACCTTTGGTGTTCGTATACTTGAAGCGGCGGATCTTGCGGGTGGCGGTCTTTTCGAATGGCTCTTTCATCACCTGTACGTCGCTGACTTTCGAGGTCTTGTTCACGTTCTTGTTCACGATGCCGAGGATCATCTCCTTCTTCTCCTCGAGCTTCTTCAGGAACTCCTCCTCGCCCTCGTGATTCCAGTCGATGGCGGTCTCGTCGAAATTCACGAGAGCCACGAGCTTACCCTGGCGGGACACGATAACTGACTCATTTACAGTGTCTATACCATTGATGACCTGCTCGATTTCCTCCGGATAGATATTCTCGCCCGAAGGACCGAGAATCATATTGTTCAGGCGCCCCTTGATATGGTAGCGTCCCTTTTCGTCGAGGCACGCGAGATCGTTCGTGCGGAACCACCCGTCAGGAGTGAACGCCGCGCGCGTGCGGTTCGGATCCTTGTAGTAGCCGAGCATTACGTTCGGGCCCTTCGCGACAATTTCGCCCTCCCCTGTAGCCGGGTCGGGGTTGTAGAGCTTCAGGGTCACGCCGCGGCACGGGATGCCGATGGAACCCGGGGTGCGGTTGCGGCCCATCATAAAGCTGAGCAGAGGCGAAGTCTCGGTCAGTCCGTAGCCGATCGCGTACGGGAAGCGCGCCTTGAGCAGGAACGTCTCCACCTCCGGGTCCAGCTTGGCTCCGCCAATGCCGAAGAATGTCATCTGCCCTCCGAAGGTCTGACGGAGTTTCATACCTATTATACGATAGAGGATGAACGGCATATGCTTCTGCAGCCAGGTGAGTATCTGGCTCTTGCGTATGGTAGGAACGATGCTGTTGCGGTAAATCTTCTCGATTATGAGAGGAACCGAGAGCATGGTCGTAGGCTTGACCTCCTTCATCACTTTCAGAAGCAGGGACGGTACCGGAGGCTTGGAAATGTAATACACGCTGCCTCCCACGTACATAGGATAGAGCATACAGATGGTCATCTCGAGGGTATGCGACATCGGAAGGATGGAGAGCCAGCGGTCATAGGAGTGACGCTTGCAGCAGTGGTAGCAGGACTTCACGCAGGAAGTCAGGTTGCGGTGGCTGAGCACCACGCCCTTCGCGTTTCCCGTGGTTCCGGATGTGTAAATGATGCACGCGATGTCGTCAGGCAGAGGCATAGCCACCTTTCCGTCGCAGGTGAAAGCCTCGTCATCCTGCTTGATTATATCGAAGGTCTCGATGTCGATCACGAGGGTGAGACGGTCCATAACCTCCTGACTTACATTGTGAAGGAGCCTCTTGGATACGAAAAGAACCTTGGATTCGGAATGGGTGAGGACGTTGCTTACCTCATTTTCAGAAGATTCCGGAAGGATCGGAACCGCTATGCGGCCGAACGGGACGGCGGAGAAGAATGCCACTGTCCAGTTGGGCATATTCTGGGAATATATGGCGACCTTGTCACGGGCGCCGATGCCGTACTGGGTGAGTTTTTTCGACAGATCGTCACAGGCGGACTTGAAGGAGGCATAGGTGTAGGTCACATCGGCGGCGTCAGCCATCGTGGACATCAGGCGCTTGGGGAACTGACCTGTGGCGTATTCATAAAGTTTCGCCAGAGTATCGACGTATGCCTCTCTGAAGGCATTTCTTGTACTGAAAATTTTCATAATGTGATAACGGCTCAAAAGCTGTTTTGATTTCACAAATATAATCAAGTCCTCTCTCAAAAGCACAATTTCAGGGTCATTTGTGGCGAAATTTGTTATTTTGACAGCGAAAGTCCGGCTTTGGGACGCGGTTTGGCAAAAGGAGGAACGGCTTCGGGAAAGATATGGGGACGGAGTTTTGGAGTTGAGAGAGAATGTCGCTATATTTGTTTGATTGTGGAAATGAAACAAAATACGATAACAATGAAAAGGATTCTATTGATTGCAGCGATGACGGTGATGAGCCTGTCAGCGTTTGCGGCGCCGAAGGCTGTGAAGGAAACGGTCAGCCAGGCTTCCGATTCGCTCATAACTTACGTGGGACGCACGCTTGTGGAGGACGGAAGCGTTTCCTTCGACTGGACTGCGACCTATGTCCGCATTTCATTCGAAGGCAACTATCTGGCCATCAACGCCTCGGATACCCACCGAGATTACTTCAACGTCTGGATTGACAAGGCTCCGACAGCTGAGCCTGACCGCATCCTCGCCATCGGAAACGGGGATGAAAAGAGCACTTTCGGCAAGATCGAGGCGAACATCGTCTTTGACGGCCGCATCGAAATCGTGAACGAAGCCGATTTCAAGGCCATCTACGGCAAAAAGATCCCTTCGCAGCACTTCGTCACCATCCAGAAGCGCACCGAGGGCGAGCAGGGCACCACGACATTCAGGGAGGTGATCACAAAGGGCAAGCTCATCCCGGCGCTTCCGCTCAAGCCGCGCTGCATAGAGTTCGTGGGAGACTCCTACACCTGCGGTTACGGGGCTGAGAACAGCGTGGCCAAAGACCCGTTCACCCCGGAGACTGAGAACTGCGGAAAATCCTATGCCTCAGTGGTTTCGCGTTATTTCAACGCCGATTATGTGGTGGTGGCGCACTCAGGGATGGGCATCGCCAGGAACTACAATTCCAAATTCGCCGGATGGCATATGCCTGAGCGCTATACCCAGACCTTCGATATGAACCGCGAGGTGAAATGGGACCCTTCGCAGAGCGAATTCAGGCCCGACATCACCGTCATCTATCTGGGTACCAATGATTTCTCCGTAAGTATGCAGCCGAGCGAAGCCAGTTTCACCAAGGGCTACCTGACCCTTCTGAAGGAAATCAAGGACAATTACGGCGAGGATCATCCCATCCTCTGCATGTCTTCCATCTGCGATGAGAATCTGAGCAAGTATGTGCACGCCGCAGTAAAGAAGAGCGGAATGAAGAACGTATATTATACGGACTTCACGCAGGGCATCCACCACAATGACGACCGCAACCTCGGAGCAAGCTCCCATCCGAATCAGCTCGGGCACCAGAAGCTTGCATATCAGGTGATTCCGTACATCGCAACCCTTACCAGCTGGGGACTTAACAATGAAGTTATAAAGTAATGCAGATATGAAAACAGGAAAAAAGATCGCAGGCATCGTGAGCCTGGTGGTGATACTCGCACTCGCGGGCTTCTGCTATTTCCGCTTCTGCTTCGTTTTCGGCGAAGGCGTGAAGGCCGGAGAGCTTAATCAGGTAATGTACAAGGGATATGTCTTCAAGACCTATGAAGGCCGTCTCATCCAGACAGGTTTCAAAGGCGCGAAGGGAACCAACAGCATCCAGTCTAACGAGTTCAATTTCTCAGTCGTGGACAAGGAAGTGGCCGATTCGCTGATGCGCTGCAGCGGCAAGATGGTCGAAGTGCATTACAGGGAGTACCTCGGAGCGCTGCCGTGGCGCGGAATGGAGAAGTTCATCGTGGATGAAATCATCTCCGTCCAGAAATCCGACATGACCACCGTAATACCTCTCGAATAATATGAGACTCAGCATTTTAACATCTACGCTCAGCGCAGCTGCCATCTGTCTGAGCGTTCCGCTCAATGCCGCACCCGCGACCGATGAGCCTGTCGGAATGCCGGCAAAAGCCGCCAGCGCAGTCCCGGCAAACCCGGCTGCAGCCGCATCGTATTTCGAGGGCGTGATAGACAGCCGTCCGGCCAATACGGGCACGAAGACCATCACGATGGAGGAGGCGGTTATGGGCCGTCTGGCTCCGCAGAGAATGGGAGCCAGCTGGATTGACGGCAGCAGCTTCGCCCTGCTGTCCCCCGGTGAAAGGCAGTGGAAAATATCCGATATCGGGGGCAATCTGAAAGATTACGAAGCCCCGGCGGCGTCAGCCGCCGCGCAGGCTCTGCCTGCGGGGGTCAGCGCCAGAGAGGTATCCTCAAGGGGCGACATCGCATACTGTCTCGGGAGAGACCTGTATTATGCTGACACAGAGGGCAACATCCACGAAGTGGCCATTTCTGAAGACCCGTCCGTAAGCTACGGCACGACAGTCTCCCGCAACGAATTCGCGATAAACGGAGGCATCTTCTGGTCCCCGAAGGGAGGCAGACTCGCATTCTACAGCAAGGATGAATCCCACGTGACGGACTTCCCGCTTCTGGACATCACCACGCGCACAGGCTCGCTGGAAAGCATCAAATACCCTATGAACGGTATGGATTCCGAGCGTATAGGTCTGGGAATCCTTGATCTGGAAACAGGTGAAACGGTATGGGCCGCCGTGACCGACTTCGGTACCGACCGCTATCTGTCGAACATCTCCTGGTCTCCTGACGAGGCCTACATCTTCATCCAGGTAATCGACCGCACCCAGCATCACGTGCGTCTGAATATGTACGATGCCTCCGACGGCAGTTTCGTACGCACCGTCCTGACCGAGGACAACGAGGCCTGGGTGGAGCCTTACGCCCCGCTGCATTTCTTCGGGGACAAGGGGCATTTCATCTACAGCAGTGACAACCGCGACGGCTACAAGAGCCTGTATCTCTGTGACACAGAGGGCGGTATCGTCCGCATAACGAACGTAGACGCAGATGTGGAGTTCGCTTCCGAAGACGGCAGGTATATCTATTACACCTCCTCCGAGGTCTCCCCTGCCGAGATGCATCTCTATCGCATCGAGGTGAAGGAACACCGCAGCGGAGCCGTCAGCAAGGTGAAATTCGGAAAGCCGGAGCGCCTGACTCCCGAAAGGGGCTGGCACAGTGTGCAGATCTCCCCTGACTGCAGCTATTTCCTGGACAATTACAGCGACTTCAACACTCCGCGCATTCTGAATCTGCGCTCCGCCGACGGTACTCTGGTACGCAGGCTCTTTGAAGCCGGGGATCCTATGGCGGAGTACCGCTGCGGCGAGGCCGTTTTCGGCAAGATCGCGAGCGCCGACGGGCAGTATGAGAATCACTACCGTCTCTTCCTGCCTCCTGATTTCGACCCGGCGAAGAAGTATCCGCTTCTTCTCTATGTTTACGGAGGGCCTCATTCCCAGATGGTTCACGACAGCTGGCTGGGCTATGTGCGCTACTGGGAACTGCTTATGGCCCAGAAGGGCTACATAGTCTATGTCCAGGACAACCGCGGCACTCCATACCACGGAACCGCCTATGAAAAGGCCATTAACCGCGAGTGCGGCAAGGTGGAAATGGAGGACCAGATGGCCGGAATCCACAAGCTGCTCGAACTGCCGTTCGTTGACAGCGAGAGAGTCGGCGTGCACGGCTGGAGCTACGGCGGCTTTATGACCATCTCCCTGATGACACATTATCCGGAAGTGTTCAAGGCCGGTGTGGCAGGAGGTCCGGTCATCGACTGGAAATGGTACGAAATAATGTACGGCGAGCGCTATATGGACACGCAGATTCTGAATCCTGAGGGCTTCGAGAAAACTTCACTCCTGAACCGCGTGGATTCCCTGAAGGGCAAACTCCTTATCTGTCAGGGCGCTGTCGACAACACGGTAGTCTGGGAACATTCTCTCAGCTTCGTGCAGCAGTGCATAGAGCACGGCGTGCAGCTCGACTACTTCCCGTACCCGCGCTCGGAGCACAACGTGATGGGCATCTGGCGCGTGCACCTGATGAACAAGGTCACCGACTATTTCGACACCTGGTTATAACTGAATTGGACGGCCCTTTCGAGCCGTCCAATTTTATAAATAACGTTATGTCGAAGCTCTTTCGGAGCGAAGCGACACCGACCGGAGGTCGAGCCCCCATAATGGGGGTTGGGGGAAATCAGAAGCGAAGCGTAACTTTCAGCAGAAGGTTTCGCGGAGCCTGCGGGAAGAGTCCCTCCTCCTGATACTCGGCGCCGCCTACCATCGCGCGGTAAACCCAGGCGTCAGCATAGTACTTCGCATTCAGCAAGTTGCTGACATAGAGTCCGATGCCGAGCGTGCCGCCCTGGACGGAGAAGTCCTTGCGCAGCGAGCAGTTCATCACGTTGTAGGCCGGGATGCAACGGTCGGCGTTCGAAGTATTGTCCCAATACTGCTTTCCGACGTACTTCCAGTCAGCCGAAAGCGTAAGATTCTGAAATGCAGCGCCGTGCAGCCACTCGCCCAGCTGTGCCTGAGCCTGCAGAGCGCCGAGGAAGGAAGGCGAAAGCAGGATATGGGGGCGGAAATAGCTCGTGCTTACCTGGCCGAGACTCGTCCAATCCGCATCGTATGCGTCCAGATATGCGGTGAATTCCTTGATGCGGTTGTCCGAGAGGGCGGCATTGGCCGAGATCTCGAGGCCGGACAGCGGCTTCCACGCGGCTGAGGCTTCCACTCCCCTTCTCCACGCGCGCGGCACGTTCTCCTTGATGGCATAGCCGACGTTGCTGCGCTTGCCGGTCTCGATGAGCATATCCCGGTACTCCATCGCATAGAGGTCCGCCGACGCGGAGAAATTCTCCGAAGTGAACTCGTAGCCGAGTTCAATGTCGAGCATCTTTTCGGCTTTCAGAGACTCGCGGGTTCCGCCTGCGTTGATCGTCTCGATCACGTCCTTGATGTCGCTGCGGCCGGGCTCGCGGTGGCCGAGAGCTGCGGAGCCGTAAACGCGGTGGCTGTCGGAAATGTTCCAGGAAAGGCCCGCGCGCGGATTGAAGAAGCCCCAGGACGTGTCATAGGCCAGGTCGCTGAACTCATCATCGATGCCCTTCATCTTGAGGCTGACATAGCGGTACTGGAGGTCGGCATAGCCAGTGAGAGTTTTACTGAACTGGTATTCAGCGCGACAGTTCGCGCTCGCTTCCTGCTTCAGGCCGTTGTTGCGATACCACTCGGTGGTGCTGTAATCGTAATCATCGCCGAGGACGTCAGACCAGTCTATGTTTCCGAAGTGGTCGCCGTCATAACGGGAAAGATAGATGCCGGCTACCGAATTGAGACGCCCCTTGCGGAAAGTGAGGGAAGAGTTCAGGACATAGAGTCTGTTGTCCATCGACTTGATGCGGACCATATCGGAACTGTCATAGGTCACTCCGTCCTTCACGACATTCTTCAGGCCATAGTCCGCGAATGACGCATCCGCCTTATACTCTTCGTAATAGCCGTTGCCCGGAGTGTAATTCAGAGTCGTGCTCCATACAAGTTCCGGGCTGAACTGGTGAGCGTAGCTGAGCTGGAGATGGTTCTGGGTGTAGTTGTCGCTGTCATTGTCATAGTACCTGACGTTCCCGAACTCATCGTAATACTCCCCTGCGGAGTTGTAGGTGCGGTCAGTCGCCATTTTGGCGGCGGAGATTCCGTTCCAGGTGATGCCTGTGTGCTGGTTGCCCATAAGCCAGGTGAATCTCAGGGAATTGGTTTCATTCATCCAGCCGAGCACCGCGAAAGCGGACTGAACATTGGCCCAGGCGTTGCGGATATAGCCGTCGGTAGTATTCTTCGAGTAAGCCGCGCTGGCATAGAATCCGCCCGGAAGCAGACCTGTGCCCGCCGCGACGGTGGTCATCGAACTGTTCCAGGCTCCCCTGGAGTAGTCAAATCTGGCATAAGGCTCGGTTCCGACGGAGGCCGTACTCATATTCACGCTTGCACCGAACGCTCCTGCACCATTGGCCGAGGTACCGAGGCCGCGCTGAAGCTGGACGGAGGAGAGAATCGACGAGAGCGACGGGATGTTCACCCAGAAGACCTCCTGCGACTCGGCATCGTTCAGGGTTATGCCGTTCAGGGTCACATTGGTCTGAGACCCGCTGACGCCGCGCACGCGGAATTTCGAGTAGCCGAGCCCGGTTCCGCCCTCGTTCGCGCTCACGACCGACGGCTGCAGGGCGAGCGTCATCGGAAGCGAATTGATCGGATTCGAGCTGCGCAGACTTTCCTGACTGATCATTGTGTAAGTGACTGGAGTAGAGCCACCTGCGCGGCTGGCAGAGACCACGGCGCTGTCGAGTTTCTCCCGCCGTCCGTCAGGGTCATCCCCATTTTCGCGGCCGCTTTCGCGTCCAATTCTGACATCTTCATCTCCGGAAACGGAGAGTTTGTCCTGCCCTGAAACGGCAGGTGCCGCAAGGCCGAGGGCCAGCAGCAGATTAAGGATAAATAAAAAACCTCGCATAATTATTAATAATTTATGCAAGGGGCACGCCTTCCGGCGCATTGGAGTTTCTGCATTCCCTACGGCGGTATGGACCGCGTCAGGTTC